>JAKEFD010000083.1 GCA_022616245.1 Gemmataceae bacterium
ATCTATGACCCGGTCTTTGGCGGCGGCGACTTCTTCGGCTTGAAACGCCTCTAGTTTTGAATCCCGACAGCCCCGTGAGCTCCGTCTCGGGCACGTTCGGCGTCTTGGACCTGCCGCCCCCGCCCATGGGGCAGTGGTCGTGGAGCTACACCAACGGCCAATTCAAGCTGTGGTCCGGGTATGGCTACCCGTGAGGTTAAATGGCACGGTATGCCGAAGTCGCGCCGCCTCGCCGCTTGAACCAGAGCCACACCAAAAGGAGTGTCGGGACGAACCAGACGAACGTGTACTCCTGAACGTTGGCCGACTTCAGAGCCAGGCACAATGCCGTCAGCCCCAGATGCATCGACAAGAATGCCCGCTGCCGGCCGGGACCTCCCGCGTCCGCCGCAGCACCTGCCTGGAGCAAGGGCACGAGAAGGACCAAGAAATCATAGACCCACCCGTGCGGGCTCGCCAAGTAACTGGCGAACAGGATCGCCGGCAGTCGCTCCGTCCAGTCCCAGGTCGGCCGCAAATGTCGAGCGACGTACCAGCCGAGCCAAAGCAGGGCGCATAAGAGTGGTACGAGCGTGATCCACAGCCCACCGCCAAAGCTCAAACGGAGAAGCGCGCCAGGCGTCGAAGTCACCAGGTCGGCGGGCGGGTAGTGGGTGAGCGCGTAGACATAGTGCTCGAACACTGCGGGATTCGGAGCGAGGGCGAGGGCGGACAGGGCCGCCGTCGCCGTGGTCAGGCCAGCCAGTGTCCGCCACCTCAACGAGATCAGCTCTACTGCTCCCACCGCTGCCCACAGGAGAATAAGATTCTGCGGTTTCGCGAGGGTCAATCCAAGCAACACGCCCGACAAGAACGGCCGCCCGCCCTGTTGGGCCCACAGGAATCCGGCCACTCCGACGAGCGCGAACGTCGTTTGCTGCCCGAGCGCAGTCACCAAGAGGGACGGGTAAAAACTGAACGCGATCAGCCACGCGAAGGGAACTCGATCAGCCGCGCCGCCGTACACGCGCCACACCACGCCGGCGGACGCCAGTAGCATGCCCGACCCGAACAGCAGCCAGGCTCATCGGGCGGCTGGGAAACCGGCGGCCGCGAAGGGATAGAGCAACCCCATGGACCACGGCGGTCCCCATGGCAGCGCCGGCCCAGAACGCCCCGGTTCGATCGCTTGTTGATACGGGAAAACGGCGATGGGGTCGTATGGGCTGCCGCCCTCCAATCCGACTCGGGCCGAACTCCAGTACAGCCCGAAGTCCTCGACCTTGAGGCCGGGGCCGCCGTCCCCGAGACCCGGCCAGAAGACACCCAGGACGATAAGTGCGATCGCAACCCCAACTAATCCGCCGGAAACCAACAGGATTACTCGCACCTTTCGGTCCTCGACAATCTCCGCCCGCGCCAACCGATAGGCGAGAGGTCTACTTAATAAACGGGAACAGCCGCCGGCGCACTCCGTCGTCCCAAGGCGCGCCGTATTCGCACGGCTCGAAAGCCTCCGCGTATTCGACCCGGCGGCCGCGCTCGGGGCCGTACACTTCGATCAGCAAGTGCCGAAAGCGCTCCGCCTGCTTGCGCAAGCGCATCTTGGTGAATTCACCAAGCCACACCCGGCGCGACTCTGTATCGGCAGGGACCTCATTGACAAAGCCCATGTTGTAGGGAAGCCACTCGTAGAACTGCGACACGTGACAATCAAGCATGTCCACGATCTTGTCGAATACAGGTCCGACATCGACCGCTATCGCTGGTTGCAGGGGATACGGCTTGGTGAATTCGTCCGGCAGGTAAGCGATTACGGGATTGGCTGCAAGGTGCGGCACTCCAGGGACGACCGCGGGCACCGTGACCATGTAGGCGGCGTCCTGAACGAGTTGGCTCGTATAGCGGTGGTCGGGGTGGTAGTCATTGGGCCGGTGCGTGAGCACGAGGTCGGGCCGAAACGTGCGCAGCAATCGTATGACCTGGCGGCGGTTTTCGAGAGTTGGTTCCAGTTCCCCGTCATGATTGTCGAAGAGCTCGTAGGACACGCCGATGACCGCGCCGGCATTGGCCGCTTCCTGCCGGCGACGTTCGGCCAAGTCGGGCCCCGCGCGCAAGTGATGGCCCGCGTCGCCGTTGGTCAGGCTGACCATGTGCACGACGTGCCCAGCCGCGCGATAAAGCGCCGCGGTGCCGCCGGCCGCATAGTCGGCGTCATCCGGATGGGCGCCGATGATGAGCAAGCGCAAGGGTTGAGTCATGTTGACAAACGCTGCAGCGCTTCCAAGTACTTGGCTCGTGTTTTCTCGACCACGTCCGCGGGCAACGGCGGCGGCGGACTGTTCTTGTCCCAGCCCGAGCGGTCCAGCCAATCGCGGACGAACTGCTTGTCGAACGACGGCGGGTTGGCCCCCGGACGGTATTGATCCAACGGCCAGAAGCGCGAACTGTCCGGCGTGAGGACTTCGTCAATCAGCAGAACCTCGCCGCTGGGCAACCGGCCCCACTCGAACTTGGTGTCCGCCAAAACGATGCCTTTAGTGCGCGCGTGCGCCGCCGCTCGGTTGTACACATCCAGGCTGCGCCGGCGCAAGTCCTCGGCCGGCCCCCGGCCTACCTCTTGCGCCATTTGTTCGAAAGAGATGTTTTCGTCGTGGCCGCTTTCCGCCTTGGTCGAAGGAGTAAAGATCGGCGCGGGTAATTGCTGGCACTCCACCAATCCCGCCGCTAGCTTTTGGCCGCACACCGTACCTTGCCGTTGGTATTCTTTCCAACCGGAACCCGCCAAATAGCCGCGTACGACACATTCAATCGGAACCACCTGGGTCTTGCGCACCAGCATGGTGCGGCCCTCGAGAATCTCTGCATGTTTCGAAAAGTCTTTTGGAAAGGCGGCGACGTCCGCGGAAACGAGATGGTTCGGAATGTCAAGGAACTTGAGCCAAAACAACGTCATCCTCGTCAGGATGCGGCCCTTGTCTGGTATGGGCGTCGGCAACACCCAGTCGAATGCGCTGATGCGATCGGTGGCGACGATCAATAGTTGATCGCCCAGATCGTAAACGTCGCGGACTTTGCCGCGTCGACAAGGATAACCGGGAATGTGGCTTTCGAGCAACGGCACGGACATAGCATTGGACCCTTTGGAGCAAGTTGGAAACGGACTCCACATTTTATAGGGTATTGCTGTTCGTTTAGAACATCCCACGGTAACCACGACTCCATTCCTCTCCGCAGCATGGCGTTTTTCCAGGGCGAAAACCTGTGGATCAATCAGCTGGCAGACGGCGTGGCGGAATTGGTGCTCGACGTTCCCGGCGGCAAGTCCAATTCCCTCTTTCGGGCCGTCTTGGAAGAGCTGGATAAGTCACTCGACGTTTTGGAAAAGGAAGCGAAGTTCAAGCTGCTCCTGGTGCGAACCGGCAAGGCTTACGGATTCGCAGCTGGACCAGATGCCAATGCGCTGGCGGAAATGACGCCGGAGCAAATCGCGCAACTTGCCGGCCAAGCCCAGCGCGTGTTTGACAAGCTCGAGAATCTGCGGCTGCCCAGCGTGGCGGTTGTCGCCGGCGCGTGCCTGGGCGGCGGGCTGGAGTTGGCGCTGGCATGCGACTATCGCGTGGCCATCGAGAAATCCGCTACCGTGTTCGGCTTCCCTGAACTTGAGATCGGCCTGATTCCCGCCTGGGGGGCCACGGTGCGCTTGCCGCGCCTTGTCGGCCTCGAACGCGCCTTGCAGATGCTGCTCGGCGGCCGACGCTTGCATCCGCGCGACGCGCTGGCATGGGGACTGGCCGATGAAGTCGCCGCGGACAACGACGCCGCTCCGCCGAGTTTTATAGCCAACCCGACCAAGAGGGCCGCCGCGGAATATTCCCGACGCACGTGGCGGCAGAAGATTTTCGAATCGACCCGTTTGGGACGCTGGTTCATCTTACGCGGTGCGCGTCGTCTGCTCGAAAAACGGCTACCCGATGACATGCCTGCGCCCTGGGAAGCGCTCGAGGCAGTGCGCACAGGATTGCGCGACGGCGCGGCAGCCGGCCACGCCATGGCCCGCGCAGCTGTGTGCCGGTTGGCACAGTCCGATGCCGGCCGCAATCTACTGCAATTGCACCAGTATCGGGATCACTTTCGACTGCATGCCGCGCAGCCAGAGGGACGCATTCGCCGCGTCGGAGTGCTGGGCGCCGCCGGCCAGGGCGCGGCACTCGTGACATTGGCCGTTACCAAGGGTTGTCAGGTCGTTTTGAAAGAAAGCGATGAAAGCGCTTTGGGCTATGCGCTTCTGCGTCTGGTCGCGTCGTTTCAGAATGAAGTGGCGCGCGGCGCGATGAGCGAAGTGGAAATGTCCAGGTGCTTGAATCAAATCCGAGGCACGACGGCCTGGAGAGGCTACGAGGACCTGGAACTCGTGCTCGATCCGCGCGACCAGACCAGCGCCTCAACATTTTCTACCATCGAAGATCACGTCCCAGCGCATGCGCTTCTTGCCTCCACCAGTGCCTTTCATACCGTGGCCGCGCTGCAGGAAGGCGTCAAGCGTCCGGAACGCGTGGCTGCGTTGCATTTTCTCCATCCCGTGGGCCGTTCGGTCGTGGTCGAGTTGGCAGGATCTGGGGCGACGAGGGACGAGACGCTGTCACGCTTGTCCGATTTCGTCATCGCGCTGGGCCGATTTCCGCAACGCGTCGGCGATGGACCGGGGTTCTTCGTGTATCGCTTTCTGGCGCCCTATTTCAATGAAGCCGTACTACTCGTGAAGGAGGGCATGAAACCGGAGCGTGTAGATGAAGCGATGTCGCGCTTCGGAATGTTGCACGGCCCACTGGAACACCTGGATGTCCTGGGCTGGGACTTTGCCCAGAACCTGGTGCGGGCGGTGGAGCCAGCGCTGGGCCATCGGATTCCGTTGGATGACACGTTCGCGCTCATGGTAGAAAAGAAATGGCTCGGACAAAAAACCGGCTTGGGCGCGTATCGCCACGGCCGGCGGCGGCTCAAAGTCCATGCGCGCTGGGTTAGCTATCTGCGCTTGCACTCCCACGTGGAAGCGCCGCATCAGATGGATGCGATTTCCGTCGCCGATCAATTGCGCTTAGCCAGCGATCGGCTGGTTTGGCTCATGGTCAACGAAGCCGCCTGGTGTTTGCACGAAGGAGTCATGAGCCAGGCCGGACAGCTCGACAAAGCCCTGGCGCTGGCGGGCTGGGCGCCACACCGGGGCGGACCGATTCAATACGCCAAGCAATACGGCCTGGAAAACGTCAAACAGAAGCTGCTGGATCTGGCGGCGCGTTACGGGCCGCGCTACAAGCCTTGTCCCCTGTTGGACCGTGTCGTAGTGTAAGAGCAATCCAGTCTTGGGTTTCCTTAGATTTGCATTCGCTTGAATGGAAAGCGTTCCGTTTACGTTTCGCGCTCACAGAATTCGGCAGGCGCGACCCGCTAGGACGAGCGCGAAACGCAAACTCGTTTTGATCGAGATCACGTCTGGGGCAGGAACCTACCCCCCTCCTGTCGTCCGGTGGTCTCGATCTTTTTCTTTTGAAACTTGATACGAAACTGCGTAAGTTCATCAAGATGTTAAGAGTCCCTCGCTCGCGCTTCGGGCTAGTGCGGCTTCTTTGCGCCTTAGCGCCTTTGCGCGAGGTCTAAGTCGTCACGGAAAAGGAGAATTCCATGTCCACGCCGGAAACACGCCTCAAGGAACTCAACATCACGCTGCCGACGCCGCCCAAACCGGTGGCGAAATACAAGCCGACGGTGCAAGCCGGCAACTTGCTGTACGTTTCCGGTCACGGTCCGGCCAAGCCCGAAGGCCAATCGATGCTGCTGGGCCGCGTCGGCTCGGAACTTACCTTGGAACAAGGCAAGGAATCCGCCCGGCTCGTCGGCATCAATATCCTGGCCACGGTGAAAAGCGCTTTGGGGTCGCTGGACAAAGTGAAGCGGCTCGTGAAGACACTGGGCATGGTCAACTCAGCGCCCCACTTTTTGGAGCAACCGCAAGTGATCAACGGTTTTTCGGAGCTCATGGCTCAAGTGTTCGGCGAAGACGCCGGCGTCGGCGCGCGCAGCGCCGTCGGCATGGGGCCACTGCCTGGGAATATTCCTGTCGAGATTGAGTGCATCTTCGAGGTTTGAGTACTTCAACCGCGGAGGCGCTGAGTAGCGCAGAGTAAAGACAAAAAGCCAAAGCCCGGAGAGCCAGGATAGAAGTCCCTGGTCTTCCGGGCTTGCTGTTTTTCGCTATGCACGCCGATCAAAAGTCGTTAATCGTCTCGCCGCCTCTGGACGTGCCCAGCGCCCGCCAGGCGGGAAGACTTACACTGTTCGAGACGAACCGAACGCTGCCGTCGCACAGTGCAACGTTGACGCCGTTGGTGTGCCAGCTGCGAGCGCCCTGGCGGCGGCTGAACGGACTTGGCGGGGCCAAACCTGCCGTCCGGCACGGCCCGTTTGCCGGGTTGGCGGTATTGCACCAGGCGCCGGTCATCACGTCCGGGTCAGTCAGAGAGTTCGGAGGATAGAGCGTCACAAAACCCGAGGCTCCGCCCCACCAAGCGAAACCGCGTGCGTCGAGACCCTGCCCTTGCTTCACTTCCGACAGCATGAGCGTGTTGCTCGTACCGTCCGGGATATGCAGTAGGCTGACGGGCTTGCCGTATTCTCGCGTCCAGGTCGCCGCCTGTGCAGCGTTGACTGGACCATCGTCAGACACCGAACCAGGATAACAATTGAAAGGAGCGCCGCCGAAGGGGATGGTCACACCCGCGACGACGACAGTAGCTTGGAAAAACGTTGTGTTGCCGTAATTGACCACGTAGTTGTGGCTGGTGATGTTGCCCGACGGAGCATTCGGAGTATCGCTGGGGCAGGTATACACGGAAAGGCGCTGCCGGGTCACATTGACAGGGTTGGTCCCGCCGGCATAACGGACGCCGGTCGCGTCGTTTCCACCCCAGTTCAGATACAGTTTTTTCATGTTGTCCTGTTCGATGAACGGCAAGGTGGGAACCAACCAGGTGCCCCAACAGCAACCGAACTTGCCAACGCCGCCGGGCAAGAGTTTGTAGACGTCTTGATGAGCGTGCATGCCGAGTGAGATTTGCTTGAGGTTATTTTGGCATTGGACGCGAGCGGCGGCCTCGCGGACCTTTTGGACCGCGGGCAGCAAGAGGCCGATCAGGATGGCGATGATCGCAATCACCACCAACAGTTCAATGAGGGTAAACCCTCGCCGGCGAGTAGACATGACTCCTCCTAAATGAAAGGACGAAAATGAAGTTCCGGACCACTAACCCAACGCGCGAGCGCGGCACACTAGCCCGACGCGCAAGCGAGGGACAATGGTCCGCAGGTCGATTACGGTATCGGGAAGTCGAATCTGTTCGACTGTCCCTGCTTGATCTCAATTTCCAGTTGGCTTTCCGTGTTGTACTTTGCCGGCACGCGCTCCTTGGACGAAAAGTTGCCCGTCGGTCCGGGCAGCGCGTCCGGCGCGGCAACTGGATCGGGCGTTTTGCCGTCGGGACTGCTGATGGCCACCCGATATTTGCCGGGCTGCAGTCCCCCATCTCTGGGAATCTTGTAACTTCCGTTGTTGATGAGAGCACTCACCTGGTTTCCGCTCTTCTCGTCGACGGACACAAACATGATCGTGCCCTGGTCGAGGGATTTGCCTGCGAGCGTGACGGTTCCGGACACATCGCAGCGATTGTCCGTGCTGCATCCAAAGGCGAAAAGACAAAAGAGACAACAAAATGCACTTGCAAAGCGAGTCATGGTTGGATCCCTAAGTGCAAGACCGCGCGGCGAGTTGAGAGGGCGCGGGACGGGTTCCCAATTATTAGAGATGTATTATAGATTCATCGGCCCGTATTGAAAGAAAAAAACACACGAATTCTGTGATTGCTAGCGTTGCCGCCCGTCGCTGCCCCCGATCCCTTCCTCCCGGACGAGGGGAACATGGCGACGGTTGATCCGGATTTACTTGTTCCGGGTCAAAAGATACTGTAGGTTGCAGTATCCAGCTTACGAAACACAACCATGGTGTTCGTCTTCGGCTTTATCCTGCTGGTGGGCGGCATCGCCGTTTTGGTCCTGGGCGAGTTGCCCTGGTTTGGCGGCCGAAAAGTGCCGCAACGCAACATGCGCCAGGTTGGCATCTTGCTGGTTTCGTTTTTCCCCGCTGTCTTTGTCATGCGTTTCATTCACTCGAAGCTCGGCGCGGACGACCTCTTGCCCGCGGCCGCACTGCACTGGTCGCTGGCGGCCATTTGGCTTATTGCGGCTTGGATCCTGGTCTACCGCGCCGTCGGCGAGAAAACGGCTCACCAAGGCGCGCAGACGCTAACTCCAGCGTCCAATCCCTTCGGGGCCGCCGCAACTGATTCCCAGCTGGCGGCGCCAAACACATCCAACGCTCCAAAGCAATTTCCTTCCTCGCCTGCCAAGCAGCAGGGAAAAAGTCCATTCGATTTTTCCTAGGGAAATCAAACCCCATTGCGCTGTGCCGTATTCATAAACTGAATAACTGCATGAGCGACAATGCAGTGTTCATTGACGGTTTCGGTCCTTTGCCCTTGGCTCGCCCAACGACCGTGCAGGAACTGGGCTCTTTGGTGGAGCAAGCAGGGCGCACCGGCCGGGCCATCTATCCCATCGGCGGCCGCACCATGCTTGCGTTGGGCAATCCACCCAGCAAGGCGGGACTTGCCGTCGATCTCGGGTCACTCGACAAGGTTATCGACTATCCGGCCCGCGATATGACCATCACGGTTCAGGCAGGCATAACCATCGCCCAACTGCGAGGCATCCTGGCGGCCGAAAATCAGCGCCTGCCGATCGATGTCCCTTCTGCCCAAGACGCAACTCTGGGCGGCACGCTGGCAGCCAACGTCAGCGGCGCACGCCGGTTTGGCTGCGGCACATTGCGCGATTATGTCATCGGCCTCTCTGCGGTCAACGACGAGGGCCAAGAATTCAAGTCCGGCGGCCGCGTTGTCAAGAACGTGGCCGGCTACGACATCTGCAAACTGATGGTCGGTTCACTTGGCACGCTCGGTGTCATCACGCAGGTCACGTTAAAACTGCGACCGTTGCCGGAAGAACAAGCGTTGGTTCGCTTCGGCTGTAGCGGGGATAAGCTTGGGGCCTGTTTGAACCGGCTGCACGAGAGCCGCACGCGACCAGTGTGCTTGGAGGTCTTCAACCGCGCCAGCGCCCCCTCACCCCCAGCCCCTCTCCCCCCCAGGGGCGAGGGGAAGTGGAGCACTGGCGACGACTGGACCATCTTCGTCGGTTACGAAGGAAACGCCGAAGCAGTGCAGTGGCAAGTGCAGCAACTCATCAAGGAAACCGGCGGCGACTTTTCCCTGGAAGCCAACCTGGGACATACTGCTTTGCCGACGTGGCAAGGACTGACGGATTGGGGAGTAGCTCCCCTGGCAGACACGGTTTTCAAAGCCAGCGTGCTGCCCAGCGCCACGGCGGATTTCTTGATTCTGGCCGCCAAACAAAGCGATTGCGTGCTGTTGCGGGCCCATGCGGGCAACGGCGTGGTGTGGGGTCGTTGGCCCGCGGGCGAGATAGTAGGAGGCACACTCCGTGTGCCGTCCGCCGGAGACGGCACACGGAGTGTGCCTACTACTTTGTTGTCGCCTGCGGGCTTGACGTGCGCGGAAGCTGCCGCAATGCTAAGTGGGTGGCGCGAACGCGGAACTGTCGTTGTCCAGCGCTGTCCGCACGAGTGGAAGTCGAAACTATCGGTGTGGGGTCCAGCGCGCGGTGACTGGACTTTGATGTCGGAAGTGAAGAAACAATTCGACCCCCGTGACGTGTTCAATCCAGGGCGGCTATTCAGCGCGATTTGAGCAACGCATTGATGATGGAAGCGACCGAAAAAAACCGGATCTCATTGCCTACCCAAGCAGGCATTGACTATGAACTATTCCTCGATTGCGTTCACTGCGGTCTGTGCACTTCCGCGTGTCCGACGTATGTCGAGCTGGGCGACGAAAACGACAGTCCGCGCGGCCGTATTTATCTCATGCGGGCTTTGACCGACGGCCGCATCGAGCTCAACCAGGAAGTTCAGAATCACCTCGATCTGTGCCTCGATTGCCGGGCGTGCGAATCCGCTTGTCCATCGGGGGTGCAATATGGCAAGTTGATTGAACCGTTTCGCATCCACCTCACCAATACGGGCGCCAAGAAAGAATCTCTGGGCTGGCTCAAGCGTTTTTTCTTGTACCGCATGACGCCTTACGCGCGGCGCATGCGCTGGGCGCTCAAGCCTGCGAAGCTGCTGCAATGGCTGGGAATCGATTGGCTGTTGACGAAGATCGGCTTTTTCAAGATTCTGCCCCGGACGTTGCGGGACTTCCATGACATGCTGCCGCCGCTCTACAAGCACTATGGCCGGCTGCCCGAGGAACTGCCCGCCCAGGGCAAGCGGCGGGCACGGGTGGCGCTCTTCACCGGCTGTGCGGCGGATGCGTTCTTCCCGCAGACGACCTGGGCCACGGCCAGAGTGTTGCAGGTAAACGGCTGCGACGTATGGACGCCGCCCCATCAGGTTTGTTGCGGCGCGCTCCATTACCACGCCGGGCACGAAGCGCCGGCCCGAGAGTTCGCGTTGCAAAACCTGCAGGCATTCATGGCACAGGGGGTCGATGCCGTCGTCGTCAACGCGGCCGGCTGCGGCGCCATGTTCAAAGACTACTACCATATCCTTCAGCACACCCCAGACGTCAAGGTTGCGGAAGAATTCGTGCGGAAAGTGCGCGACGTCAGCGAGTTTCTCGTCGAATTGGGCCCCATCGCGCCGCAGAATCCGCTGAACCTGCGGGCAGCCTACCACGACGCCTGCCATCTATGCCACGGCCAACAAATCCGCAAGCAACCGCGGCAGCTGCTGGAATTGATTCCCGGTCTAAAGCTCGTGCCCTTGAGCGAAAGCGAGATTTGTTGCGGGGCCGCGGGAAGCTATAACCTGACGCAACCAGAAATGGCCGAGCGCTTGGGATTGCGCAAATCACAAAACTTGCTCGCGACTGATGCCGATGCGGTGTTCTCGAGCAACGTCGGCTGCTTGATTCAAATCGGCCGCTATTTGCGGAAACACAAGCCGAAAACGTGGATCGCGCATCCGATGGACGCGCTGTGGGCAAGTTATTCAGGAAAGCAATACTAGGTTACGTTTCGCGCTCGCTCGTTTACGTTTCGCGCTCGCTTCAACCTATTTGCAAGATCGGAGCGAGCGCGAAACGTAAACGCCTACAAGACACCAATCCTCTCAATCAGTTCTTGCTGTGTAAGAGGCCGGTCCGTGGGGAACAGGCAATAGCATGCCGGCGTCCCTTTGGCGTCGAGTATGATCTGGCGGTCATTAGGGACAGCATAGCCCTCGTCACAGGGGATGTGTCCGGTCAGCAACAAGTCGGCGTCCATTTTCTCTAGATACGCTTCGACATGGGCTTGGCTCGTATCTCGGCCCCAAACGAGCGCGTGCACACTTCCGCCCCAGTTGAGCTCCGCCGCTGCAAAGTTTTCCTTTTCCAAAGCCGTGACATCGAATTGCACCAAATGTTTCGCGCTCGGCACGCTGTGTGTCATTAGAACCCGATTGCTTGTATAGATCGCCATATCCGCCGTTGCGAACAACTGAAGATAGGCCGCGTAAATCTTCTCTCCCCAACCGGGATAGGCTTCGTCAATGCCGTTGCGGAATAGTTCATTGAGATCGGCGTCGCCTTTTCCGATGCGCTGGTTTTGCCATTGCGCCAGTTCGTGATTGCCTAAGAGAAAGTGCACGCGTTCGGGGAACTGGCACTTGAGCGCCGCCAACAGATCGACCAATTGGTGTGATTTATCTCCGCCGCCCGGATAGAAAAAAGGTCCGTGAACGACTTCCTGAAGAACCAGGTGCCTGTTCGCGTTTTGGGCGAGGTCCGCTTTCTTCAACAACAGCCGGAAGTTTTCGACGCTGCCGTGCAAGTCGCCGGCCACGAGGACTTCGGCTCCGTCCCTAAGGCGTACAATATGCCCGTTTCGGCCGGGCGTGGCCCGAAACGCGGCCGCAGCTTTATGTAGTGTGGCGACTAGCTTTTGTGGATCCGGCATGGGCCATCCCGCTTGCTCTTACGCCATTGTAGGTGTGAATTTTGGAGTGCTGCGACTGGTCGCCGCTTTAGGATTTTTGGATGCGCGACGCATCGCCGCAATAATCCTAGAATCCTAAAGCGGTGACGAGTCACCGCACTCCAAAAGTCACCGCACTCCAGATTCCAAAAGACAGCGCACTTGCCGGTGGGATGGGGTTTCGGACAATAAAAGTGAATAATTCGTTAGGAAGTACAAACTGGAATGGATGTTTCCCGGAATTTGAAGATCGAGAGCGTGTCGCGGCTCAATCCCACGCCTCCTTGGCAGGTAAAGCCGTCGCAGAGCGTGGCCGAAGCCGTTGCCTTGATGCGCGCCAAGTCTGTGGGGTGCGTTCTGGTATGCGAGAATCAGCGCATGATCGGTATTTTTACGGAGCGTGATTTGCTGCGCCGCGTCATGGGGCCGGGCAAGCCCTTGTCCGCGCCGGTTGGCGAAACGATGACTCCCAACCCAGTGACTGTGCACCCCAAGGACAGTATCGCCACCGCAATTCGCCGTATGGAAGTAGGCGGCTACCGTCATTTGCCTGTGGTCGTGGACGAGAAGCCGGTCGGCATCTTGTCGGTGAAGCGCATCGTGCATTACCTTGTCGAGCATTTTCCGGCCACCGTTTACAACCTGCCGCCCAACGGTCAAGGACGCCCTCCCCGCCGCGAAGGCGCATAGAATGTCCCTTTGTCCCAGTCGCGTAAAAATCACCACATTGTCCGGTTCGATCGAAACTCCCCTCGCTGCTGTCTCCCCTCGCCCGTAGGGAGAGGGGTTGGGGGTGAGGGGATGCCGAATACAAAAGAAGTATGACCTCCGCCAAAAAATCACCTCAATGCGCGGCCCAGACGCACGCCTGTGAGGCAGCGACGATTCGTTTCGCCGGCGATGCCGGCGACGGGATGCAGTTGGCAGGCGCGCAGTTCACGCTGGCGACCGCGCTGGCGGGCAACGACTTCCGCACTCTGCCCGACCTCCCAGCGGAAATCCGCGCTCCCGCCGGCACGCTCGCGGGTGTCGCCGGCATGCAAATCCGCTTCGGCAAAGAGGCCGTGCACACGACCGGTGATGCGCTCGATACTCTGGTGGCGATGAATCCCGCGGCACTGCAGGCCAACTTCGCGGACCTTTCCCCGGGCGGATTGCTCCTGGTCAACGCCGACGCCTTTGACAGCACCGCGGTGCACAAGGCCGGCTTCGCGGCTAACCCACTCGAAGACGGATCGCTTCGAGATTTCCACGTGCTCGCACTGCCCCTCAGCCAGCTCAATCGTCAAGCGGTCGCTTCCTTGAAGTTGAACCCGCGCGAAGTGGAACGCTGCCGCAACTTTTTCGCCCTGGGCGTTGTGTTCTGGCTCTACCAGCGGTCGCTGGACCCGACCCTGCAATGGATCGGCCGAAAGTTCGCGAAGAATCCGGCCATTCTGGAAGCCAATACGCGGACGCTCAGAGCCGGCTATCAGTTCGGCGAAACACAAAGCCTGGGACCGGTGCGCAAGATCGAAGGCGCTTGCCGCGCGCCGGGTCGCTATCGCAAGCTGACCGGCTATGAGGGGCTTGCCCTGGGTCTGGTGACCGCGGCTCAAAACGCCAAGCTGCCTCTGGTGTTCGCGGGAGCGCCGAGCCAACCCGCCACGAACGTATTGCATCTGTTGGCGGAATGGAAACATCACGACTTCCGCCTGCTGCAGGCGGAAGACGATCTGGCCGCTTTATGCATGGCCCTGGGCGCTTCCTTTGCCGGCGCGCTGGGCGCCATGGCCACGAGCGGTCCGGGCTTGTCGCTGTCCTCGGAAGCACTGGGCTTGGCTGTTGCGACCGAGCTACCCTGCGTTGTGGTCTGTATCCAGCGTGCGGGGCCGAGCACCGGCATGCCGTCCAAACCTGAACAGGCCGATCTGTTGCAAGCGCTTTTTGGCCGGCATGGCGAAGCCCCCTTGGTAGTGCTCGCGCCTAGTTCTCCTGCCGACTGCTTCGACACGGTTTACGAAGCCGCGCGATTGGCGACGCGCTATATGACGCCCGTGATAGTACTGGCGGATTTACATCTGGCACAAGGCGGTGAAGCGTGGAAGATTGCCGTGCCCCCGGAACTGCCCCCCTTGACCATCGAACATGCGCGCGCCGACAATCAAGGGAACGGCTCAAGCTTCGCGCCTTTTCGTCGTGACGCGCGCCTGGCGCGCCCCTGGGCGATCCCAGGCACACCAGGTCTTGAGCATCGCTTGACCGGACTCGAGAAGGAAGACGACGCCGGCAACGTTTGCTATGACCCGGCAAATCACCAGAAGATGGTAGACGCTCGACGCCGCAAGGTCGAGAACGTCGCCCAGGAAATTCCGGCGCTTGCAGTTTTGGGGCCGGACAAGGGCGACCTCTTGGTCCTCGGATGGGGCAACACCTGGGGCGCAATCCGCTCCGCAGTCGCCGCCGCGCAGAAACGCGGCCGCCCGATCGCCGCCGCCTGCCTCCGACACCTGTGGCCATTGCCCAAGAACACCGAAGAGGTCTTGCGCCGTTACCGCCGGGTTCTGGTCGCGGAACTGAACAACGGCCAGTTGCTCTTTGTCCTTCGAGCCCGATTCCTCATCGATGCCGTTGGCCTTAACAAAGTTCAAGGCAGGCCGTTCTTGATTCGAGAGATCGAAGCGAAGATCGAGGAGTTATTGAAGTCGGAATAACCGCAGAGGCGCAAAGAGTCGCAGAGTCGAAACAAGAAAGGTAACACTCATGCGGGCTACGACATTTCTCTGCATTCCTCTGCGTCTTTGCGGTTAAAAAGCCATGCACAAACGCGAATCAGCCGCCGACCTCAACGCCAAAGGCCTTGTCCTTTTGCAAAAGGGCAGTCGGCGAGACGCCATCGAGATGTTCCTGCAAGCCGCCGCCAAACTTCCTAGTTGGGCGACGCCCTACTACTATCTCGGACTTGTCTACAAGTTCGAAGCGATCTGGGAAAAATCGTTGGACTACAATCAACGGGCGACTGCGCTCGACCCAAAAAATGAGGCGGCCTGGTGGAATCTGGGCATCGCCGCGACCGCGCTTGCGCGCTGGGACGTGGCCCGCGCGGCGTGGCGCGGCTTCGGCATCGAAGTCCCCGACGGCGACGGGCCGGTCGATCTTCCCTGCGGCCTTGGTCCCATTCGACTGAACCCGGAGGGCGACGCGGAAGTCGTCTGGGCTGACCGCCTGGACCCGGCGCGGGCGGAGATTGTCAGCATTCCCTTCCCCCAGTCGAAGCATCGCTGGGGCGACGTTGTGCTCAATGACGGCGCTCCGGTCGGCTTTCGGAGACACGACGGCAAGGACGTGCCCGTCTTCAACGCGCTCCAACTGTTGACAGCAAGCTCCTTCGGCACGTTCGTGGCGCGCGTGGCCATGCCCAATCGCGATGACTTCGTTACGGAATTGGCGAGAATCGCGGCCGACAAGGAAGGGGCGGCGGAGGATTGGAGCACGTCAACGCGCATCTTGTGCAAGGCCTGCAGCGAAAGCCGGGCGCACACAGCACACGACACCAAGGCAAAGCCGCCCGACGGAGTGCACGTAATCGGCGTGGCCGCCAAGTGCCGCGAACATGCGTCAGCAATCCTTGAAGCCTGGAAAAGTGACAAGAAGGAGATCCAGGTGGAATCGCTCGACGATGCATTGTTGCCAGGGACATCCTGATCATTCATGATCAACAAACTACTTCTTTCGCGCTGTCGTTATCTGTTTCATGACATCAGCCGCCAAAGGGTCATTGCGGTATAGTTCTTCCAAGCCGCGCCAAATCGCTTCTGCTTCGGCCCTGCGGTCTTGATCCCGGAGCTGTGCGGCTCGCACAAGCGCTTGTTGCACCGCCTTCCAGCGCTGGGGGTTCAGGGCTTGTTTGTCCGCGTCGACCAGGCTTTTCTCCGCTCTGTGAACCCAGTGTTTCTCCGCGTCGATGTCCTGAAAAACCGTTACCAGATTTTGCCACACGCGCTTGGCGGCTTGCCAATCGCCCTCTTTGAGAAGGCGCTCGCCCTGAAGGTAGAATCGTTGCGCCTCGGTCGGGCCAGGGTTCTTGGCGGCTTCGAACTTCAAGCGCAGCTTTTCGACTTCGTCCTTGTATGGATTGTCGGGAAAGCGCTCGTTCAAGGGGCCAAGGTATTCGCGCCAGGCGCGCTCCTGATCGGCAAGTCGCTCCGAACCCATGAGCTCCGAGCCGCGCGCGTACAAGGTTTCCATGCTCGGAGGCCAGAATGCATACGCGATGACGCCGACGCACAGCCCCAATAGCAGCAACAAGACCCAGGCGCGGTTCAAGATTCCGGACAGCGGGCCTTCGGACTGCCGCTTCAGTTCCGCGCGCATGAGTTTGCTCATGAGCGTCGCCGGACCTGGCAGGTCGATGTCGCCCAGATCGGTCTTGCTCTCGGCGACGGTTTCTTCCGGCTCTACTCCCACCGCCGTTGGATGGCCTTTACGTTCCAGCTTCTTGCGGACGCTCTCAAGGTGCCGGCCCAAAACCTGACAGTCGGGCGGTCGTTTTTCCGGGTCCTTCTCCAAGAGAAGGCAAACTACTTCGTCGATCTCGTACGGAATCTCGGGGACGATCTTTTGTGGACGATCGAACTGTCCGTAACGATGCTTGTGCAAAAGATCGACGAACGAGGCGCCTTCGAACGGCAGCCGGCCGGTGAGCAATGTGTAAAGGACGATGCCGAGACTGTACAGGTCGCTGCGCTTGGACACCGGTTTGCCCGCGGCCTGTTCGGGAGACAAGAACTCGGCAGTGCCGACAACGCCGCCCGTCTTGGTCAGGTGCGCGCTGGCGAAAACCTTGGCGATGCCGAAGTCGGTGATTTTAATCTTACCGTCCGCCGTCCGCAGGATGTTGGGCGGCTTGATGTCGCGATGGATAATGCCGTGGTCGTGCACGTGGCGCAGCGCGGGACATATCTGCAAGGCGATGTCCAGCACTTCGCGCCAGGGCAGCCGGCCTTGCGTGAGCAGGATTTCGTCGAGGCTTTGACCCTCGACATACTCCATCGCGTAATAGTACAAACCGTTTTCGCAGCCCGATTCCATGAAGCGAACGATGCCAGGGTGATCGAGCAGACTGAGCGATTCGATTTCACGCTGAAAGCGTTGCAGGAACCCCGCCTCCTGAGCCAGTTCCGGGGCAAGCACTTTGATCGCCGCCTGCCTTCCGCTCATTTCCTCCTGTGCCAGATAAACACGGCCCATGCCGCCGTGGCCTAGTTCCTTGAAGATGGCCCATTTGCCCAGTCGGTCGCCTATCATATTGGCTGCACCACGAATTCGAGATGGATGGCAGACAGGTTGAATTCAGTAAAACCGCAGAGGCGCAGAGTATCGCAGAGTAAAGACAAAGAGAATGCTTGGTTCGTTTTTTCTCTGCGTTCCTCTGCGCCTCCGCGCTTGAATTCGGCACTACAACATATCGTAAAGGCAAATCGCGAATTTCGATAGAAAAACTAGATGAAAACGGCGCTCTTGTTGATCGCGCATGGCAGCCGCGAGCCCCAGGCGAACGAGGATGCGCGTTGGGTCGCTGACCAGCTGCGCGCTGACTTCGAATGGGTCGAAACGGCATTCTTAGAGTTGGCCGAGCCGGACATCATGACCGCCGTCCGGAGCTGTGTAAAGCGCGGCGCGGCGCGTGTGATTCTGATGCCCTATTTCCTTTCGGCTGGGGTACACGTGGTCCGTGATTTGGAAGAGTATCGCAAGCGGCTCACGACGGCCTATGCTCCAACGGAGTTCGTTCTGGCGCAGCCGCTGGGACGTCACGAATTGCTAGTCGAGCTGGTCAAGTTGCGGGCCAGCACACATCCAGACTGGACATCGATTTGATATTGCTGCACGGGAGGGGGGGTGTGGGTGTGGCGCGCGACCTATTTTGAAAATTCGTTGATATGAAACGACTTAGGGCGAAAAATAGGTCGCGCTGGTCTGTCATGAATCACTCGCTCGGCGCTATTCGCCGGACTGCAAGACAGTTCTCATCAACTTTGGCGGCGTCGCTGTCGCCGAATCGTAAAACAAGGATACTATGCGAGTCCCATTTGTATTCATCTCCATTGGCGCGTTGTGCCTTTGCGGCGCTACTCAAGAGCAAACCCCGCGACTTACCGGCGAAATCATCGACGCCGAAACCCACAAGCCGTTGCCCGCGCGCATCTACGTCCAGGGCGCGGATGGCGCCTGGCATTTTCCACGCTCGCAAGCGCCGGCGGGCTCGGCCATTCCCTACAAGAAGCAACGGGCCGACCAGCCCAAGTCTGTCGAAATGCACACGAGCCTGTCGCCTCATCCCTTTGTTGTAGACCTCGCGCCCGGCAAATACACAATCACGGTCGAGCGCGGCAAGGAATATCATCCCGAAACGCGAGAGCTCTCCATTGACAAAGAACCCGTTCACCTCCAACTAAAAATGCGGCGCTGGATCGATCTGGCCAAGCGCGGCTGGTATTCCGGCGAAACGCACGTGCATCGTCCGCTGGAAGAATTGCCCAACCTGATGCTGGCGGAAGATCTCAACGTGGCCTTTCCGCTCGTGCATTGGGTCACAGAGGCTTTTACGCCGCCGCGCGGGCTAAAGCCCGCGGCTATAGGTGTCGAACAGGTTGCGCCCGCGAAGCTCATTCGCGTGGACGGCACGCATGTGATCTATCCGCGCAACACGGAGTACGAAATCTTTACCGTCGGCAAGAAGCGGCACACGCTCGGCGCCTTCTTCGTCATCAATCATAAGAGCGTTTTTGACAAAGGCGTGCCGCCGGTTGGCCCCATCGCTCAGCAGGCCCACGCGGAAGACGCGCTGATTGAGCTGGACAAACCGAACTGGCCCTGGTCGATGATGCTGATCGCCATCATGAAAGTGGATCTGTTCGAATTAGCCAACAACCACGTCTGGCGAACGGAGTTTGGCTTTCCCGCTTTCGGCGAGCCCGCGCCCGACTTCATGAAGATTGAAAAGGACGCGCGCGGCTTCACCGAATGGGGCTGGCTCGACTTCAACTTCAAAAGTTATTACACGCTGCTCAACTGCGGCTTTCGACTGCGGCCCACCGCCGGCACCGCATCCGGCGTTCATCCCGTGCCGCTCGGTTTCGGCCGGGTCTACGTGCACCTGCCAAACGGTTTCGACTACGACGCCTGGGTGAAGGGCCTGAACGCCGGGCGCAGCTTTGTCACCACGGGCCCCATGCTGTTCGCCAAAGTAGATGGCGAAATGCCCGGACATGTATTCCGGCAAGTGGACGCCAAGAAGGAATACCGCGTGGCGGTGGAGACGGTCAGCGCCCAGCCGCTCGACCGGATCGAAATCGTCATGAACGGAGAGATAATCCAGACGCTGAAGCCACAGAATCAACCGGCGCAGGCCGGCGCTTTCGAGACCAAGACGGATGCCAAGGCACCGATCGACGGCACGTCGTGGCTGGCGGTGCGCTGCTTTGAGAAACAGCCAGACAAGCGTGTGCGTTTCGCGCACACGGCGCCGTTTCATTTCGATGTGACCTCCCGGCCGCTACGGCCCAAGCGCGCGGAAATAGATTTTCTGGTGCGACGAGTGGAGGAACAACTAAAGCGCAATGAAGACGTGCTGCCGGAGGCGGCGCTTGCGGAGTACCGGGAAGCGCTGCGGATCTTTCGCAAGAAGGGCGCAGAATGAATTTCCCGCATTGGGATCAAAGCGTTAATCTAGCCAACTAGCTCCGCGAATGGCCGGTGCTCTCCGAGCAGGTACTGCGGACGCCCGGAGAGGTCTGTGAATTGCGTGTTGGCTACATCGATCCCGAGACGTTGATAGAGCGAAGCGAAGACCTCGCGGAAATGGACCGGGCGCGTGCGCGGCTCTTCACCCCAACGGGACGTTGATCCAATGACCTGGCCGGTGCGCAGGCCGCCGCCCGCCACCAGTGCGCTGCAAACGTTTGCCCAGTGGTCGCGGCCGGCATTCTGGTTGATCCTTGGCGTGCGGCCAAATTCACCCCAGACGACCACGGCAACGTCCTCGAGCAATCCACGTTCGTGGAGATCCTGGATGAGTGCCGACAGTCCAAGGTCAAGGAGCGGCAGGGTCTTGCGAGCCTCCGGGAAAAGGTCACGGTGCCAATCCCAGTTGTGGTCGCCGCGGAGCACGCGGCCTAAGGGCCAGCGACTGAACGCCAGCGTGACGCAACGTGCGCCCGCTTCGATCACCCGCCGGGCCAGCAGGAACTGGTCCAGGTGGGTCTTCCCCTCGCGCTCGTCCGGATACGCGCTATCCAACCCATAACGCCGGCGTCCCTGTGCGCTTTCCCGATTGAGATCGAGTGCCTGTGCCAACCGCGACGAGGTGAGCAACTCGAACGCCTGGCGCTGATACACGTCGATGTCTTCCGCCAGTCCAGCCGCGTCGGCTTGTCTGCGAAAATCGTCGAATCTGGCCAGCATGGCGCGGCGGTCGTCCAGGCGACGCGGGTCCACCCCCTCGAGCGTGATGTTGCGGCGATCGACGGCCTGCGCTTCAAACCCGGCATGGGCTACACCAAGGTATCCGGGCTGACCGGGTGGAGTTCGGAGAATGAAGCGTGCGTCGGCATCCTTCGGCGTGAGATCGACACACGGCGGCACCCCGGGCACGCGCGGACCCAGGCTCCTGGACAGCACCGACCCCAACGACGGCCAATCGCCGGCCGGAAAGCCAGGCACCATTGGCGAGGAATCCATCGCCGGATGCGATTCCCAACCCGTCGTGCACCAATGGGTGTTGTGATCGTCTCGGAATCCGACCAGCGAGCGAATGATGGTCAGCTTGTCCATCAGGCGGGCAAGGCGCGGCAAGTGTTCGCAGATGTCGATGCCCGGAACGTTCGTGGCGATTGGTCGAAATTCACCGCGGATTTCGGCTGGAGCGTCCGGCTTGGGATCGAGAGTATCCAGGTGGGTTGGCCCGCCCGGCAATAGCACCATGATGATTCCTTTAGCCGGATTGCTCCGTCCGCTGACCGCTTCCGCCCTAAGAATCTCTGGCAGCGCCAGTCCGCCGAGGGCGAGGCCGCCGATTTGCAGCCATCTGCGGCGGGATATTCGGTCAGAGATGCTCGATTGTGGTCCGCGGATCGTCAGCATGGCGAAAGCCTCGGCGGCCCAGGAACGCAAAAGTCATTGCATTGTAATCTATCGACTTCCCGGCTCAAGATGCTGATTTCCTGTCAAAAAGTATTGCGCGTCTCTGAATGCAAGGGCCGCGCACATAGTAAGCGGTTGAATTCGCTTACCGCATCGGAAAACCGCCAAGTACCTCCAAACGTCGTTGACGTTCGTGCCACTCTGCGGCGTCCAAAAGGCGGGCGGCGCCGGCAGCATCCAGCTCCTGGCCGGTGATGACCTGGATCCAGAGGGTGATCTGCTCCGAGGAGCCACGGGCCGGCGCGGGCAGATTCCACACTCGAACAGTCTTGTCCGCGCAGCCAGTAACGAGGGCCTTGCCGTCGGCCCGAAAAGCCAGCGCGATGACAAAGTCATCATGCGCCAACGGCGGACCGATCGCCCGGCCAGTCGCGATGTCCCAGCGCCGAGCGGTCTTGTCCTCGCAACCGGTCGCGGCAAAGTTGTTGTCCGGACTGAAAGTTACCGCACTAACGGCGTCGCGATGGACGAGCGGCAAGCGCATTGCCTTGCCGGTGGCCGTATCCCAAAGGCGCGCGACAGTGTCGTCGCTGCCGGTCAAGGCGATCTTCCCATCGCCACTCATGGCGACGGAAATGACCCAGTCGTGATGTTGCAACGGACGCTGGTCGGGCGTACCAGTCAACGACCACAGTCGGCCAACAGAATCGGAGCCGCCCGTGAGCACAAACCTGCCGTCCGAGCTTGGGGCCAGCGCCAGCACCTGTCCTGGATGCTGCCGGGCAGGGCCCGTCGCCTGGCACGTATTCAGGTCCCAGTGTTGCGCCGACTTGTCACTGCTGCAGGTGAAAAATGATTTGCCATCCGCACTGAAGGCGACGTCGCGGACTGACTGCGCGTGGCGGATGGTTGATCCACGAAGCCGGCTGTCGGCGGCATCCCACAGCCGTACCACGCCGTCATCGTCTCCCGTCAGCAGAGTAGAGCCATCGGGGCTGACACCCACGGCGCGCACCGCAGCGGGATGAGCCAGTGCTTTGCCCAGTGGCTTGCCGGTGGCCAAATCCCAGAGTCGAGCTTCGCCGGCGCCGGGTCGTCCGCTGCCGGTGATGGCGACGGCGGCGTCACGATGGAATTTCATGGCATAGAGTTTGTCCGACGACGACAGCCTCACGGCGCTGGGCGGTCCCTGGTCCATGTCCCAAAAACGCAATTCGCCGTCATATCGACTCTCCGTGGCGAATTTTCCGCCCTGAAGATTGAACGCCACAACGGAAACAGTGCCGGGACACTGAAGCGCGGCGCCGCGCGGCTTTGCCGTCGCAACGTCCCAAAGCCGCGCGCTGGCGTCCAGGCCCCCGGTCAACAAGGTTTGACCGTCGCTACTGAACGCGGCGGCCGACAGCCGATTCCGATGCGCCAGAGATGAACCCTTGGGCGTGCCGGCGGCAACGTCCCAGAGCTGGCCGCTACTGTCGCCTCCAAAAAATGCCGTGCTGCCGTCAGGGCTCAGGGCGACGATCTCGACGGCTTTGCGATGCGTCACGCGCACGCCGACCGGCTTACCGGTGTCGGCCGACCAAACCTGAGCGGTTCGGTCCCAGCCTCCGGTTGCCACGAACCGCCCATCGCCACTGAAGGTCGTCGCGGCAATTGCTTGGTCGTGTTGCAAGGCAGAACCAATCTGTTGACCGCTGGCGGCAGCCCAGAGCCGTGCTTCCTTTCCTGAGGTCGTCAGAATGGTCTTGCCGTCCGGACTGAAGGCCGCGACCGCAACCGGTCCAGCATGCGGGCGGAATTCAAGATGGGGTTTGGCGGATATCCCATCCCAAACACGAACCGAATTATCGGCGCCGAGCGTCAGCGCTTGCTTGCCTCCGGGGCCAAGCGCCGCGACTTTCACAGGGCCGTGCGCCGGCAACGGCGCGCCGATCGGCCGGCCTGTCACCGTATCCCATATCTTGCCCGCCCCATCCGCCTTCCGCATGGTGACGATGGTTCGGCCTTCGCTGCTGAACGCGGCCAGAATGTCCTGCTGATTGCGGTCCAGCTCGGCGATCCGTTTCCCCGCGGCCGCATCCCAAAGTTCGGCATGCCCCGCGGCGTTGACGACGAACACCGTCCGCGCGTCCGGACCGAGGACCTGTAGTGCGAATTCTCCGGGATATCGGAAGACGCCGCGCAACGACGCACTCCGGCCGGACCAATCCGCCAGGTTGGCGCGCAGCGCGTGCTGGAGGTCGGCGGCATCCGCAGGCACGATCTCCAGTCCGCGCGCCAACCACAACATGCCGCGGGAATGCTCGCCTTGCTCGCACAGATTGATGCCACGTTCCAGGTAACTCTCGGCGAGCAGGTAAGCCGCCTTGTTGCGATGCTTCTCCGAAGCTTTCAATGCGCTGCTGAGCTCGTGAGCGTGACGGCTTTCGCGAACCGCGAAGACGGCCGAAACGATGGCCACAGCCAACAGCGCCGCCATGGTCAGAACACTGGCCGCGGCCAGCGCCGGATTGCGCCGGCACCAGCGCCATAGTTTTTCAGCCCGGCCCACCGGGCGGGCCAGGATCGGGTCGCCGCGCAGAAAGCGGCGCAAGTCCTCCGCAAAGGCCGCCGCCGTGGGATAGCGCCGCGCCGGCTCCTTGGCCAATGCCCTAAGACAAACCGTTTCCAGGTCACGCGGCACCCGGTCGTTGAGACTGCGTAATAACCGGGGGTCGTCGTGTAACACCTGCTGCAGCAGCATTCGCGGAGCGCCCCGAAACGGCAGCTCGCCCGTCAGCATCTGATACAAGATGACGCCGAGACTGTAAACGTCGCTGCGGCCATCTACCCCGTGGGACTCGCGGGCCTGTTCGGGACTCATGTAGGCAGGCGTGCCCAGGATCTCGCCAGCCGTGGTCACCGTAACATCGACCGCCTCGCGCTTGGCCAGCCCAAAATCCATGAGCCGCACAGTCAACGACCCGGATCCCGATGTCAAGGAAGAACGGCTGCTGGACTCGTGCTGGCTTGTCCCAGATTTCTGATCCTTGATTGCGGATTCCGATTTGACGCCTCCGGAAGTTTGTTGTGCGGTCCCCGAGGCTTGACTGCGGATGGTCGATCCGAGTCCCCCGCCCGCGACTACCATGATGTTGGACGGTTTCACATCGCGGTGAACAACGCCGCGCTCGTGCGCGTATTGCAAGGCATCGGCAATGCTTGCAGTTAACTCGGCGGCCTGACGCATTTCGGGCCGCCTGGCTGTCATGAACTCAGACAGTGTCGTGCCCTCGACGAATTCGCAAACCAGAAAGGGCACGCCGTCATGGTGGCCAACCTCGAAAATTGGCACGATGGCCGGGTGCTGGAGTTGGGCGGCAAGACGGGCTTCCCGGAAAAATCGATCCAGGTCTTCCTTGCTGACCAGGCGCGCGGCACGCGGCACCTTGACGGCGACCGTGCGCGCCAGCTCCGGGTCCCAGGCCTTGTACACCGTGCCGAAGCCGCCCCTGCCGACCTCTTCGAGCAAGTCAAACCGGCCCAGTTTCTGCACCACCGGCGCAGTCCAATTGACGGTCGTGGATGGATCCCGCCGAAACGACGCGCCACAGGACTGACACAGCAGATCCTCGGCATCGGTGTCAGCTGCTGCCACCGCGCTTTGGCAATGCGGACAGGTAAGTTGCATTGACGAAGTTCAACCAGCAAATTTCAAACAACAGGTTGGCGAGGAAGATTGTATTCGGGAAGTTCGAGCGGAATAGCCGGCACCCGACATGCAGTGACAAGCCCTGAGGCACGCCTTCGGGGCCGAATTTAGTGCTTCGAGTTTCGGTTCGATATGCAAAGCTGATCGTATTATCGAATTGCACGAGGAATGGAGAGGATTCGCATTGCGACTCCAAAGCCGAAGCCCCCCTCTTCCAAAACCGCCGCCGGCGCCCGAGACGACCCACTTGTTCGCGGATTCTGAAGCACAAGAAAAGTCGCACATCTTGCGAAGGATTGTTCACGCAAAACATAGGCGGCACTAGATTTGCAGTCGATCCGATTTGGCGAATGTAATTCTGTGTAATAGCAGGTCGACTTTCAAAAGAGAAGATTGACGGGTCGGAGATTGACTGTTCCGTTTGGGAATCTCACTGCCCAAGAATGACACTCGCCGTTCTGAATCCTAGACCACGGCGTCGAGCACGATGGCGCCATTTTCTGTGGTGATTGTTGCGCCAGCCTGAGGGCGTCGATCGCGCGGTGTCAACGATTTCGAAAAGGAGGCTTCCAATGCAAGTCAGCGAAGTGATGACCCGAAATGCCGAGTGCACGCGGCCCGAGCGATGTTTCGATACCAAACAGCCGCCTTACTGCTACTAGGTGGTTGGACGCCGCGAGGTGCTGCGCGGGTTGGATAAAGCATGCAACTTTTTTTTCATCGACTGCTGGTGATTCCGGCCGCTCTGCTCCTTGCGAGCTGCGGCGGGGGCCAGCGCAAGGGAGTCCTGTCGTTCCCGGCCAGCGCCGTCGGCAAGGAGGCGGAGGTTCTCAAGATCCAGGTGCGCCGGTTCGAGAAGGAGAATCCTGGCATCATGGTCGACTTGCGCAAGACTCCCGACGCCTCCGACCTGCGCCACCAACTCTACGTTCAATGGCTCAACGCCCGCGCCAGCGAGCCGGACGTCTTGCAGCTCGATGTTGTCTGGACCGCGGAGTTCGCTGCAGCGGGCTGGATCATGCCGCTCGACCGCTTCAAACCCGACGTCGAGGATTTCTTCCCCGGCACGATCGCCGCCAATCTCTGGGACAAGAAACTCCATGCTTTGCCTTGGTTCGTTGACGTGGGCATGCTCTACTACCGCACAGACCTCGTCTCCCCGCCGAAGACCTTCGCCGACCTGATCAAGAGCGCTGAAGAGGGAACGGCCCGCTCCCGCCTCCCCTATGGCTTTGTCTGGCAAGGGGCCCGCTACGAAGGCCTGGTCTGCGTCTTCCTGGAACATCTCGGCGGCTTCGGCGGACGCATCCTTGACGAAGAGGGCGGCGTGGTCGTTGATTCCGAGGAGGCGGTGCAAGCGCTTACTTTCATGCGTGATTGCGTGGCGAAGGCGCGGATCGTGCCCGAAGCGGCGCTCACGTGGAAGGAGGAGGAGACGCGCTTCGCTTTCCAAAACGGGGAGACGATCTTCCTGCGCAACTGGCCCTACGCCTACCGGTCGATGAGCGACGACCAGCACTCCAAAGTCGGCGGCAAGTTCGCAGTCACTGCGATGCCAGTTCGTTCGCACCTGGGGGGAGGGCCCGGAGATAAGGGACTATCGGCCGGCAAGCACACCGCCACCCTAGGCGGCTCGCAGCTGGCTATTAATGCCAACACTGCCAACCCCGAAGCGGCATACCACCTAATCGAGTTTCTCACGCGTCCCGAACAAATGTTGGAGCGAGCCCTGATGACTGGTCAATATCCGCCACGCCGCAACGTCTACGACGACCCCAAACTCGCCACAGGCCTCGCCGTTCCGCCCAAGGACGCACGCCGTATCATCGAATCCGCGACACCGCGGCCCGTCACGCCCGTCTACGCCGAATTATCCGAGATCTTGCAAATCTGGCTCCACCGCGCCCTCACCGGCCAAGTGGATCCTCGCCTCGCCCTGGAAAACGCGGCGGGGGAGATTCGACGGCTTCTGAAGAAAGTTGGCCTCGACTAAGTCGACAAACTTCGTCGATTCTATGACCTCCACAGCATAAACACTGCGTTGACAAGAAGTACAGAGCCATGCACGAGCGCCCCAACCACAGCACCGAAAAACGAGAAGCCCGTCTCGCGTGGGCCTTCGTTCTCCCCGC
Source organism: Gemmataceae bacterium (assembly GCA_022616245.1). Taxonomy (GTDB): domain Bacteria; phylum Planctomycetota; class Planctomycetia; order Gemmatales; family Gemmataceae; genus JAKEFD01. The sequence goes on from JAKEFD010000083.1 coordinate 27,073, forward strand.
GCTCAGCGTCGTTGCCCTCATCGCCATCTTTCCCCTCCTCTGGACATTTTGGGAATCGCTGCACGTCCACGACTTGCGCATGCCCTGGCGCGGCAACCCTTTCGTCGGCCTGGAAAACTACCGGGAAGCCTTCACCGAGCCGCGCTTCTGGCAGGCACTGGGCCACACGCTGTTTTTCACCGCTATCAGCGTCGCTCTCGAAGTCGTCCTCGGTCTGATTCTTGCCCTGGCCCTTAACCGCGCTTACCGTGGCCGCGGGTTCGTGCGCGTGCTGGTCCTGCTCCCCTGGGCGATTCCCACAGTCGTGGCAGCTCTGCTCTGGCGTTTCATCTTCGAGGAGCGCGGCATCGTGAACGCCGCCCTCATCAACGCCGGCGCAATGGACGGCGCGCATCCGCTGGTCTGGTTCGGCCACTCCCTACTCGCCTGGACCCCCGTCATCCTCGCCGACGTCTGGAAGACAACGCCGTTCGTCACCCTTCTGCTCCTAGCCGGACTGCAAAACATCGACTCAACGCTTTATGAGGCGGCGCGCATGGACGGCGCCAGCCCCTGGATGCAGTTCACCAACATCACGCTACCTCTTCTGAAGCCAGCACTGCTCGTCGTCTTAATTTTTCGCACTCTTGACGCCTTCCGCGTTTTCGATCTGATCTATGTTTTGACGAACGGCGGTCCTGGCACATCGACCGAGCCGATCGCCCTTTATACATTTACTCGCCTGATGAACAATCTTCGCTTCGGCTACGGCTCGGCCCTCTCCGTCATTGTTTTCCTCGTCACGTTTCTGCTCGCCGTCGTCTACATCCGCGCACTGGGCGTCAAGCTCACGGAGAAGCCGCAATGATTCGCGCCCTTGTCGCGCTGCGCAGTGCGGCCATTGTCCTCCTGATCGGGGCCATCGTGCTAGGCATCCTGTTTCCCTTCTACTGGGCGATCGTCGCCTCGTTTCGGCCGGAGACGGAGTTGTTCGGCACGCCGTCGCTTTGGCCGCAAGAATGGGTGACCGAGCACTACCAAAAGCTCTTCGACGAGCGCAACTTCTGGGTGCCGATCCGCAATTCGCTCATCGTGGCAGGGGCGACGACGTTCTTGTGCGTTGTCATCGGGGCCTTTTGTGCCTACGCTGTTGCCCGGCTTCAATTCCGTGGCAAAGCGCCGATCCTTGGATTCATCCTGGCTGTGACTATGTTTCCACAGATTACTATCGTCTCGCCGCTGTACCTGCTGCTGCGGGAGCTACGGCTCATCAACACCTATCCAGGCCTGGTCTTTCCTTATTTAACATTCGCGATGCCTCTCACAGTTTGGTTGCTGGTGAGCTTCTTTCGCCAGTTGCCGCGCGAGCTCGAAGAGGCGGGGCTGATTGACGGGGCCAGCCGATTGCGCGTCTTCTGGGAGATCGTCCTGCCGCTGTCGTGGCCGGGCCTGGCGACGACCGCAATTATTACATTCATCTATTGCTGGAATGAGTTCTTGTTTGCCCTGTCGTTCACGCTGGGGCCGGAGCGGCAGACGGTGCCCGTGGCGATCGCGCTATTTCGCGGACAGTACCAGGTGCCCTGGGGGCAAATCCTCGCTGCGGCGTCGCTCGCAACTGCGCCGGCGGCGATCTTGATTGTGATCTTCCAGCGTCGCATCGTTACAGGCCTGACGGCGGGAGCCGTGAAGGGGTAGCGTAGATTGCAGATTGCAGAATCTGCAATTGTTGAGGTGCCGCATGGCCTCGATCCGCCTCGAGAAGATCGAAAAAGTCTTCGGCAAGAACCAGGCCGCGGTCCGTTCGCTCGACCTGGAGATTGCGGACGGCGCCTTCGTTGTCCTGGTCGGACCGTCCGGCTGCGGTAAAAGCACGACGCTGCGCATCATTGCTGGGCTGGAGACTCCCACGCGCGGCAAGGTCTTTCTCGGCGAGCAAGACGTCACCGCCTTCTCCCCCCAGGAACGCGACCTGGCCATGGTCTTTCAGTCCTACGCCCTCTATCCGCACAAGGCCGTCCGACAGAACTTAGAGTTCGGTCTACGCATGCGCGGCGTCGCCCCCGCAGTCATCAGCGAGCGCGTCGAACGCATCGCCAAGGTCCTTGGCTTGGAAACACTCCTGGAGCGCAAGCCGGGCCAACTCTCCGGCGGGCAACGGCAACGCGTGGCGTTAGGCCGCGCCATCGTTCGCGAGCCCAAAGCTTTCCTCTTGGATGAGCCCCTCTCCAACCTCGACGCCAAGCTGCGCGTGCAGACCCGGGCGGAGCTGTCGCGCATGCATCGCCAGCTCAGTGCCACGATGGTTTACGTGACGCACGACCAGGAAGAAGCGATGACGCTGGGCGACCAGATCGCAGTCATGAACCAGGGTGTCCTGGAGCAAGTCGCCCCGCCGCTGGAGATTTACCGCCGTCCTGCCACTGCGTTCGTTGCCGGTTTCATCGGCTCCCCAACCATGAACTTCTTCCGCTGCACGCTACGACAAGATGGCACGCCGCGGCTTCGCTCTTCCTGCTTCGACATCGCTCTGAATGTCGATGCCTCATTGCTCACTGGCGAACGAGAAGTGCTGCTCGGCATCCGCCCGCAAGACATCCGCCTTGCCGAAGGCGAAGCCGATAGCCAGGCGCGCGTCGACGTCATTCAGCCGCTGGGCAACGAAATGGTCCAGCACATCAAACTGCTCGGCCAAGACAATGGCACGTCCGCAATGATGATCGTTCCGGCCGAAATGACCGTGCAGATCAACGACCAGCTCGGATTGCACTTTCCGCGCGAGCGCCTACACCTTTTCGATACCGGACCAGGGCGGCGGCTGGGGGCAGCACCGCGATGAGCGCGAATCCGGAATCGCAACAAGCAAAAAAACCCCGCAAAAAGCGGGGTTGTACGAAAGTGTGCGAGTGCCTGCAAACCCTGTTTGCCCCCAAGGGAGTCGAACATCCCCAGCAATTCCCTGGAATTCCCGCAATTCACCGAATCCGTAGCGCACTGCCTCAAACTTTTGCCCGCCGCCAGCAAGGCCGCAACGCGGGCCTGCCTTGCCATTCTCAGAGACGATGCGCGACGACGTCGAACAGCGGGAGGCCGGCCGCCGCGCGTATAACTTGACCCGTTCCGCTTGGCCGGCAACCGGGAGTGCAGCAAGGCTTGAAGTGGCGCATAGGGGATAATTGCGGCCGCCGACGGGGACCGCCGCCAAGAGGCCCCCGACGGACGGCCGCGACCGGTTTACTAAACCGGGTGGCATGGGTGCGGATTGTACCATAAAGGCAATGCGGAAAGCATGATAGAACTTTCTGGGTCCTTCCGGGAGCGCGCGCGAGGGACGTCCCCACAGGGAACAGGCGGGCGCGCAACCACAGACCTGCCGTCCGCATGCATGCACGGAGGTAAATGCAAATGACCCCCCTGGAATCGGCAACCGTTTCAATCCTTGGCGCGCAGGACGCGATTTTTTCCCCGCTGCGCGACATCGACCGGATTGCCGGAAGCAACTTTCTGGCAGCGCGCGTAGACTTCCTCACTCGGGGCGGGTTGCCGATCCACAGCCAAGGCGCCCGCCAGGCCTTCGCGCGGCAGCTGGAGGAACTGCAACGACAAAAGCTTGTGACGGTGAGCCGTCAAAGGCGCACCATGTTTCCCATGGTGCGCTTGTCATTGTTGGCCGAGACGCTGGCCAGGTCGCTTTGCGGTCTGCCGTCGATCGCCGCCGGCTGGGTTACTGTTGAGCGCGTCGCCGAGCTGGCCGACGCCGCCGGCCGCGAGTGGGTTCCTGAATTCGTCTTGGCGAAATGGCCCGGGCCGCGCGCCGTCAAACCCGGTTCCGCTGACATGCGCGAGCTTGTCTTGATCGAAGACATGGCGCTGCCCGCCCTCGCCCGCGGGTGGATCGATTCCAACGCGACCGCGCTAAGACACGTTTGCTATCGCGTGTTGCCGGCCGGCCGCAATGCGCTGATGGAGACGGCGCCGGCAGACCCAAAGAAAAGCCTTTTTGAAGAGAGCGCGCTGAACGCCTACCAGCTCTCATTCGACGTGCAGCGTCACACGCTCATGACCAGCGAGCCGGCAAACCAGAGAGAGATTGGCGAGTTGCCGCTCAGCACCGAGGCGCTTTGTTGGCCGTAGGAAACCGGGTCCAAGGAAGGACGCATATGCTTGAGTGTCCCAGCTGCAAGAGCACCGAAAGCGAAGTCAACCGCACCGACGGCCGCAAGCCAGCACGCATCGAACGTACCCGCACTTGCAAGTCATGCGGCCGCACTTTTGGAACGCGCGAAACCGTTGTCGGGGCAAATAGCGCTACCGGTAGCACTGACCTGCGCACATATCTATCAGACTTGGCCAACTTCGCCGAATCGCACGGATTCCGGCCACCGCCATCGGTTAAGGTTCAGCAGGGAGATTCACATGGATGACACGCGCGTAATGGTCGTTGACCCCGTAAGAGCCCGGGCCGTAATCGAAGCGTTTTGCCAAGAGGCAAACGTCCCGTTCCTTGAAGCGTTCACCGCCGCGCAGGCCGCGGAGCTGGCCACCGGCCTTGACTACGTTGCGACGCCGTGGACCGTCCAGGAATGTATCGACAAGAAGTACTTCTCGGCCGCGGATTCCGCCGCGCTCAGTCCCACCGAGCTTTATTGTTTCTTGGCTGCCCTCGAAGCGCGGCGCCGCTGGAAGCCGACGCCCTCGAAGCACGACGCCCGCAAAACCGGTTGCCGCTTGTTCATTGAGCAGAATGTCGGAAACGGGCTGCCCGCGGTGAACGACCTAGATGACCACAGCATTGAGGACCTGACCTTGCAGCTGGTCGCTAGCGATAACCGGTCTGTGCGGGAGGTCCTGTACGAAACGCTGCGCTTGAAGCTGGCCGGCTTGGAAGAATAATTCCGTCAGGCATGGACGCCATGACAACGAAAAAACTACAACTGACCGCGCCGGTCGAAGTCACCGCCGCGGCCGACACGTCGAAGCCCAAACGGTTCCGCGCCACTGTTTACACCGGCGGCATCTTGAAGCTTCGCGAATTCTTCTATCCCGTCGTCATCGACCTTCGGGGAATGCGCATCCCCAGGCAAGATAATCCCGTCTTTCGCGACCATGACCCCGACCGGCTTGTTGGCCACACCGATGCAATAACCGTCGGCAGGCAGGATATCACCGCCAGCGGAATCATCAGCGGCATCGGCGAGCCGGCGCAAGAGTTGCTCGCCTTGGCCGCCAATGGTTTTCCCTGGCAAGTGTCGGTCGGAGCGGACACAGAGCGTATGGAAAAGCTGGAGGCCGGCGGGAAAGCCGTGGTCAATGACAAGGAATTCGCGGGCCCGCTCTTCATCGCGCGGGCTTCTACTTTTCGAGAACTTAGTTTTGTGCCGCTTGGCGCCGACGTCGGCTCAAGCGCTATTGTCTCATCCGGGAACAGGAAGAAGGGAAACACAATGGACCAGGACACGGAAGTCCAAACCGACGTAAGCACAGCCGCGCGACAAGCGGCCGCAACCGAAAACGAGCGCCGCGAGAAAATCAGCGCGGCCGTGGCCAAGTTTGTCACCGATAGGCCCGAATTCCTCGAGGAAGCCGAGGACCTTGGGATTAAGGCCGTCGCGGAGAACTGGGATCCCATGAAAGCCGAGCTTGAATTGCTACGCGCCAGTCGGCCGAAACTGGGGCCGATGGTCCACAAGCCGTCGCCGGCATTCACCGCGGACCATATCGCCGCCGCGCTCATGGTGAAGGCGGGTTTCGCCAAAACTGCCGAGGAAGCATACGGCGAGCGCGTGATGGAACAGTCCAAGCGACTGCACCGCCAAAGCCTGATGGACCTGACCGCGGTAGCGCTTCGCCTGGATCGTCGCGACATTCCCGACGGCAAGGAAGCCATGATCAAGGCCGCCGTCAGTCCATCCACCGCGAGCTTGCCGGTTGCTCTGGGCAACACCGCGAACAAGGTTGCCGAGGCCGCCTACCGTCAGGCCCCGAGCGCTTGGCGCAGCTTCGCCGCCGTGAAATCCACGACGGACTTCAAAACCAACACGTCGCTACGCCCGACCTGGGGAAGTAACCTTTCGAAGCTGCCCCCAGGCGGCGAAGTGAAGCACGGAAGCATCGGCGAAGAGATTTTCAGCTGGGCCGTCGATACGTACGGAAAGCAAATCGGCATCGACCGCCGCGACTGGATCAACGACGACGCCAGCGTATTGGCCGACGTGATCCCGGGCCTGGCCCGCGCGGCAGCTCGTGCGCTCAACAACCTTGTCGCCGAAACGATCTTGGCCAACGCCGGGACCTTCTGGTCACTGGCAAACCTCAACTACCAGGAAGGCGCCAGCACTGCTTTGTCGGCCGCATCGCTGGGCGATGCGATTGAGCTGTTGCGCAAGATGAAAGACGGCGATGGGACCATTCTCGACTTGGAACCGCGCGTTTTGCTTGTGCCGCCTGACTTGGAAGTCACCGCCCGCGCCCTGTTGCAATCCGCTGAGATGCTCCGATCCGGCGCGGACCAGTTGCCGACCGGCAACGTTTTCGTCGGCCTAGCGAGTCTCGCGATTGAGCCGCGCTTGTCGGATAGTGCCTTCACGGGCAACAGCGCGGTCGCATGGTATCTCTTTAGCGCGCCGTCGAATGCGGCCGTCATCGTCGGATTCCTTGACGGCGTGCAAACGCCGACGGTGGACACGTTCGATTTCAGCGCGGACATTAACAAGCTGACCCTTGGTTTCCGCATCTATCACGATTTCGGCTGTGCACTTGGCGACAGGCGCGCGTCGATCAAGTCCAAGGGCGCAGCGTAAGCGATGTGTTGCCTCTGGCCGGGTTGCTTCACCATTTGGCAGCCCGGCCCTCTTTTTTTTCACGGTGTGCAGCATGGCCCGAAAGAAAGCACCAGCGCCCGAACCGCCGCCGCCAACACTGCCGCCAGCGCTCGCGCCGCCGCGATACCTTCCGCCGCTTTCGGAGACTGGCGGTTGCGCGCGATGCAACTGTCGGGACCTGCGCCCGGACTTTTTCAGTTCTACGACGGGCCGGCAACGCTTGACCTGTCGGCATTGCGGTTGGCGCACGACCCGCCTTTGTCCGGGGAAATGAAATGGGTGGCGATCAACACAAGAAGCTGCGCACGGGGCAGCGCCTTCCAGGTCTGCCTGCAAAGCCGTGGAACAATTTCCTCGCCAAAGCCGCGCAGCCGCTCCCCATCGGCCGCACAATCGCCGCGCCGCACTTCCGAAGCGCGGGCATCATAGACATTCTGAACAACACGGGCAGCACCCGCGCGCAATTCAACATCGTCGGGCTTGGCGATCCAATGGTGACGCCGGCCACGAACGTTGACGAATGGCGCAACCATCTAACGTTCGAAGGCGTCGCCCTGGTCGAAGCCGACCATGCGAACAAGTTTGCAATCCTCTTAGAACCGTTGCAGGAAGGGAGCATCGGCAAGGCCGTCGTTTCGGGCGTCGTTCAATGCCGCATGGAAGTTACGACGCCGGTCACGCCGAAGGACTTCGCCAAAATCACAACGAACATGAGCCGCTTGCAGGATGCCACGAGCGGACCAGCGCGGATTCTGTGGATTGAGGGCAACGGGCAGAGTGAGCAGTGGGCCACGGTGAGGTTGCCGGAAACGGTGTCCGCGGCATCGACGTTCTCAGGGGCTTTGCTTCATCACAACATCGACCAGAGCATCAACGACAGCACTTGGACAACGCTTGCGTTTAATGCCGAGCCGTATGACACCGACAGTTACCACGACAACAGCACGAACAATTCACGACTCACCATCGCGTCCGGCCTGGGACTCAAGTTCAACATCTTCGGCAATGTGCTTTTCAACGGCAACAGCACGGGCATTCGTGCAATCAGAATCGCAATAGACGGTGGGGGGCAGATTTACGCCAAAACCGTTCCCGCCGTTGTCTCACCGAATGGGACGACGGTCGATTTTTTCTTCGGCACGGTCAGCATCGCCAACCATTACATAGAGCTGCAAGTGTTGCAGACTTCCGGCGGAGCTTTGAACGTGATAACCGGCAACAACACCCCGCAATTCGGAATCGAAACGCTGGACTAGCCTTTCTTCGGCCGGCCGCGTTTCGCTTTCTTGCGCGACGCCGGCTTTTGCTCGAACGCTGCGCAATCGACGCCGAGCGCCTTCGCCAGCGCTTGCACCGTTGACCAGCTGGGCTCTGTCTTGCCTTGCTCAAATCGCGCGATCGTCAGTTTGTGAATTCCCGCCTTGTCGCCCAACTCCCCTTGGGTCATACCGGCTTGCTCTCTCAATTCCCTGAGTCGAAATCCAAAAGCGTCCATGAAGTGAAAATATCGCGGTGCGCCATTTTGTCCACGGTCGCACTTGCGGGTTAATATACACGCTTGTATATTTAGACACCGTTCCAGTTTCTCTTTCCACGGGAGGATGCAATGGTTCCAGGACAAACGTTTCCAGGACTACGCCAAGCCATGCGCGGCTTGGCGAGCGCGCGAGCCGGCCTTGCCGAGCTCTTAGCGCACCTCGACGAACAGGACCGCGATGAAATCGCCGACAACCTTCATTCCGAAGCAGGCGGAGCGCTCTACTTGCTCGACTTGGCCCACGGCGCCCTCGACGGGGTTTGCCCGCGGCCGTTCGAAATACACATTGCCCCCCGAAAAGGGGTGCGCCGTGAGGTATAGAAACGGTTGGCAGCTGGTGAACGGCACGCCGATGCGCTGGGTGAAACCGACGAAGATGCAAGGCATGACCGTTGCCGAAATCGGGAAGTGGTTTTGGGAGCGCTACAAATGCAAGTCCGAGAAATCGCTTCACTTCAAAAAAAGAATCTGGCAGCTGTTCGAGGCCTACAAGCCGACGCGCTTGAAAGGCGCGAAGCTGGCGAACGTCGCCGTCTCTGCGCTCATTGCCGATGACTTGCTTTCCTTCGTCGCGAAACAGCCGCGGGTCCGGGCCGACAACACGATGGGCAATTGGCTGCGCTCGCTGAAACAGCCATTCCACCAGGCCGAGGTCAACGGGCTTATCCAGCGCTCCCCGTTCAAGGCCGAAAAGACGCCACGCGGCCGGCAAGGCCGGGACCTGACGCCGGAAGAGTTCCGCACGTTCATCCAGCTTGCCGAGCCGTCGTTTCGCCGGCTGCTTTTCTTCATGCGCTGGACGGGGGCCCGGCCAAACGAAATGGCGCGGCTGCAATGGAAGGATGTAGACTTCGCCCACAAGACCGCGACGCTCAAAGAGCACAAGACCGCCCACGTCACCGGCAAGCCGCGCCGCATTTTCTTGAACAGCCTTGCCCTGAAACTACTTCTCTGGCTGAAGCGCGTGGCCGAAGTCGAGCCGTGGCGCGATCGCGGCCGGGACAGCATGCAGTCACTGGGGGCCCGCCGCTTCGTGTTCTTGAATTGCTACGGAGGCCCGTGGGCGAATCGGGCCATGACGAAGGACTTCGCGCTTATCCGCGACAAGATTGCCAAGCGGGATGAAGCAGCCGAACGCGCCCGCCACGGCAAGAAAGTCGGCAAGCCGCCACGCGCGCCGCGCAAGGCCGTGGAGCTGCCCAAGGATGCCAAGATGTACGGGGTCCGACATCTGTACGCTACTGCCGCCATTTGCCGCGGAGTGGACTTGCTCACACTCTCGCAATTGATGGGCCATGAAAATGTGGCGATGACCCAGAGATACACGCACTTGGCCAACAAGCATGACCATCTTGCGGCCGCGGCCGAGAGGGCAGCGGGGCAGCTCAGTTCCTAGAATGCAAGCAACGGGACCGCGGGAGTAATTACCCGCGCGGCTGCCCGGCACTGGGGCTCAACGCATCCGGCCGCAGGGCCGGGCAGCGAAGCCCGAAAGAGGATGCAATCATGTCGAAGAAATTCCCCACGATCGCCGAAATTCAAAACTCCAAAGAGTGGGCGACGGCGTCCAAGCGCGGGTACAACAAATATGGCTTGGCGCAAATCTGGCCGGTTGCGGTCGGGAATCGACTACAAGATCACGCGAGTCGTGTACCCTCGGATCGGCGCCAAAGAAGTGCTCTTGTATCGCCGGGAATCATTAGCGCGGGAAGGCGCGAAAACCCATGCCGAGCGGATGCGCGATTACTGGGCACGGCATGACGGAGCGGCAAAGACCGAGCAAGCGGCGCGGATGCGCGCGTACTGGCTCAATGGGTGCTCTGTCACGGTGCCCGCCTCGGAGTTGGATGGTGACGAACCAGCCGGGGCGCAGGTTGTGCTGTTGATGCTCACGGCGGCCGCGCGCCACGTTGGGGTTTGCAAGACGGTGGTGACGAAATGGGCGAGTTTCTGCCCACATCTGGGGGCACCTCTCAAAGCAGTGCGGTGGAAAGGATGCCGGTATTTTCGAAAATCGGATTTGGACACGATCAAAGAATTGCGCGAAAAGGAACCGCGGCCAGTTGGGAAGTCGGCAAAGGGGAACAAACCGCGCCGCGTGATCAAGCGACACGCAGAAAGCAAGCACCAAACTTGGCTGCGCTGGAGTTTGGAAAAGCATCTAAGCGCCGGGCAGATTGCCGAAAAATGGACCGACCTGTATCCGGACGACCCGGCAAGCCGCGGAACCGTCAAGCAAGCTCTGCGGCGCCAGCGCCTGGGTACAAACTCCGGCGCGGCAGTGGGTACAAACTGACTTTGTACCCACTTTTTTGCTGGGTACAAACTCGCGGCCATTTCATTTTCTGAGACAATTCTCGACAACGTTTGAGTTTGTACCCAGCGCCCGAGTGAGCTCCGCGCGCTGGGTACAAACTCAATTTTGTTCCGGCACTCCCCTCTTGACGTCTGTATCCCTTCCCGTGCCTACTTCGCGATTGCTTTTCGCGATTGCTTTTGCAATTGCGACATCGACAGCGACTCTCAATCGCGAAGTAGGCACAAAAAAAACGGAGGTCTTAGGATGCGTGCCAAAGGATCGCTCTACGCGTGGGAAGAAAAAAAACCGGTAGCTGCACCATCTTGGAGGCAAAGGCAGGTTCTCACGATCAAACCAGGCCAACGTTGGCGGATTTATTTTCTTGCGGATGCAACGGGCATCTACACGCACTTCGTAGACGGTCGAAGCAAACCATGTAAGACCCACGATTGCAGACACTGCACCGACCCGAGGACGCCGCGCCGTTTCTACGCGTACGCTCCAGCGCTCGCCTGGAGGTGGATCAAAACCGGCCGTCAACCTCAGGGCGACCCGCGCACCCAGCAAAAACTCGAAGACAAAGAGACAGGCTTTTGGGGGAGGGGCACAGGTTTTGATCAACAAAACAAGCCGGTTAACGACACGACACCGGTTTCCATCACGCTCGAACTACCGCAGGGCGCCTACACGAGCATCCTCGACTTCGGGGACTTGGCGGGCCAATGTGTGGAATTGGAGCGCGTCGCCGACAGAAACAACAAGTCGCGAATAGAGGCGGTCAGCGTTCCGGAGTTGCTCGACAGCTTGCCTTCCCCGCTGCCAGAGCCGTGGGATCCGCGGCCGATTCTCTGCCGCATGTGGGGAGTTCCCGAAGAAACCAGCGCGGACCGCAGACCAGAGCGCGACGCATTCGCCGGCCGCGTCGATGACGAACGCCGCCGCCGCGCAATCGAGGAATAGGCAACCTGCGCAACAACTACGGTAACTGTTCCGATTAGACCACCGCGCCGGCCACTAACCAACGAAGCTTGAGGACATGAGGTTCAAATGGCATCGACAACCGACACGCACGAAACCGCCGACTTGCGGCCGACGCTCCGCCTCGAGCCGATCCTCTTGCGTGCCGAGGAAGCGGCCGCGGCCTTGGCCATTTCCGAGCGCACGTTGTGGGAGCTGACCCAGAACGGGGAGATTCCTTGCGTCGCCGTCGGGGCCGGGAAGGAGCGAAAAAGCGTGCGCTATCGTGTCGATGCGTTGCGGGCCTGGGCAGCAAAGAACGAAGGGGCGAAAAGAAACGGGCAGGAAACTCCTTGATTCCGAACGCCGGCCGGTTATCCTCTAAACCAGCGACGTTCTTTGCCGTGCCCGCTTTGGAACTCAGAAGCCAGGGCGGGCGCGGCTCTTCTGAGAAAGGACGACATTTCATGGCCAGCATTTCTCCCGTACGCGGATACACGCGCATCATGTTTGCGGACGGCGACGGCAAGCGCCGCTGTCTGAGTCTGGGCAAGATCCCACGCCGAGAAGCCGAGGGGATCGCCGGCAAGGTCGAGGCGCTCAACAGGGCCGCGACGCTGGGCACTGCCCTTGACGAGGATACCCAGCGCTGGCTCGACAAGCGCCCGCCGGACATGCGTAAGAAGCTGGTCGCCGTCGGCCTGGTCGCCGCCTCGCCGCCGCTGGGCCAGTTCCTTGCCGACTACATCGCCGGCCGCACCGATATCAAATTCAACACCCGCCGCAATCTGTTGGCGTGCAAGGCGCGGTTAGTCGAGCACTTCGGCACCGACCGCCAGCTGCAAAGCTTCACCGTCGCCGACGCCAAGGGCTTCGCCGTTTTCCTCAAAGGCAAATACGCCAACGCTACGGTAGGTCGGACCGTGAAGCGCGCCCGGCAGTTCTTCGCCGCGGCCGTCGATGCCGACCTCTTGCACAAGAACCCATTCAAGCAAGCCGAGGCGCCCAGCCAGGTCAACCGGACAAAGGATTTCTTTGTTACGCGGGACATGGCCGAAGCCGTCATCGAAGCTTGCCCGGATGCCGAATGGCGCTTACTGTTCGCTCTAGCCCGCTTCGGTGGCCTACGATGCCCTTCTGAGCTTTTGGCGCTCACCTGGGACGACGTAGACCTGGCCAATGGCCGTTTGACCGTGCGTTCATCAAAGAAGGCCGACGATGAGGACGGTGGGGAGCGGGTTGTCCCTATCTTCCCTGAACTGAGGCCGCATCTCGAAGACGCCGCGGAGCTGGCCAAGAAAGGGGCCGTGCACGTTATAGCCCGCTACCGCACCACAAACACCAACCTGCGCACGCAGTTGACCAGGATCGTCAGACGGGCCGGCCTGAAACTATGGCCGAAGGTGTTTCAAAACCTGCGCGCGTCGCGCGTGACCGAGTGCCGCGAACGCTTCCCGACGCATTGCCTCAATGAGTGGTTTGGCCACACCGAGCAAGTCGCTCAAGCCCATTACCTGCAAGTTCGGGACGAAGATTACACCGCAGCGCTTCAGGAGTTTCCTACCGACTTTGTGGCTGTCTCGCGCCCAGTCTCGCGCGCCAACATCCGCACGCAGCCGAACGCAACACGCACCCAACAAAAAACCCCGCAAAAAGCGGGGTTCTTGTCGCACGCTAGTGCACATAGCTGTAGGGAAATGCCCCCAAGGGGACTCGAACCCCTGTCTTAGCCTTGAGAGGGCTATGTCCTAGGCCACTAGACGATGGGGGCCGCGTTCTTTTGATATACGCGGCGTGGAAAAACCTGTCAAGCGTTTGCGTCTTACGCGGACTCATCAAGGACAATTTCATTCCTGATTGGTTCGGTCTTCATTCTGCGTTTTCTCCGCTATGCTGTAGCTGTCCTGGTCGCGGCTCATATACGCCGTGATGAGCTCCGCGAGAAAGCCAATTGACATCATCTGCGCCCCCAAAAGAAGAGCTGCCACCGAATAAATGAGCAGCGGACGCTGGTGCAATTCAAAGTCAAAAAGACCAAACCAATTGGCCAGACTCCAGTACACGGCCAGATAGCCCATGCCGACGAGGCCGAGGAAGAAGCTCAGAAGGCCGATGCCGCCGAGCAGGTGTTGGGGACGCTGGCCGAAGCCGGTGAGGAACTTGACGGTCAATAGATCGAGGAAGCCTTTGAAAAACCGACGCACGCCGTATTTGGATTTGCCGAACTGGCGCGGGCGATGGTTGATGACGATCTCGCCGACGCGGAAGCCGCGCGCCGCAGCGAGGACGGGAATGAAACGGTGCAATTCGCCATAGAGCCGGATCTCACGAAAGACCTCGGCGCGGTAACACTTCATGCCGCAATTATGATCGTGCAGCTTGACGCCGGTGAGCCAGGACACGAGGAAATTGAAAACACGGCTGGGCAAAACTTTGTGCCAGGGGTCATGGCGTTTTTTCTTCCAGCCGCTGACGACATCTTTGCCTTCATTCAATGCAGCGAGAAAACTGGGAATCTCGGCGGGGTCGTCTTGTAAGTCGGCGTCGAGCGTCAAGACGATGTCTCCTTTGGCGGCTGCGAAACCCGCCGACAGCGCGGCCGCCTTGCCGAAGTTGCGCCTAAGACGCAGGCCGCGCACCTCGGCGTGTTGGCGCGCGAGGTCAGCGATGATTTGCCAGGAGCCGTCGCGCGAGCCGTCGTCCGCGAAGATCACTTCAAAGGCCAAGTTCGCTTGCGACGCGGTAAGGGCAATCTCGCCGAAAAGCGCGGCCAGACTGTCCTTCTCGTTGTAGACGGGAATGACGATGGAAATCATGGAGCGGAGATTACCCGTTTTCTGCCCAGAAAAAACAAAAATCCCGCCAGCACCAATTCGGCCGCCGTCCATACCAGGCGCAACAAAAGCACGGCGGCCGCGATCAAGCCCTCAGGACCCAGGTACGCCAATAGACGCAAAAGGAAAAATTCGCGCACGCCGACGCCGCTCGGCATGATGAAGGCGAGAAATCCTGCGACATACGCCAAGCCCGTCGCGGCAGAAAGGTAAAGCGACAAGCCGAGGTCCCATGCCGGCGCTTGCGGCAGCATACCATGCAACAAAGTCCAGACGCTAAGGCCCAAGACGCCCCAGCCGCACGCGGTCAGGGCCAGGCCTTCAAGCAAGGTGACAAATCCAACGGGCGGCAGGTTGAGCGCGGCGACGGCATCAAAGCGTTTAGCGACTCTGCGCGTGAGAAAGTTGAACACCGCGGGCAAGAGTGGCACGCCACATAGTCCGAGCAGCAAGAGTCCGGTCAGAACGGGAGGCCATTCGAGCCCGCTGACTTGCGGCGGGTCGAACAGAAATACCACTGCGGCGACGAGGGCGCCGGACGCCATTGTCGTCAGCACTTCATAGAGGGCAGTAACGACGGCAACGCCGAAGCGCACGTCAGGCGTCGCCAGTGTGCCGCGCAGGAACAAAGCCCAAGCTTTGCCAGGCACGTATTTGCCGAAGTGTCCCAGGTAATAGGCGCGCACGGCGGCGACAGCGCTCGGACGCTCGCCGAAGTAGCGCAACAGGCGCACCCAGAAAGCGAGGGAGAACCCGAGGGCCAGAAGATAAAGGACGCCGCAAGCGATCAGCCAGCCCGGCCGAAACGAGATGTCCGCCAGTTCGGGCCGTCCGAGGTCGCGATAGAATTGGCGGCCGACGAAAACGAGGATGACGGCGGCGAGCGCCCACTTGAACAATGGCAAGGCCCAGGTTGTCCACGATTGCTTCATTGAGCGGACATTCTACGAAGCACGACATAGAGACCGGCAACTGGTTGTTCACAGTTACGGAGTCGGCCGCATCATCAGTGATACGACGACACCGTAAGCTTCGCCTTCCAAGTCGCGCAATTCATGCTCAATGTCCTCGGATACTCCGAGCTTACTTGTCCATTTTCCGTTTGGAAGTTGTCGTGCGGCGTGCGTGGGATTTGCATGCTTGGCGAAAAACGCAACTTTCTCAATGCCATCTACGAAGTCGGCATCTGCGCATTGAACATAGCCAAGCGTCGAAAACGCTTCGGCGAAAGATTCGATGGTTACTTCTGAAGGGATCTGCGTCGGCCAAAAAATGTCTTCGGACGCTTCCGGCCACCACCAGCGCTGCGTGTCGCCGGCGGCCCAGGCAATGCAGTTGTATTTCTCGGAAGCCGGGCTCGTGACTTCAGACCGATTCGCAATTAGCTTGGGAAAAGCTTCAAAGAGGTGATTCACCACTGAAGCCCCTTGGCCTTGCCCCATTGCAGCCACGCGGTGGACATCTTCCCGATGTTGCCTTGATCTGCTGCAGGCACCGGGTTCTCACCAGTGATCTTTGGCAGCGCCCATACCCACAAGCGCGGATTCTCTTCGAGGTCACGCAACATCAACGGAACCACAACATCCCCCAAGCTGATGATCTCCAAAAAGGCGGGATGCTGCTTGATCTGTGTGCTCGAGGAAAGAAAACGCGTGTCTTCCATCCACTGCGATTCCAGCCTGCGAAATCGTTGCTCGACACTCTCTTCAATCGGCTTTTCCGGTTTCGGCTTTTCTCTGGCTATCGTCATGACGACTCCGCAGTTTGATGCCTGCACCATTATACCCTTTAGCCAACGAAACCGCTCCTCCACCCACGGGTCGCCGCGCAGTGGTAGCCGCCGGTACGGGGCGCGGCTTCGACGATGTCACGGTTTGGCGTACAGCCAGGCCCACGCCAGTACGAGGACCATGAACGTAAACACGGCGACGAGCAACCAGTTACCTTGGCGTGCGATGCCAGAGCATTGCTTGCAGAGGTTGTTGTCCGCCGCATGCTCGGCACAATAACGTTGGCCGCACTCGCGACAGACGAAACGCGCCAGGCCTTGGCACTCATGGCAAGCCGGCGGCTCGTAGTCTTCCGCTTCTTGCGGACGCCACCACGCCAACTTGGACGATGTCTCAAATAACTCGGCGCTGACGCGGTCGGTGCGCCGATCGCCCGCGGCAATGCCGGTCTCACAGCGAAGGCAGCTTGATTTGCCGTGATCCTCACAGACAAGCCGGCCGCAAGTAAAGCAGCGTTGGACGGCATCGTTGTGGCAGAGGTAGCAATGCATACTTAGGGGTCAGAGGTCAGGGGTCAGAGGTCAGGGGTCAGAGGTCAGGGGTCAGGGGTCAGGGGTCAGGAGTCAGAGGTCAGGGGTCAGTAGTCAGGGGTCAGAGGTCAGGGGTCAGGAAAAAGACGTCAGCAAGGATGGCCCATTTCTGCCCCTGACTCCTGACACCTGATTCCTGACACCTAATAATGAAACCCGTTCTTCCGCACATGCACCATCGGGTGACCTTCATCGAGCAAGCGACCCGACATCACTTGACCCACAAACAAGTCGTGGTCTCCCGCGGCAAAGCGGTCGACGATCCGGCATTCCAGCACTGCCAGGGCCTCAGCGAGCACCGGTCCGCCCGGGCCGCCGCGAACAATCTCCAGCCCATGGAAAGCTTCCTCGTTCAGAGAGAAGCCTTTGCCGAAGTGGACGATCATGTCGGTTTGGCCTTCCTCGAGGATATTGAGCGTGATGTTCTGGCCTTTGCCGAACAGTGCAGAGATCTCGCGATCACGGCGAATGGCCATGGTGATGAGCGGCGGCTCAAACGAGCATTGCTGCACCCAGCTGCCGAGCATGCCGGTCTCAATGCCGTTTTGCGCTATGGTGAGCACGAAAATGCCGCTGGGCACTTTGCCCAGAGCCGCGGCCAGATGTTTGTCCGGATCGTCGGGTTTCATCTTTCCTCCCCCACGCGGAGCGTGGGGTCTACTATGGCTTTTCGCGCGGAGCGTGGGGTTTACGATGGTTTCTCGCGCAGCAATTCCACGATCAGCTTGTCCATGGCCGTGTAGTCGATTTCCTTGTCGCCTTCCGCTTTGAACAGCGTCCATTTGCCTTGGCGGTTGAAAACATAGTAGGCGGGCGGCGCGCTGATTCGAAAAGTCGTTTGCCAGAACTCGTCGGACTCATTCAAAAGGAGGTTGGTAAACGTCGCGCCCTTGGATTGCAGAAACTTGAGAGCGATTTTGTGCGCTTTCTCCAACTCATGGGCGGAGGCATCCAGCGAGACCGTGATGATTTCCAGGCCTTGCCCGGCGTGTTTCTTGTGCATCTCGACCAGATGCGGAAACGCTTTCTTGCAGGGCAGTCAGAATTCGCCCCAAATGTCCACCAGCACCACTTTGCCGCGGTTCTTGTTGACGGCGTCTTTGAGGCCGTCGTACTTCACGGTTTTGAGCGAAATCTCCGGCGGTTTTTGGGTATGGCCGTTACTAATGAGAAAGAGGCAGCACAACCCGCCAAGCCACAAAGGACGCCATGCGTGCATGATGAATCTCCTGGCGACCGCAGGCTAAAGCCTGCGGCTACAGCATCCTGTAGCCGAAGCCTTCAGGCTGCGGTCCCCATCGCCAAGAGCATCCTACACGTTTTTGCAAATGTGATACAAGGTGCCCTTGAGGCGACGCCCGCCCGGTTCGCCCGCTCGAACGATGCGTGTGGTATACGGAAGCCCGGAAGCATCGAGCCCGGACCGAAACGCGTGTGCGGGAACGCGGTCCTGGTCGGTCAAAAGGCAAACGCCGCCGGGCGTCAACACCTTCTGGATGAAAGCAATTAGCGGCTCGACGTTGCGCAGCTCATAGACAAGGTCGGCGGCGAGGATGATCGGAAACTGCCGATCCACTGGGGGCTGTCGCCAATCCAGCTGCAGGATGTCGAAATCGTGGAAGCCGTTCAGCCGGGCATTGTCCGCGGCAAAACGCAGGGCACAGGCGTCGTAATCGCTAAAGGTGACCTTCCAGCCCAAGGAAAGTGCAACGATGCCGGGCAAGCCAAGGCCGCAGCCAATTTCCAAAGCCGGCATGTGGGGCAGACATTCCTGTCTGCCGCTCGAAAAGGGCGAAAAGGCAGACAGGAATGTCTGCCCCACGGTGAATTCCTTGAGCAGCGCCTTGGCGAGCATGCGGGCCGCGGGCCACAGGTCGGCCCAATAGGGCATATAGTCGTCGGCCTTGGAAGCGGCGGCAACTGCGGGATCGTCGAGAAGTTTGTCTGACTGGCTGGGTCGGGAAATGACGAAGATGCGGCCTTCAACGATCACATTTTCGTGGATCGTGGGGCCCAGGCGGGCCAAAATGAGTTCCGGTGCGGGAGCGAGAAACGATTGAGTATTCATAGTAGACCCCACGCTCCGCGTGGGGGTACAGCGTCCCCCACGCGGAGCGTGGGGACTACTCTGAGGAATTCTAAGGTTTTGTTAATCCTTTATGTATAAGATATTTAGGATAAAGCGCAGATTCGGCATGCCTTCCCCAGCGTTCCCGTTTTTGCCATCCCACCAGGCGCTAGACAAGGGAACGGACTCGCGTTAATCTGGGGCAAAGCGCTGAAACTGTCTTCTCTGACGATTGCCGACCGACATGAATTTTCTGCAGACGCTGATTGAAAAAGGCCTCCTGCGCGATGCGGACGTGGCAGCGGTGCAAACAGCGCAACGCAATGCACCCAGCAAGCCGGTCCATGCCGTGTTGCTCGAAGGCGGCTTCGTCAAGGAGGAACAAATCCTGCCGCTCTTGGCGGACGAATTCGGCATGGAGTTGGTCGATCTGACCAAGACCACCATCGACCCCGCCACGCTCCGCTCGATGCCGATCAAGCTCGTCCACCGCCGCGGCCTTTTACCCTTGTCGCGCGAGAACGGCACGCTGGTCGTGGCCACCGGCGACCCCTTCGACCTCTACGCTCTCGACGAGTTGCAGACGCTCACCGGCTTGAACGTCCAGCCGGTGCTGGCCAGCCCGCGCGAGATCAATCGTTTCATCAAGACCCACTTCGGTGTTGGCGGCGAAACCGTCACCGCCATGGTCGAGGAGCGCAAGGACGATGTCGAACTGCTGGAGGAAATCGAGGCCGACGACAGTGAGTTGGCCAAACAAGCCCAGGAAGCCTCCGTCGTCAAGCTGGTCAATGAAATCCTCATCGAAGCAGTCAATGAGCGGGCCAGCGACGTGCACATCGAGCCGGAAGAGCACGCCCTGCGCATCCGCTACCGCATCGACGGCATTCTGCAAACGCAAACGCTGCCGCCGGAGATCACGCGCTTCCAGGCCGCCATCATCAGCCGCATCAAAATCATGGCCCGGCTCAACATCGCCGAGAAGCGGCTGCCCCAAGACGGCCGCGTCAAGATGCGCGTGCACA
Source organism: Gemmataceae bacterium (assembly GCA_022616245.1). Taxonomy (GTDB): domain Bacteria; phylum Planctomycetota; class Planctomycetia; order Gemmatales; family Gemmataceae; genus JAKEFD01. The sequence continues at coordinate 46,913 of JAKEFD010000083.1, forward strand.
ACCACGAGGTCGACGTCCGCGTGTCCATCATTCCGATGATCCACGGCGAAGGCATCGTCATGCGTCTTCTGGACAAGACGCGCATGGTGTTCAACCTCGCCAACGTCGGCATGCTCGAAGACACCTACAAGATCTTCAAACAGATCATCAGCCGGCCGCACGGCATTGTCCTGGTCACCGGTCCAACCGGCTCAGGCAAAAGCACGACGCTCTATTCGGCGCTCAACGAGATCAAAGACGAAGCGACCAAAATCATCACTGTCGAGGACCCGGTCGAGTATCAGCAGCCGGGCATCGGCCAGATTCAGGTGCACCACAAGATCGGCCTGTCCTTCGCTCACTGCTTGCGCAGCATCCTGCGGCATGACCCGGACGTGATCCTGATCGGCGAAATGCGCGACCTGGAAACCGCCGAGAGCGCCATCCAGGCGTCGCTCACTGGCCATTTAGTGTTTTCGACTTTGCACACCAACGACGCACCGAGCGCGTTCACCCGGCTCATCGACATGGGCATCGAGCCGTTTCTGGTGTCGAGCACGGTCGAAGGCGTGATGGCGCAGCGGCTGGTGCGCACCATTTGCTCCGAGTGCAAGGTGGAATACGAGCCGCACGTGTCCGATTTGCCCAGCGATTTTCCGGGTGTGGCCGACAAGAACCCGCCCAAGAAGCTGTGGCGCGGCGCCGGCTGCCGCAAATGCCGCCAGTCCGGCTTCAGCGGCCGCGCCGGCATCTTCGAGCTGATGGTGACGAACGACAACATCAAGGAGCTGGTCGTACAGCGCACCAATGCCAACCAGATTCGCCTCGCGGCCTTGAAGGACGGCATGATCACGCTGCGCAAAGACGGCTGGCGCAAAGTGCTTAAAGGAATGACAACCGTCGATGAAGTGGCGCGGGTAACCGCATCGGATATCGTGTTCTGATTGTAGATTTTGGATTGCGGATTGCGGATTAAAAGGCGGGCTGAGATTCTGGTGCTGGAAACGCTTTACCACCAACCAGGAGAAAGCCATGGTTCGATCCGCCGATGAGTTCAAGAAACGCACCAAGCAATTCGCACTCCGTGTAATCCGTTTGGTTAACAGTTTGCCGAACAGGCAGACCAGTCGAGTTATAGGCGGTCAGCTACTGCGATCCGGCACATCGGTGGGAGCAAATTACCGAGCGGCTTGCCGAGCCCGCAGTCCCGCCGAGTTCTGTGCCAAGATGGGAACGGTTGAAGAAGAGGCCGACGAGTCGGCTTATTGGATGGAGTTGCTAATCGAAGCCGGACTGGTTAAGGAACAGTTGTTAAAGAATCTTTGGCAAGAAGCCAACGAAATTGTCGCAATGGTGGTTGCGTCAATCGTCACTGCCCGACGAAGGACAACAAAAGGACCCCGAAATTGACTTTCAATCCGCAATCCGCAATCCACAATCCGAAATCTCCTTATGCCTGACTTTGCATTCACCGCTCTGGCGCAGAACGGTCAGCGCAACCAGGGAACGCTGACGGCGAACAGCGAGCGCGAAGTCATGTCGATGCTCGATTCGCGCGGCATGTTCCCCTTGCAAATCGACTTGATCAAGTCGGCGGCAACAGCCAAGGGCGGATTCCGCGGCCGGGTCAAGGCCCGGCACATGGCCAACTTCTACTCGCAGCTCGCCAACCTGTTGCGCGCGGGCGTGCCGCTTTTGCGCTCCTTGACGATTCTCGAAAAACAATCCTCGCAGCCCGCCCTGTCCGACATCCTGCGTGAAGTGCACATCAAAGTCGCCGACGGCACCATGCTCGCCGACGCCATGATGCAGCATTCCGGCGCTTTCACCGAATTGGCCGTCAGCATGGTCCGCGCGGGCGAAGAAGGCGGCTTCCTCGAAGACGTGCTCGAGCGCATCGCGAGTTTCACCGAGCACCAGGAAGACCTCAAGGCCAAAGTCATCGGCGCCTTGGCCTACCCGATTTTCCTGGCCGTCATGGGCCTCATCGTCCTCAACGTGCTTGTGATCGTGTTCGTGCCGATGTTTGAGCCGATCTTTAAGAAGCTCGATGAAAAAGGCGCACTGCCGACCTTGACCGTCGCGCTCATCGCTGTCAGCCATCTCATGCAAGGCTGGTGGTGGCTCGTGCTCATCGGCTGCACGGTGGGCTTTATCGTCTTTCGTAATTGGGCGCGTACCGACAGCGGCCGACTCAGCATCGACAGCATTCGACTCAAGTTGCCCGGCGCGGGCAACATCTACTTGAGCCTGGCGATCTCGCGCTTCACCCGCATCCTGGGAACACTGCTCAAGAACGGCATCCCGATCTTGCAGGCGCTGCGCATTGGTAAAGATTCGACCGGCAACAAAGTGCTCACCAACGCGATCGACAAGGCGGCAGACAATGTCACCGCGGGCAACAAGTTGGCCGCCCCTTTGACGGCGTGCCCCTACTTCCCGCGCGACGTGGTGGAAATGGTCGCTGTCGGCGAAGAGAGCAATCAGCTGGAAAAAGTGCTGATCGACATCGCCGATGGGCTTGAGAAACGCACCTCGCGGCAATTGGAATTGTTCGTCCGCTTGCTTGAGCCGGTCATGCTGCTCGTAATGGCAGGTATCACGCTCATAGTGGTCGCCGGCTTGCTGCTGCCCGTGTTCAAGATGAGCCAGGCCGTGCAGTAGCGCTTAGCGGCGACAGAAGTTACGTCGAAGTATTAAAGGAAAAAATCTCATCGTTCTTTAATAGCGAGTAGTGTTAAAAGAACGGTGGCAAATAGGTTTCTTTTGAGAGGGCAATAGCCATGACCATTACTCGACAAACCGAACGCAGTCTTCGCCGTGCCGCATTTACCTTGATGGAAATGCTGGTGGTGGTGGCCATCATCGTCGCATTGGCCGGCCTGGGTGGATACTACTTCATCGGCCAGCTAAGTGAATCAAAGGTCTCGAACGCCAAGGTGCAATCGCGCACCATCTCGACGGCAATTGAATCGTACTACGTCGACCACGGCGTTTATCCTCAAGACTTGCAACAATTGCTAGTGAAGTCGGAAATTGGCAAAGGCCCTTACCTCAAGGAGCAGTCCGCCATCATGGACCCATGGGGTAATGTCTTCCAATACGATCAAGGTGGACAGCGTAACACTGCGGCCGGCGCCACAGTGATCATCCCAGATGTTTACGCGAAGACACCCGACGGGCGCGAGGTCGGCAACTGGACGGAAGCAAAGAAGCTGTAAGCGCGAGGCAAACGTGGCGCCGTCACGACCAGGGTACACTCTGTTTGAGCTGATGC
>JAKEFD010000084.1 GCA_022616245.1 Gemmataceae bacterium
ACGCGACTTGTCTGCTCAAGCGCGAGAGCTAAGATAAGAGCACTCCGGTGAGGTAGCTCAGCTGGTAGAGCGGAGCCCTGAAAAGGCTTAGGTCGCCGGTTCAACTCCGGCCCTCACCACTTCTCCTCATCATCCTGCCGGCGGCGGTCTGTGCTCCGTATAGCCCGATATGATCCTCGCCACCAACCAGTCGGGCAACCAGCGCAGCGATTTCATGAGCACGGTCGTCCGCCAAGGGAAGTTGTACACTTTCTTTCTCTTGGCCAGGGCGCGAACGATTTTCTGCGCTGCCTTGTCCGCCGTCATGAGGAACGGCATGGGAAAGGTGTTGACGTCGGTCATCGGCGTCTTGATGAAGCCCGGACAAATCGAGGTCACCGCGATACCGCGAGTGCGTAGCTGAATGCGCAACCCTTCCATGTAGACATGGACGGCGGCCTTGCTCGCGCAGTAACCCGATTCCCCCGGCAAGCCTTTGTACGCACCAAGGCTCGAAATCGCGGCCAGATGTCCCTTTTTGCGTTCGAGCATTTCCGGCAACACCCCTTCAATCGCATAAACCACGCCCAAGAAGTTCACTCGGATCATGTAATCGACGTCGCCCATGTTCATTGGCTCGATCTCGGTGGGCTTGCCGATGCCGGAATTGGCGAGGAGCAAATCGACAGGGCCAAGCGCGTCGCGCAATCGATGGATGGCGGCGACGGTTTCCTGACGCTGCGTCACGTCGGCCTGAACGGTTGCGGCCTGTCCTCCTGCGGCGCGGATGTCGCTGGCCAGTTCTTCGAGGCGATCCATGCGGCGGGCCAGCAAGCCGACCGCGCAGCCTTGAGCGGCGAGGACTTTGGCAACTTCCCAACCGATGCCGCTGGAAGCGCCCGTAATGACTGCAACTTGATTGGCGAAAGACATGATTGTTCCAGTTGCGCATTTTGTACCTTCTTTCCATACAAGTTCGCTTCAGGCTCCGCCACTGCCACTACGCAAAAACTGATTGGGACACGCTCGCATGGCATACTTGACGAAAGACCCTTGGCAAGGGTGCGCACACGGTTCACAATGGATGGGGTAGCTGAATTCAACGACGTGAATTCAAGAGGGCGAGTCGGAACTCCGCTACACCTTAAAGGCGACTTCGATGAAGCCATCGCGCTGGCGTGTTCTGGTGACGGTTCTCACGTCGATCGCCGTCGGCAGCGTCTTGGCGCAGCCGCCGCAACCCGCGCCGCCGGGCAAATATCAGGTCACCCTCCGCTACCGCATCACTTCTTCCCGCGATCAGCACGTGCAACAGTATGACGCGCTGGTGGAACATTTGCGCAAACTCGGCTTCGAGTTTCAGCCACCCTTGGAAGAGCGGCCCGACACCGACCGCGAAGACCGCTCCAAAAACACTTTCCACGGACTCGTGCCTTCGAAAAACGCGCTGGCATTGCTGGCGAACCCGAATGTCGCCGCCGTGCAGCTTATCCCCGAAGGATTCAAGCTCGATGCCGATCCCAACCAGATCGTACGCGTGCGCCTGGAGCTAGCCGGCGGTCTGCCGCAGGCCCGGCAGCTTGAGCTTTCCGACCAAGTCAAAGCGATCTTGCGCGACATGGAATTCCGCGAAGCCGTGGGCTACGACCATCGCGGCTACACGCAAAAACCGTTTACGCGCCTCATGGGCACGATTCCTATCGGCCGCATGGAGATCTTGCTGAAGGACCTGCGCGGCCAGCCGGCCGGCTGGTTCGCGCCGCGCCTGGTCACCGAGGACATCCCGACGCCGTTGCGCAACGTCAGTCCCATTCGCCTGATCGAAGTGCTGGCGGACCCCGAACCGATCCTGGACGAGCCGCCGCCTTTGCCGCGCTCGCCCGAGTACCTGGAGAAGATCACACCCGATCTGTGGACGCTCGTGGAAGCCAAGGGACAGGAGAAAGAGATCATTCGGGTGCAGTTGATCTTAGTGGGCATGCCCTCGGCGGAGGATGCGGGCTGGCGCGCGGCGTTGACGGAGGCTGCGCCCGACATATTCATCGAAGGCCAGCTCTCCCAAAACGTGACCGCACTCGTGCGCGTCGGCGACGTGAAGGCATTGGCTGCCTCGCCGCAAGTCTCTGTGCTGCGTTTGCCGCCGCCCGCGCGCGTGGACATCGAGCCGGCGGTTGTGTCGCCCGGCAACAACGCCAAGGCATTGTCGCAAAGCGGCGCGGCTGCCCTGCACGCGAAAGGTTTCCAAGGACAAGGAGTGCGCCTGGCGCTCGTCGACACCGACTTTCGCGGCTGGGACGAAATGGTGAAAGCCGGGAAACTGCCGGCATCTACGCGGTTGGTGGATCTGACAAGAGAGCGCAGCCCGGTGTTTGAGCCGGCGCCCTGGCCCGGCAAGGGCAGGATCGGGCACGGCACGCAATGCGCGATGGCTGCCGTTCTGTCTGCCCCGCGCGCCGAGCTCACGCTCATTCGCACGGACGCCTGGTCGGACTATCAGCTCAACGAGATCCTTGGATTTATGCAGGGCGGCCCGCCCTTGTCGGCGCACATGGATCGCCGCCGCGACGAGATTGCTTCGGACCGCGCCCAGCTTCAATACCTGCGCGACATCGTGCAGAAGGAACGCGCCAAAGTGCTTGACGACTTTACCGATGAGACAGACCTCGAGCGCGACTTCGGTTTTCTGGGTCCCGTTTACGGCTGGGTATTCAGCACGCGCACTTGGAATCGCGACCGCATGGCATATCTCGAAAAGCAGGAAGCGAACCTGAAGGAACGCATTCAAAAGTTCTTTGGGCTGATCGAGCAGATTCAATCTTTGCAAGGCACGCAACTCGTGTCGTGCTCCCTGGCCTGGAACGACGGCTATCCGGTCGGCGGCGCCAGCGCGCTTAGCAGAAGCCTGGAGCAAAAGCTGGGGCCGAAGCTGCAATGGTTTCAATCGGCGGGCAACACGCGCGGCCAGGCCTGGGCCGGCCTGTACCGCGACGAGAACGGCAACGGCGTCATGGAGTTCGCACCGGATGCCCCCTCACCCCCGACCCCTCTCCCCAAAGGGGCGAGGGGAGATCTGCAGGTCCCTCCCCCCAAAGGGGCGAAGGGAGACGACGGCGCGCCTTGGAGCAATGAAGTCGCGTTTCTCTCCTGGCAGCCGCACAATCATCCGATTCAAAAAGAACTTGCGCCGGGCGTCACTTTGCGGCTGACATTGCAATGGCGCGAGCCTCATGATCCGGATTACTTTTTAAGACCCGGCGAACAGGACTTCTATCGCAAGCCGCTCGCCCAGCTTCGATTGCTGTTACTGCATCAACGTGATCCGGGAGCGGGCAAACTTCCCGCCGACGCCTTCGAGGTTGTGGCTCGTTCCGCCGATTTGCCTCAGCGCCTGGAGCACATGCCCGGAGGTTCGATTTACGAGCAGGCCCTGGAATGGAAGGTGGACAAGCCGGGACGCTACGCGCTGCGCGTCGAACGCGATCTGGGCGGCCAGTGGGTGCTCGTCAATGACCCGGCGAAGCGGCATGCGCGCTTCGTCAAGCTGCCCAGCCTGCAAGCCAGTGGATTGCGGCCTTTGGGAGTGGCCACGTTACCCCTCCTCGAAAAGCACTGGGAATTGCAGCCACGCTTGTTCGTGGGGACGGCCGGACTGGGCAGCCTTTATGGCCGACCGCTGTTCACCGACTTCGCCACCGACCAGGGCAGCATCGGATTGCCGGGCGATTCGCGCGGCGTGGTGACCGTCGGGGCCGCGGACTTATCGGGCAAGGCGCAGCCCTACAGCGCACCAGGGCCGCTAGCCTATGCGGAATTGTCGCGTAAGCCGGCGCTCATCACGTTCGACACGCTGGACGTTGGGCAAGGCGGCGCTTACGGCACGAGCGTGGCCACACCTTTCGCCGCGGGCATGGCAGCTTCGCTTTTGAGCAGCGGCTTGCCGCGCGAACAGTTCTTGCAGATTCTTCAGCAGCCGCAGGGGCAACTGTGGCGGCTTCGTTGATTGCCTACAATACTTTTCGCAACCGTAACATCCGCAGCACCCAATATGCGCCCAGCGACGCAACCAGGTGCTTGAGCGTATGGCCGCTTACGATACGATCCGTTGCGGTGAAAATGGGCTGATCGAGATGCTCCAAGAGCTTCGCGAGCGCGTACCAGCCGAGAACCGCAAAGAGGTCCACAGTGCGGTCATAGCGCGGCTGGAACAACAGTAAGAGCAAGGGCAAAAGCAGCATCGGCAGGAACTGCACGAGCGCATAGAAGCGCACGTCGCCGGCGCCGAGTCGTTCGGTCCAATGCCAGTAGGTTACGCTGCCGGCTCCCACGAGCAGGAAAGGAACAAACAGCCAAGCGCCGGCGCGCGGGCTGATGCGCTCGCCGACGATGAGCGTGAAGAAAGCCATGAACACGATCGTCAGCGGTAAGCGGTCCCAGTAGAGGCGCTCGTTGCCGGGCGCGGCGTGATAGTACATCGAGCCAAACCCGGTGACGGCCACAAACGCGAACAAAACCAGGAATGCTATTCTCTCCCAGGACTCTTGAAAAGGCGCGGCAGGCGTTCGCGTCGTCCCTTTGGGGAGTGGGGTTGGGGGCAACTTCGTGCGTGAAACGTAAACGAGACCCCACAAGCCGAAGATTACAAAAGGGACATTCGAAAGAACGTTGAGCGCGTGCGGCACATTCCAGATGGTCCGCTGATCGGCGAAGTCGTGGTAGCTTGGGTCCTGGGCAAAGCGCGGCACGAATAAGACGGCGACGATGGCAGCGGCGGTTAGCGCGAGAAGCAACGCCAAACGCAACCGAAAGGTCGTTGGCGCGCCGTTTGGGCTGGATGTCATGGCCGGCTACACTTGAGGTTTGTCTTCTTCCTCTCTCAGTCTAACAAGCTCCTGTTCGATGAGCCGGTCGCGTTCCATTTTTTCCAGTTCATCCTCCAAGCCGTCGTCGAGACGGAGTGCTTCAACCTGCGCCGCAATGCGGTCTTCGTTCTCCATGAGGCGGCGCTCCAGTTGCGCGAAGCGCGTGAAGGAAACACTTGCCGGCCCGGACAAGGCCCGTTCCACTTCGAGGCGAACCTGGGCGGCCCGCTGTCTGGCCACGAGCATGAACTGCCGGCGTCGCGCCTCGGCCACGCGATTTTGCAGTGCGCGGAGCGAGCCCTTCACTTCCACGCTGAGTTTTAGCGCCGCGGCGTGCTGTGATTCCAAAGCGGCAGCCAAGCCCTGATAGTCGAGCTTGTGCGCCAGCGCGCGCCGGGCCAGGTCGTCGCGGCCCTGAGCCAGCGCTTTACGCGCTTGCTCCTGCCAATGTTCCGCCAGCGCTTGGTTTTGCTCGAGTTCGCGGCCCAGCGACCGCTCGGCGGCAATGGCCAGCGCCGCATTTTGCCGGGCGGACGCCAGGTTCTCCTCCATCGTACGCAAGAGATGGGCCAGCATGCGTTCGGGATTCTCGGCCCGGTCCAAGAGTGCGTGCACATTGACACTGACGATTTCCGACAGACGCGAAAACACGTTCATCACAGTCCTCCCAAACCAATGTCTCAAGTGAGGACCGTGTTTGCTCGCAGAGATTAACAGACTAATCGCCACTCCTGGACTTGCTCCGCGTGCAACACTAGCCCGACGCGCTAGCGAGGGCGGACGTGTTGCCCGGCGGAAGTGCATTCCGTGCAACGTCGCCTCCAAAAAACAAAAAAAACCAAAGCGGCGGAAAAGCGCCGCACTCCAAATCCAAAACGGCGCTTTGTCGGTTAAGTCGGACCATTTCCTTCGGTACTCGAATCAAGCAATAACAAGAAAGGAGCCGTGCATGTTCCGACAGAAATTGCGCGACAGCTTGCGCCACATCGGCGAGGCCCTGCGCGAGCCGGAGCAATTCGCATTGCGCTGGCACCAGAACGGCGACGTCTATCCCGTTTGGGTGTTCGCCGCCTTGGCGCTTACTGCAATTGTCGGCACGACAACTTACGGCATGACGATGGGGCTCTTGGGCGGCGCCGACCGCATGCTGGTGTGCGGGCTGGCGTGCACGACGGCGGCGGGCATCGCCTGGAGTCTGCCCTTGCCGGCGTTGTACATCCTCAACAGCTTGACCGGCTCGCGACTGCGGCCGAGCACGACCTTTCTGGCTGCCCTCGTAACTACGAGCTGGGGCGGCTTGGCGATGATCGCCTCCATTCCGATCAATCTGTTTTTCTCCACGGCTTTGCCGTTCCCCATTCCGGTCTTGCTGGTCAACCTGGTCGTGTTCGCCGGCGTGGGCGTGTCTATGATCGACGTCTTTGGCCGGGTCATGCAAAAGCTGGAACCTGCACGCGGCAGGTCGCCGGTCGTGTGGCTGGCTTTAGTCGGCGCGATCGGCGCGGAATTGTTTTACGCCTTCGGCCTTTTCCAGTTCAGCGCGGCATAACTGAGGAGAATTCGATGGAAAACACAAGTTTAGAATGGGGCGCGAATCGCAGCAGTCCGCTTCCTCACGGGCGCGGCTCTGACAACGGCGCCCCAGCCGACCGCTTGGCGGTCGGCGCTAATGCGCCGATGGAGGAAGGAATCGATGTGGAGGCAAAGGGCCAAAGCGTGCTCGGACTAGTCGAGCTGTTATTGAAATGGCCGGCGGGCGTGGACCAATTGAATCGGCAGCCGGCCTGGCAGCGCGAGCTGTTCCCGCGTTTTCTCCTCATCGGCGAATGCAGCTATCTCTTGTTCGCGCTCGTCATGGTGTTCCTCCTTAACCTGGCGCCGGCGGCGGCGTATCCGCACAATCCGTGGCTCGACTTGCCGCCCGCGTCGTGGTCTGACGGCACAGCGCTTGGTTTGGTCTTCGCGTATACGGTGGGAATTCTTCTGTCCGCTTGCGTGTGCCTGCCGAGCTTTTACTTCTACAGTCTGCTCGCCGGCGTGAAGATGTCGTGGCTGCAGATTACGAGCCTGGTCGGCAAAGGCACGGCCGCCAACGCGGTGCTGCTGTTGGGAATCCTGCCCATCTATGTGGCCATCGTGCTGGGTCTGGTGGTGTTCGAAGCGCCGGCGGAGAATCTGCAATGGGCGCTGCGGATCGGTTTGGCTCTGCCGTTCATTACGGGGATTTGGGGATTGCGCGCGATTTATCTTGGCATCATGGACCTTCACACCCATTCTTCGTGCGGCGAGCTGGAAGAATCGCGCCGCAGCTTTTTGCGGAGGCTGACGGTTTCGTGGGCAGTGGTCTATGCTGTCGTGGCGCCGGTCATGATTTACCGGCTCTGGGAAATGTTCGCCAAAGGAGTTACGCCATGACGTTGGGACAACTGCTCGTCCTGTACCTGATGGCGGGCTGCGGCGTTGCGGTCGCCGTCTACGTCTCATCGACGGACACTGCTCGTTCCTCGCGCGGCTTTCAGTTTGCGACGGCGCTATTCTTCTGGCCGCTCTATCTGCCGCTGCTTTTGACGCCGCGTGCCCCAGTAGGTGGGGAATCCAATACCGACCTCAAATCAGGCAACATCGGCAATGAAAGTCCAGCAAGCGCCGCACCGCCCGCCGACGAGATGGCGCAAGCGATCCTGCAGGTCGATGCCGAGCTGGAGGGCGCATTGCTGAGCCTGGACGGCTGGGCGGAAAACGCCCTTGCGCGCGAAAAGGGCCGTTTGTGCGAGCTGCGGTCCGCGTGGAGTTCCCAGGCACAACGCATCCGCGAGATGGAACGCCTGCTCGGCAAACCGGAAGATTCGGCAATGGAAGTCGGAGCTTGCCCCGAAGCAGTTTCACAGCGCCTGCGCGCCAGCCAGGAAGTGATCACGCAGAACAAAGAGCGGCTGCGCCAAGTTCGGGATCGCAGCTTTGCCGACCTCATGGGGATGTTGGCCTGGGTGCGCGAGCTGGTTTCGATGATTCACCTGGCCAAGTTCACGGGCGCACCCGCCGCCCGCGCGGAAGAACTTGTAGCGCAAATCGCGGCCGCCGTTGAAGGTTTGTCCGCTCTGACGTGGCAAGAAGCCGATTCGTCGCCCCCTCACGCGCAACCCCTCTCCCCAACAGGGGCGAGGGGAGAGTTTTCAAGTAGGACGGATTGCCAATCCGTCCTACGGGCCTCTTAACAGTCGCATTGAAAAACTATTTGCGCCAATCCGTCACGATGAGCCACCGCTCTTGTTCCAGAAGCAGGGTGGGCGGTTGCTCGCTGCCGACCGTGAAGATCTCCACGCGGAAATTCCCTGCGGGCCGGCCCTCGTCATTCGCGTCGGCGAGGCTGCACACGATCTGGCGGTTATCCGGCGACCAGCACGCCGACACATCCGCCTTGTTCTCCATTGTCGCCAACACTGTTGTCTTGCCGGAGCGCATTTCCAGTACGCGCAGCGTCCAATCGTTGTCCTTGGTGGCGCCGAGGTACAGGAGCTTTTTCCCGTCGGGAGAGACACGCACGCTGCCCGACATAAAGCCGGTTGTTTCTTCGTGCAGTTGGCGTGACTTTTTCGTTATTGGATTTACTTCGTGGAAATGCCCTTTGGCGAAAACGATCCACGATCCGTCCGGACACCACGCGTGAATGAGCGAGCCGAAACCTTCAGGCGCTTTGCCTTCCAGCTCAGGCAACTCCACTTTATACGTTTCCCCTGTCGCGACATCCACCATCCATTGGTGATACTTCCCGTCTCCTTCTTCCCATACGGCGAAAGACATCTTCTTGCCGTCCGGCGACCAGATCCAGTTGGACAGCTCTTTCTCCGGTATGGACACGAGTTCAATGGGGGCGACGTTTTCGCCGACTTTGCGCAGTTGAATGCGGCTGGGCGGGAAGCCGCCGGCGTTGCGTAATTCCGCCTGGCCAAATGCCAGCTGCTTGCCGTCCGGCGACAGTCGCGCGGAGCGTGATTGATAGTTTTTGCGATAGTCCTCGTCCAAAGCGTCGAAGTCAGCAAACTCTTTCTTGTGCGGATCGTAGATGGTGAAATCCAGTCCTTTGTGAAAATAGATCTTGCCGCTTACTTCCTTCTCTTTCTGTTTGCCGGGAAAAACGGCTGCGGATTTGCCGGGAGGAAAAGCGCCGGGCGCAGCTTGCCCTGAGATCACCTGGCCGACAACTAGTGCCAGACCGAGGAAAGCGAGCAGAAGAATAGGGGCGAAGGATTTCAGTTTGCTGACGAGCATGGTTTGCAACACCTCCCGCATGAGCCGGGCAACGGGAGCCGAAACTGCCCCCAGATTGCCGATGGTGAGCGCGGCGGCGGCCTTCATGGTGGCCGACACCAGCGTGGCCGGCGGACCGTCCGCCAGCGCCTGCCGGGAGAGAAGTGCTGCCAAACTCGCAACGGACAGCGTCAAGCCTTGCCGGGTCAGTCGTTGTGCCAGCAGTTTTCGGCCGCGCGACAACCGCCCGGACAGTGTGCCTTCGTTGCAGCGCAATTGCCGGGCTGCATCCTTGCGACTTTTGCCTTCGAGGTCACACAACAAGATCGGCAAGCGGTAATACTCGGGCATCGCCGCCAGTTCGCGATCGAGAATGGGCCGTAGCTCGAAGGACGAATCTTGGTCGCCGTTCGACGTAGCGTGCGACACCGGCGCCGACAGCTCGCCCGCTTTGCGCCGCGCCTTTTGCGACTTGGCCTTTTGAGCCGTGCGATACGCTACACCATAGAGCCAGGAGCCGAGGTTGTCGCGAGGCACAATGGACGCCGCCTTTCGTAACAGCACGAGGAACACCGCCTGAAACGCGTCTTCCGCGTCGTGCGCGTCGCCCAGGACGCGCCGGCACACGCCGAAAACCATGCTGCCATAGCGATCGACGATGGCCCGAAATGCACCCTCTTCGCGCGCGGCGAGATACCAGGACAGAAGCTGCGCGTCAGAGTGAACTTCTCGGCGCGAGAGCGTGCCGCGCAATCGGCCGAGAAGATCCCGTTGGACGGCGACAGCCATGCGTTAGGTCCCTCGTTTGTCTCTCCCTAGATTATTGCCGGGAAAGGAGTCGGCGCGTTCCGTAAGAACCGATATTTTGGAATTGAATGCAACTGCGTGGGTTAGAACTCCGATTCTTACCGTCTGAACCAGAGAGCCTACTTACCGGTGAGCCAGTCGTGAACGCGCTTGGCATTGGGACCGGCCTCCAGAGCCAAGCGGATTGGTGTGCGGCCCTCTTTGTCCGGAATGTCTAACTTTGCCCCGATTTGGACGAGGAGCTTGATGGTCGGAAGCTCGCAGTCGCGGGAAATCGCCATGTGCAAAGGTGTTTGCCCTTGGTCGTTCAAGGCATTCGGGTCGGCGCCCTTATCGAGCAGAAGTTTTACCGTCTCGAAACCTCCTTGCAGCGCCCCAAGGTGCAGTGCAGTGGCGCCGTCCTTTGACTTCGTGTTGACGTTGGCGCCTTTCGCCAAGAGGAGCGTGACCAAGTCGAAGTTGCCCGCCTGGGCTGCTTGAGGGAGTCCACTATCGGGGCTGACGCCGATGTCTAGTAGAAGTTTCACAACCTCCGTCCTGCCAAGCCAGCATGCATGACCGAGCGCCGCAGGATCGGGTTCGGCGCCCGCGTCGAGAAGCATCTTTACACCCCCGACGTCCGAGTTACCCGCGGCTTCCCGAAGGGCGCTATACCCCATAGTGCTCTCGGCATTGGCGTCGGCGCCGTGATCCAATAGCAGCCGCATGATTCTCAGATTCCCTTGATCGGCGGCGATGCAAAGTACAGGACGCTTGCCGCGTCGGCTCGCATGGGGACTCGCTCCCTGCCCAAGCAGATGGGCGACTTGCTCCGCATTGCCGCTAAAGCAGCGTTCAGCCAGTTCGTCGTCAAGCCCGTTTTGAACTGGGCGGATTCTCAAGATGGCCAAGACCAGCTGCTCGGCGCGGCGACGCACTTCCGCGTCGTTGCTGGCCGCTGCATTGCGCAAAGCCTTGAGAGCGGGTCTGCCGGTTTCTTTAAGTTGCTTGGTCGCCTGTTCACGCTCGCGGAAATCGTCGCTGCCGAGTTGCTTGACGAGGCGCTCGATGACTTCGTCGGGTTGGGCGGCAACGAGGACACCGCACGGCAAAGACACGGCTGCCAAGTATAAGAAGCACAGTTTCATCATGGCGCGACACTCAAATGGAGAGATGCAAGTCTGAAATGCAAATTGCAGCAAGTTTCATGCCGGTTAGCGTCTTTCACCTGACGGCTGGGGCACTCCCGACCGAGGCCAAGTCGCTTCGGCCGGGAGTCGGCGCTTACTTTTTGCGTTTCATTTCGAAGATCGCTTTGCCTGCTTCCTTGCCGTCCATGTAGTGCGTCCATTCCGCCTTGAAAGCGTCCTTATCCGTGAAGAAGAAGGTCACGCTCCGCATGTACATGTCTTTGTCCGACTTGAGATTCGTCGCCTTGACAAACTCGAACGCGACTTTGTTGTCGCCGGCTTTGGGCATGGCCTTCATGTGCGGTTGGTTGCCGAGCGCGCAATAGTGCGTGAGCGCCAGCGCGTCGCCGTCCGCATGAATGACCGTGACCATTTCGTGATCGGAGCCCGGAGCGATCGTCTCCACCACGGCGGAGCCGGCCGATGTTACCTTGTAGACCACGCGGACGTCGTGCACCATTCCGCCGTGCGTCCCCTTGCCGACCCATTCGCCGGCCAGTTGCTTGAAGCGCTCGAGCGCTGCGTTCTTGACGGCGCCTTTCTTCTCATCCTGCCCTTGCGAGACTAGGACGCCAGCCGACAGCACGAGCGCGAGCGCCACTACGACTTTCTGCATGGGTTACCTCACTTGTTTGGACTTGACGAAGAAGTGATTTGCACGCGGGTTCATTGAATGCGCGAGGCGGCGACTTGGCAATGCCCGCTGTCTTTTGTGATCTCTATAATGCGTCGCATGTCTTGCCGGAAAAACGGCGCTGCGTGTTTCGATAGAATTGTTTTTTTTGGAGCGAAGCGGATTTGTCAGCGCCGTAACACTTCCAGCCGCCGAAGCGCCGCCTGGGCGTCTTGCGTCAAGGCGGCCCCAGCCGCGCCTGTGGCCCAGTTTTGCAATGCCGCTCTGGCTTCGTCGTTGCCGATCATCTCCACGACTTTGAGGGCGCGGTCGCGGGCGACTTCTTCCGCCGTGGGTTCGGGCGTTATCGCCTGCAAAAGCCCTTCAATGCGCCGAGTGAATTCCAGCGACTTCGCGCCCGCCAGCGCCTCGCGCAGCATGCGTTCTACCAGACGACCCCTGGCGGCCAACGCGCGCGTGGCGCTGTCGCGTTCGGCGAATACCTTGCTGTCCAATTGCTGAATCCAGCGCTGCGCTTCTTTGACGTCGAACGACACAGGGCCGCCGATCTTCGCTTTCAATACTTTGCACGCCAACTCCGGTTGGTCGATCAACGTCCAGAGCGCCCGATTTGCCTTGGCCGCATCGATGCCCGACAAGTCCGCCCATAGCGCCGCGGCGTCAACATTGTCCGCCGTCTGGGGCGAGAGAGTCCAGAGGTACGCATTCGCGCGCGTGGCGGTCAGCACGTTGCGACCATCGGGAGAGAAGGCAACATGGATCACCAGCGCATCGTGATGCAATTGGCGAGTTTCCTTGCCGGTAGCCGTTTCGCCGATGTGAACCGTGTTCTTGTTGTCCGCGACGGCGTACCATCTGCCGTCAGCGGAAAAGCTGACCTCCCAGCCAGTGACTGCGGTGCGCTGCGTGCGCAGCTTGCCCGTCGCGATCTCCCAGACGCGGAGCAGGCCATCGGAGTGATCAGTCGTCAGAGTTTGGCTGTCAGTGGAGAACGTCATTCCCGTTAGACTTGCCGTTTCCTTGTCATTCGCCATGGGCGCGGGGATGCGGCGCAACTCTTTACCCGTAGCCGTTTCAAGTAGAGTTATCGCCTTCTTCTCGTCTCCCAGCGCGATCGTTTTGCCGTCCGGTGAAAAGAGAGTATGGCGAATCTCGACGCTGCTTGCTTCCCAGATCGTCTGGTCGGTCGCCAAGTCCCACAGGTGCAGCGGCGCCTTGGACGCATGGCTGAGCATCCATTTGCCGTCGGGAGAAAACGCGAGCAGCGTGACGCGGCCTTTTGCGGCGGGAGAACGTAGGACCTTGCGCTCCTCTCCCGTTTGGGCGTCCCAAAAGCGAATAGCGCCGTCCGTGTGGCCCGCCGCGAGTAGCCGGCCGTCGTGCGTAAAGGCAATACTGCTGTTTTCCAGGCCGGCGACACGGGACGACTTGCGCAGCTTGCCGGTCGCGGGGTCCCAGAGATCGAGCCGGTCGCCGGCGTCGGCCACGGCCAGCGTTCGCCCATCGGGTGCATAAGCAACCGTGGTGTACCAGGCGTAACCATCCGGGAGCGGAATCTCGGCGCCGGTTGCCGTGTCCCAGCGCCGAATGGTACAGTCCGAGCCGACCGAGATGAGCCGTTTGCCGTCCGGCGTGACATGCATGCCCCAAACATTCCAGGCTAAATGGCCGGCCAGCTTCGGCAACATTGCGCCCGTGGCCGTGTTCCAGCGAAAGATGCCTTTGTAGCTGCCGGCAAACAGGGTCGCGCCGTTGGGCGTAAAGGCGAGCGATTCAATCTTAAAGCCATCCGCCGTCCGCTCGGGCGCCGGCGCTTCGTACTTGGCCTTGAGCTGACCGGTCTCGGCGTCATAAAGTCGAACGCTCGATTTCTCCACAACCACCGCCAAGGTCTTGCCATCGGGCGCGAAAGCCATGGGTTGTGAATCGCTCTGTATTTCGGGGTTCACGATCGACGCAATGATCTTTCCCGAATTCATGTCGCAAACGGCCACTATCGCCTGCTCGTTCAATTTCGCGACGGCGGCAATGCGTTGACGGTCGGGCGCGACCGCAAGCACATAGCCCGGCACGTCAAGGCGCCGTATTTCGACGCCGCCGTTCGCGTCGAAGAAATACAAGGTGCTTCTGCCGACAGCGATCCACTGCTTGCCGTCCGCGGAAAACAGCGTGGCAATGAGATAATCAGCCGGAGTCGACTGTCTCCTTTTGTTCAAGGGCATGAATCCGGTATGCCACTTTGGTATTTCGCCAAACGTGTGGAGGGCCTTGCCCGAACGCGCATCGCGCAGCACGGCTTGGTAATGGCTGGTCAAGTGGGCGACGCGCGTGCCGTCCGGCGAAATCGCCAAGCGCGACATGCCGCCGATTGAGTTGATCATGTTGCTGTCGCGCAGCTCGTGCACTTTCTTGCCCGACTCCAAGTCAAAAATAGCGATGCCGTTCCAGGAGCCTACGGCGAGCAAACGGCCGTCGGCGCTCATGGAGGAATTGGACATGTTGCTGGCGTCGCGGAACCGCTCGCTGCCAAAGCGGTGCACCATCCCGTCGGGCATGGGATCGCCGAAGCGGTCGACGCGCGGATTGTCGGCCAAGGGCGCGTGCAGTTCCTCAATGTCGGCGGACGGCAGGTCAGTTTTCGCCGCTGTGGAAAGCGAAAAAGCGCCCGCGAGAACCGCGCTCAAAAGAAGCACCGACATCGCAAGCTTTCCCAAGAGACTTCTTGGCAACCAGTTGCCGCTGCATAGAAGTGCTTGCACAGAAGCAGAAACGGGCGCGGCATGCAACGCGGACTGTGCGGCAACGTGCCGCAGCGTCTCGGGAACAGCCGCGCGCAAACTTGTGCCCGAAGTCACGGCGATTGCCAATAGGGCCGGCGCCAGCCCGCGCTTCGCCAGGCGCTTGCGCAACAGGTCGCGGCCTTCCTCCAAGCGGCGCTTCAGTGTAGCCAGCGACCAACCCAGGCGCTGGGCCGCCTCGTCGCGCGTCAGGCCGTCGAGATAACAGAGCACCAGCGGTCCGCGCAGGCGCTCCGGCAACTGGCTCAGTTCCTCATCTAAAACGCCGCGTAGCTCGCGCCAGGCGATATCGCCGAAGGGATCGTCAGCCGTCGCCTTGGCGTTTTCGTCGAGAGCCGAATGAGATTTGCGACGGGCGCGGGCCTTGATGGCCGTTCGCTGGGCGACCGCGTGCAGCCAGCCCGCGACGCTGCCGTCGCGGCGAATCTTGGCGGCATTGCGCGCCAGTTGAAAGAAGGTAGCCTGAAACGCGTCGTCCGCATCGGCCGGGTTGCCCAAAACGCGCCTGCACACGCCGAGCACCATGGGGCCATGACGCTCTAAAAGGCCCGCGAATGCCGCCGCGTCCCGGTCCTCGACATACCGAGCCAGCAGCCCTGAGTCGCTTGGCTGGAGCCGGGGCCCGGCGACTTTGCGCAGACTTTGCAGCACGTTGTGAGCGGCCTTAACGGACATCGCATACTCCCGCACCGGTTTCTATTCTATAGTGCCTGCGTCGCGTCCGGGCGGCTCAGTTAGTCATTTCCCAAGTGCCTCCTTGCAACCTCCGCGCCCTTCAGGTAGCATGCCGCGATTGCCGTTTTTGCGAGGCTTCTTGTGACAGCGATGCATGATGTTCTCCTTGTGGGCGGCGGCGGCGCTGGACTACGCGCCGCCATCGCAATCGCCGAAATCAATCCACGCTTGTCCATCGCCGTCGTCTCCAAAGTCTACCCGATGCGCAGCCACACTGTGTCCGCCGAAGGAGGAGCGGCTGCGGTTATCCGCGCCGACGACTCCCTTGACGAGCACGCCTACGACACCATCTCCGGCGGCGATTGGCTATGCGATCAAGACGCCGTCGAAGCCTTCGTCAAAGAAGCGCCCGAGGAAATGCTGCGCCTGGAGCACTGGGGCTGCCCGTGGAGCCGGGAAACGGACGGCCGCGTGGCAGTGCGGCCCTTCGGCGGCATGAAGAAAATGCGCACCTGGTTCGCCGCCGACAAGACCGGCTTCCACATGCTGCACGCCCTGTTTCAAACCTCTCTTAAATACACGACAATCCAGCGCTATGATGAGTGGTTCGTGACCAAGCTTTTAGTGGACGACGGCCGGGTGCAAGGCGTCGTTGCGTTGGAGCTGATGACGGGCAAAGTGGAAGCCATCACCGCGAAATCGGTCATCCTGTGCACGGGCGGTTGCGGCCGGGTCTTCCCCTTCACTACCAACGCCAACATCAAAAACGGCGACGGCATGGCGTTGGCCTATCGCGCCGGCGCTCCGCTCAAAGACATGGAGTTTGTCCAGTATCATCCGACCGGCTTGCCGTTTACCGGCATTCTCATCACCGAGGCGGCGCGGTCCGAGGGAGGCTGGCTCGTCAACAAGGACGGCTATCGTTATCTGCAAGACTACAACCTGGGCAAGCCGGAGCCCAAGCCGGTGTTTCGCAGCATGGAGCTGGGGCCGCGTGACCGGCTGTCGCAAGCGTTTATGAAAGAGCACGAGAAAGGCCGTACGATTCCGACGCCATATGGGCCAGTCGTCAACCTCGATTTGCGGCACCTGGGCGAGAAGACAATTGACGCGAAGATTCCATTCGTGCGCGAGCTATGTCTTAAGTATCAAAACATTGACCCGGTGCGCGAGATGATTCCGGTGCGGCCGGTGGTGCACTACATGATGGGCGGCGTGCACACGGACATCAACGGGGCGACTCCGTTGGCCGGCTTGTACGCGGCGGGGGAATGCGCCTGCGTGACCATCAACGGCGCCAACCGGCTGGGATCGAACTCGTTGCCGGAGCTCTTGGTATTTGGCGCGCGGGCGGGCAAAGTGGCGGCGGAATACGCATTAAGCGCCAAGGATCCAACGTCCGCCGCGCTGGCCCAGGCCGCTGACGAGAAAGACCGCCTGGAGCGCGATTATCTGCGGCGCACGGACGGAACCGAGAAGATCGCCGTGATTCGCGACGAGATGCAGAAAACCATGGAGGAGTGCGCCGGTATCTATCGCACCGGGACCGCTCTAGCGCAGGGAGCGAATAAACTGCGCGAATTGCAGGAGCGCTTTCGCCGGCTCGGCCTGCAGGATCATAGCCGGACTTTCAACACGGAGTTAGCGGCGGCCGTGGAGCTCGGCTTCATGCTGGACGTGGCCGAGAGCATCGTGCAGTCCGCTCTCAAGCGCGAAGAATCGCGCGGCGCCCACCAGCGGACGGATTTCCCCAACCGCGACGATCAGCGCTATCTGGCTCATTCGCTCATTTATCGCGACGGCGACGGGGCCGGCCGGGTGGAGTATGGCCCGGTAAGCATCACGCGCTGGCCGCCCGGCGAGCGGGTGTATGGGAAGTAAGGAGGTCACGCGCAAAGTCTATCGGAAACAGTCACGACATGTTATTGTGATCGTTTTCATCTTTAGCATAGAGTACAACTCCTACTTCATGAGATCCAACAATGCACTCCGAAGCGCCGCAATTTGAAGAGGACATGGCTGCGATTCAAGAAGCGTTGCAAGACATGGCTAATGGCGACAAGGGCATTCCGTTCGAGGAGTTTGACCGCGACTTTCGTGAACGGCATCGCCTGCCAATCGACCCATGAGCCTTTCCCTTCGCATTCTCGAACGCGCCAAATCGGATGTAGAGCACATATTCAATTGGCTGGTGCGTCGATCTGTTCGGGGTGGAATTGCGAGGTATTTTGCGTTTCGTAGGCCAAATCCGACTCCGGGACATGGATTGCAGATCGCGCCAAATTGGGCGATTTTCCGCAAAACATGGCGCTTAAAGGACTAACGCAATGGCCGGTGAAAATGGATTGCACATCTGACCACCGGGTTGAGATGCAATCCATCCAGAGCCGAGCTTCGACTATCCATCCATCATCCGGCTTATCCTAAACGGCGCCACCAACTGTGTCGCGCTGCAATCGTGACAGAAATCGGCGCACGCACAAAAAAGCAGTTGCAATCCCGGCCAAAGTATTGGACGATTTCGCTTTTGACGAATGGGCAAAATCCATGGCCGACACCATCTCCCTGCAAGTCATACGCTACCGTCCCGAATCCGAAACCGAGCCCACCACGCAGGAATACACGGTCCCGTTCCGCAAGGAATGGGTCGTCCTCGACGCGCTCAATTACATCAAAGACCAAATTGACGGTACGCTGTCATTTCGCTGGTCGTGCCGCATGGGCATTTGCGGCAGTTGCGGCATGATGGTCAATGGCGAGCCCAAGCTCACGTGTGCCACATTTCTGGCCGATTACGCGCCGAACCCGGTGCGCGTCGAGCCTTTGACCAACTTCCCCATCGTCCGCGACCTGGTGATCGAGATGACCGACTTCATGCGCAAGTTGCCGCGCGTGAAACCGTGGATCGTCCGCGACCAGGAGAAACCGCTTTCCGAGGGGGAATACCGGCAAACACCCGACGAGCTTGACGAATACAAGCAATACAGCATGTGCATCAATTGCTTGCTGTGCTATGCCGCCTGCCCGGTGTATGGGCTGGACCCGCACTTCATGGGACCTGCCGCCATCGCGCTGGCGCAGCGCTACAATCTCGACACCCGCGACGAAGGGTCCAAGGAACGCATGGACGAACTGTCGCAGCATGAAGGTATCTGGGGTTGCACGTTCGTTGGTGAATGCACGGCGGTCTGCCCCAAGCACGTCGATCCGGCCGGCGCGATCCAGCGCTACAAGCTGAGCGCCGCCATGGACTGGTTCAAGTCATTTCTCATGCCGTGGGGGAAGAAATGAGCGAAACACCGATCTACACCGAATACCATCCGCGCTGGTATCGCCGCCGCGTGTCTACTTACTGGTGGCTCGAGCGCACGTCCTATCTACTATTTATCTTGCGCGAGCTGTCGAGCGCCTTCATCGCCTGGTTCGTGGTCTTCACACTGTTAGGCATTCGAGCCGTCAAGCTGGGACCGGCCGCCTATCAAGCCTATCTGGCTTGGGCCGCGTCGCCGTTCCTCATCATTTTGAACCTGATCACGCTGTTTTTCGTCGTCTTGCACGCAACGACCTGGTTCAACCTGGCTCCAAAAGCGATGGTGCTGCACTGGCGCGGCCGCAAAGTTCCTGGCGAGTGGATCTCCTACGCTAACTATGGCGCCTGGGCGGTTGCGTCGATAGTGATCGCGTTGATTCTGCTCCTTTGACCACGAGGACACGAGGGTGGAATTATGGCCAAGCGTACGATCGAGCCTCTGTTGTGGACTCTATTCAGCGCCGGCGGCGTGGTTGCAGCTTTGTTCATCCCGATCCAACTGTTGCTGTTTGGTATCGTTTTTCCATTGGGCTGGGCGGAAACGCCCAGCCATGAGCGCATGCTGGGTTTGCTCGGGCATCCCCTGACAAGGATTTATCTCTTCGTCCTCTGCAGCATGGCGCTCTTGCACGCCGCTCACCGTTTTCGCTTCACACTGTATGATGGATTGCAGATCAAGCATTTGAATGAGCTCATCAACCTCTTTTGCTATGGCGGGGCGCTAGTGCTTTCCATTTGGACCTTGGTCCTCTTGTGGCACATGCCCTAGGAGGGCGTCAATGCAAGAATTCGACCTCAAGCCCATCCAATCGGAAGCTGTCCCCAGGGCGTTGGAAAAAGCCGAGCGCTACCGTTTGCTCAACGAGCCGGCAGAGGCCGAGAGCATCTGCTTGGATGTGCTGGCGATCGATCCGGACAATCAGGAAGCGCTCGTCGTGCTGCTGTTGGCGCTAACGGACCAGTTTCGCGCCGGGCTGGCGGAGTGTTTCACACAGGCGCAAGCCGTAGTGCCGCGCCTCCAAGACGAATACCAGCGCAATTACTACAGCGGCATTATCTGGGAGCGGCGCGGCCATGCCCTAGCGCTTCACAGCGGGCCCGGCAGCGGCTCGGCCGCCTATAACTGGATCCAGAATGCCATGGACTTTTATGAAACTGCCGAGCGCTTGCGCCCGGCTGGCAACGATGACGCCATTCTCCGCTGGAACACTTGTGTGCGACTATGCCAGCGCTTTCATCTGCACCCCGAAGCGGAAGAAGCGTACCAGCCTGTCTTGGGCGAGGATTAGGCCCACAAATGTCAGGCAGATTTGCAGATAATCCCAGACAACGAAGTTAAGACCTTTCCGTAAGTGTCGAACGAGCAACCGTCCACGGTCGCCGTCTTCAGGCCGCTGACGCCGTCCACGAGCGGCCCCGCTTCGACCATGCGCTGCAAGATTTGCTGTTCCATGTCTGGGTTGAACAGATTTGCTGGCGGTCGCCGGTCGCGCAAGTGCCACAGGCCGGCGGCCAGTCCGTACGCGCCCCAGTTGCTGATACCGGCAACGATCAGCCGATCCGTGGCTACTCGGCAGGCAACCACGCCGCCGCCGGGAATGTTTCGGCGAATCACCTGCCACGGAATTCTGCCCATGCCGATCTCGTTGCCGCCGTCGCCTATGCCGATGGTGGCGATGCCGCGCCGCCGCGCTTCCTCGAACAACCAGTGGGCGGGGCTCATGTGCTCGGTAATGTCTCGACCGCGCATCGTGTGACAGCGGTCGAGGTGTTCGTCGGACACCTTATCGCAGAAGTCCAGGATCGTCTCGCCCTGTGACTCGGCGGTCTGCTGCTGCAATGATTCCAACGTGTGACTCGGTCCGACGCGCTCAATCGCCAAAAGGTGCGTCGGTGCCGCTAGCACGCCATCCTGGAAGTGCTGCCAATAACGCGCGGGCGTCAGCCGCTGACTGGCTGCGTAGTCCGGAAGCACCGCCAGCGGCACTTCGCTCTCTAGGCCGCATTCGCGCAGCCCGGCCTCAACAGCGGATGCGCAAAACTGATCGGTGAGTACGGCGGTCCGAATGCCGAGCGGCCCTAGCGCCCGCGCCAGAAACACGGCGCCCAGCGGACCATCGGTTTCTCCCGCGGGAGGTTGGGCGGTGGGGATGTAGAATCCTGTGACAATTGCCAGAAAGGTTTTAGGATGTCCCGCCAGATCTTCGCACGTATGGGCAAAGTCGTCTGGGAAGGCGTTGATGAGATTGCGCGTCGGATCGGCGGCCAATCCGCGCTTGCCGATGTCAATCTGGATCAATTCGCGCATGGCGCACAAGGCGTCGCGGCTCATCCCTTCCCCTCATGCATGACATAGGCAAAGCGGCCGCGCCAGCCGCGCGGCAGCTCCGCGCTTAGCGTGATCGGCTCGTAGCGAATCGGGTGCAAGAAAGTCAGGCCGCGGCCGTGTAGGGCGATGGCGTTGCCGTAGGTGTGGATCGAGCCGTAACGAGAATCGCCATAGATCGGGTGGCCGTGATGGGCGAGCTGGACGCGCAGTTGATGCGTGCGGCCAGTCTGTGGGCGCACCTCGAGCCAGGTAAGCCCGCCGTGGCTGCCCTTCCTTTGAAAATGCAGGAGCGACTGTTTTGCGCCCGGCGTTCGAGGCTCGGTGATTTCGACCCGCCGTGCGGCCTCGTTCTTCTTGAGCCAATCTTCGAGGGTACCGGAGTGTGTTTGGACGTCGCCTTCGACGATGGCCCAATAAACTTTTTCGATGCTCCCTTCCCGAAACTGCTCGGAAAGGCGGGCCGCGGCCTTGCTGGTGCGGGCGAAGAGCAAGACGCCGGACACTACGCGGTCGAGCCGGTGCACGACGCCGAGGAAGACGTTGCCGGGCTTCTGGTGTTTCTTTTTGAGATAGCGTTTCACGGCCCGGTCCAGGGTTTCTTCCTTGCCCTGAAAATGCGTCGCCAAGACGCCGCTCGGCTTGGAGACCGCAATGCAGTGGTTGTCCTCATACAAGATCTCCAGCGGCGGCAAAGACACGTTATCTCCATTAGAAGGAATCGTCATTATTCTAACATGGCCGTCGCAGCCTTCTTTTCTTTTCCGCATGATGTGTTACCCTGGAGGCGCCAATAGCAAGAATCGGCCGTAACGACAGAGCTGGGCGGCATGCATGCCACCCAGCCGAATCGGACATTCAAATCCGGCAAAAAGGAACCGATCGATGGCACAATGGTGTCTGTGTCTTATGTTGGCGTCGTTGATTGTCCCCATTGTCGGCGCCCAAGAGAAGAAGACGAAGTCCAAAAAAGACCTCGACGTGCCCGACGGCCTGAAGGCGCTGCAGCATCCCGATCCAGCGGTGCGCTATAAGGCGGTTGCCCTCTTGGCAAAACTCGGGCCGGTGGCCAAGTTCGCTCTTGACGATCTGCGGCAGACACTCAAGGACGCCAACGGCTTCGTCCGCGTCAAAGCAGCCGAAGCTCTGTGGCGCATTGACAGCAAGACGCCCGCCAACGTATTGCTGCCCGTACTCACGGCCGCCCTCAAGGATAAGAACCCGGAGCTGCGCGCGGCGGCCGCGCCGGTGCTCGGCCTCTTAGGGTCCAAAGCCCGGAGTGCGGTCCCCGCGCTCATCGATGCTACCAAGGACAAAGACGAAGGCGTGCGCGTCGAAGCCGTGCTGGCTCTTGGTGAGATCGGCCCGGCGGCGAAAGACGCCGCGCCGCACCTCTTGGCGCTCGTTCCCGAAGAAATGTTCTCGCTCATCGATCCCATGGTAGTGACCGCGCTTGGCAATATGGGCGCGGGCGTCGTCCCGGATTTGGAGAAGGCGGTCAGGGGCGGCGGTTCGAATCGCTGCGTGGTTGCGCTTCAGGCTATCGGTCTAGTGGGCAAGGAGGCCAAGGACGCCGTGCCGACCGTGGCGGATGCGCTTGGCGACTCGCATCGACTGGTGCGCGAGTATGCCGCCAAAGCGCTCGGCAAGATCGGTCCCGACGCCGCTCCTGCCGTGCCCAAGCTCGAAAAGGCGCTAAAGGACAAGACCGTCGCTGTGCAGATGGCCGCCGGATTAGCGCTATACCAAATCGCGGGGCGCAAGGAAGGTATCCCAGTGTTTTCCGCCGCGCTGGCAGAGGAGACGGTTTCCTCGCGTGTGGATGCCTGCCGCGCGATAGGGACCTTGGGCAAGGACGCCGTCCCGGCCCTGCGCGACTTGTCCAAAGCCCTCGCGGACAAGGAATCGGAAGTGCGCTTGGCCGCGACAGAGGCGCTAGGAAGGATCGGGCCGGAGTCCAAACCAGTCGGGGACAAGCTGTTGCCTTGTTTGAAAGACGAGGAACTCGCTGTAGCGTTGGCGGCCGGTTTCGCCTACTGGCAAATCGTCGGCGACAACAAGCCTTCTCTCGACGTGCTTGTTTCGGGCGTAAAACAAGGACGCGACCCGCGCTTGGCGCATGCCGCCGTCGATTACCTGGGCGCGATGGGCAAGTCGGCGCGGGCCGCCATCCCGGTCTTGTCCGAGTATTTGGAGGATGACGACGACGTCTTGCGCGGCAAAGTGCGGGCGGCACTGCAACGGATTGACGGTAAGTAGCCTCCGAGCGCGAAACGATAAACCAAGATTTCACTTTTTCTTCTGAGACTTCGCAAAATCGACTATTGCCGTTTTCTTGAAAGTGCGACCGACGTAGTATTTTTTGAACTTCTTGTACTCTTCAATGCCCTTCTTGAGCAAATTCTCGGCCGCCTCTTCGTTGAGCTTGTACTCCTTCGTCAAGACCCATTTGCGATATTCGTCATCCGATTTCGCCAACTGTTCCGCTTCTTCGGGGTCCGTGTTTTCGTCATTGGAGAATTGACGGAGCAACCGTTTCCGGACCCGGAATTGACGAAGCATCTCTTCATTGGCGCCTGCTTCGGTAAGAGTTTGCTTCCAGCCTTGCCCGCGCATCATGAGCGTTTGCATTGCCTGCCTGGCGCCGTCGGCGAAATTCTGGATGAAGGACTCTTTGTGTTTCTTCCGAATCGCTTCGATGTCTTTTTTTCTGCCGGGATGATCCTTGGCGGCGGTGTCCAGAAACTTGTCAAATAGCACTTTGGCTTCTTGCTTCGCGAAGGTGTCGCAGGCAGAAGCGATGCTTCCCCACTGGACCCCGATGCCGCCAAGGTATTGACCCCAGGGATAGGTATCGGGAAATACACGAGGTTCGAAGGCATTGTCAATGGCCACGGCACCACCATCGCTGCCCAGAAACAGATTCTGCTCGTGATACCAACCGACCGGTTCTTTCCCGCGGCCCTTCGTCACTGCGAACATGCGGTCCCGATTGCCCGCGAACGTGTCCGCAGCGACGATCCTTCCCAGTTCGGTCTGAAACTTCGGGTCGCTGAGCACAGTGAGGAACTCGTCGACGTGCTGCTCGCGCGCTTTCTTCAAGGTCTTGCCTTCCGCGAACTCCATGAGCAGTACGTTCTTGAATTTTTCCTTCGCCGCCGCATACGCGGCACTCACCTCGGGGAACTTGAATTTCAAGGTTGCTACAGCAACAAGGAGAGTACTGATGTCGATCCGCGTCGCTGGCCGCACCATGGGTGTTCTGGCGCCGGCAGTCTTTAAGATGGAGCTTCCGGCCACCGCTTCGACAGTTGCCTCATTCTGAAACTTCACGACCAGTTTTTCCGATTGGTCGTTTTCCAGTAGGAACACTTCACCCTTGTGTCCTCCTGTGAGTTGGTGAATCGCGGTTAAAGTGCCAGGCTGGATGGTTTTTTCCGTGACTTTCATCGTGACTCTCCTTGTTAGAAAAAAGAATTGCGGACGCTGGGCAACCGGTAATCTGCCGTATTTGGACGTACCTGGCGGGTTGATAAGGACGAAGTCCTTAACCCTGGTGGCGGCGAATAAGAAAGTGGATTAGCGCTGCCTGTAAGAACTCGAACAGGAAGGATTCTACCGGCCGACGTCTGCTGTTGCTATCGAAATCTTCGCGGATTCGAGCTGCCCATTAGAAGTCGCTGCCCAGCGGCAGGCCGTCCGTGGGATGCAGCAATCGATTCCAGGTTTCCGCTGACATTTCCGCCGTAAGGAAACGCACGCTGCCATCGGCCAGGCCGGCGATGATCCCCTGTTTCTCGAAGCTTTGCGCCAACAGCGGCGTGCAGAGACATTCTTTGTCGGACGGCATGACCTGGAACGTGGCCTTGGCGCCGAGCCCGGCTTTCTCCTGGGCGTGATTCTGGCCGAAGAACGCGGCGGTGATTTTGTTGGGCGGCGAGGCGTAACGGCTGCCGCCGTTGCCGCAGAACGCGTACTTGGTGGCGTACCAAACAGTATTGGATAAGCCGTCGGTGACCATAACAAAGGTGGTGTTGCCCGGCTCAGTGGCTTTTGGGGCCGGCATGTCGGCGTCGTGCTTGGTCTTAAGACCGCTGTCGGCGAAGAAACGCAAATTCGCGGCGTGGTTCTGCACTCCGTTCTTTTCATCCTTGAGACTGGGATCCATTGGCGACACGAACGTCGGAATGAGCGCATTGCCCGCTTCGGCCTGATTCATTTGGTATTGCTGAAAGACATTGTCCTGTTCGACGAATGGCAGGAGGAAAACGTGCACGCTGCCGGGGATCTGGAAGTTGCCGAAATCTGGCTTATCAAAAGCGGGCGGCAGCTTTCGGAAGGAGTCGTGGAAGCTGTGCAGTCCCAGACTGATCTGCTTCTGGTTGTTCATTGCTTGCGCGCGGCCGGAGGCTTCGCGCAATCGGGCCACTGCGGGGAGCAAGAACGCGAGCAGCAATAGCAACAGGGCGAGAATGATTAACAACTCGACCATCGTGAAGCCGCCGCGCCTACCAAAGTAGCGTTTCATGAACCGCTCCCATATACTCAGAAAAAGCAAGGACTACCGAGCCCCGGCCCTTGCTAGCGCTTCGGGCTCGTCTCAGTCTCAAAAGTCATTGCCGATCACGTTGCCGTCGCTGGGATGCATCACGCCATTCCAGGTCGCGGGTGAGATGCTGGCACTCACATGACGCACGCTGCCGTCGGCTAGGGCGATGATCAGCCCCGACTTCTCAAAACTCTGCGCCATGAGCGGTGTGCAAAGACAGTCCTTCTCAGAAGGCTGAAGCTGGAAGGTCGCTTTCGCGCTCGTGGGGCTCGCCTGCTCCTGAGCGTGATTCTGGCCGAAGAAGGCGGTGGAAGTCTTGTTCGGCGGCGAGGCATAGCGGCTGCCGCCGTCGCCGCAGAAAGCATACTTGGTGGCGTACCACATGGTGTTGGAGGTGCCGTCCGGAAACGCGGCGGGGAAGGCCGCATTGCCGGGCTCCATGGCTCTCGGGGCCGGCATGTCGGCGTTGTGCCTGGTATTTCTGCCGCTATCCGCGAAGACGCGCAGGTTGGCGGCGAAATTCTGAATGCCCTTAGCGTCCTCTTTGAAGCTCGGGTCGGTCGGTGCGACGAAAACTGGGATGTGCATGTTGCCCGCATCGGCGTTGTTCTGTTGGTATTGCTTGAAGACGTTATCCTGCTCGACGTAAGGCAAGATGTAGACATGCACGCTGCCGGGGATTTGAAAATCGGCGAACTTGTCGAAGGCCGGCGGCAGTTTTTTGTACGTGTCGGCGAAGTTATGCAGCGCAATGCCAATCTGTTTCAGACTGTTCATGGCCTGAGTGCGGCCCGCTGCCTCGCGCACCCGGCCAACCACCGGAAGGAGCAGTCCCAATAGGAACAGCAGGATCGCCAGAATGATCAACAATTGGACCATGGTGAAGGCGGATCGCCTTGAATTGCGCACCGTCATGCGATTCTCCAATGGGATGAGTGTTTGTATAGAAGACGCCAGAGTCGTGTGCATGTCCCGCGCAAATCGTTGAGCAGGACTCCGTTGAGCGGGGCTGCGTAAGCGCCCCGTGAAGTGCATATTTCGCCAGACACGGGGCGCTTAGGCGACCCCGCTCCTATCGGAACAACTCGTCGATTGGCTGCGCGTCGGTAATCGGCAAGAGCCGGTTGTCCGGTCCCGGAAGGCTCGCGTCGACGTCGATACCGAGTCCTCGGTACACAGTGGCCGCAACTTCCGTGGGACTGACGGGACGATCGCGCGGCTCGGCGCCTGTGCGGTCGGACGAGCCGATGACCTGGCCGCCGCGCACTTGCCCGCCGGCGAACAGGATCGACCAGACGCTTGGCCAGTGATCGCGGCCGCCGCGGCTATTGAGCAACGGCGTGCGGCCGAACTCCCCCATGGCGACAATCAGTGTGTTTTCCAACATGCCGCGCTCGTGTAGATCGTCGAGCAACGCGGAATACGCTCGGTCAAACATGGGACACAACGTATCGCGATAATCGTTCAGCGTTACGCCCAAGGCGCCGCCGTCCGCGTGGCAATCCCAGGTGATGTTGTTGAACACCGTGTCGAACATGTTGACGGTAACGAGGCGAACGCCGTGCTCGACGAGCCGGCGCGCCAAGAGGCACGATTGGCCGAACGTGTTATGGCCATAGCGTGCCCGGCGCTCATCGCTCTCCGCGGCGACGTCGAAGGCGCGGCGCGCCTGCTGTGAAAACACCAGGTTGAATGCACGCTCGTGGGCGCCGGTGCGCGAGCCGTAACCTTCGGCATCGTAGGCGCGCTGGGCGGCGTCGATGGCAGCGAGCAGCGCCTGTCGGTTCTGCAAACGCGCCGGGTCCAGGCCGGCCGGCGTGCCCGAATCAGCCACTCGAAAACCGCGCAGGCCCAAATCGCATTTGGGAGCAAACGGCTCGTGGCCCGCGCCGAGATAGCCCGCGCCTTGGCCGTGGCTGATGCTGACGCCGGTGTTGCCGATGGGGCAGGGAACGACGACGAACGGCGGCATGCCGGCCCGGCCCGGTCCGCGCACTTGCGATACGACAGCGCCGTAATGAGGTTGCTCCAGGCCGCTTTGCGAAAGGCGGCCTGTTTGCATCAATTGATGGCCGGTTTCGTGAATCGGCGCGGCGCGATGGTAGACCGAGCGGACAATGGCGTAGCGATTGGCCCGCTGCGCCATGAGCGGAAAAGGCTCGCAGATTTGCACACCCGGCACGTTGGTCTGGATTGAGCGAAAAGGGCCGCGCACGTTATCGGGTGCGGCAGGCTTGGGATCCCAAGTGTCCAGGTGGCTGGGCGCGCCGACGAGAAAAAGCAGAATGCAGTTCATGTCGTTTGAGCGTGTCGCGCCGGCACCTTGCAGATTCGCGCAATCCGCAAGCGACAATCCGACCGCACCAGCGCCGAGCGCTCCGACTTGCAGAAAATCGCGGCGGCTCAAGCCGTCACAGAATCGGACGCCCTTGTTGCTTTCGAATGCGAGCATGGTCGCTCTCCGTTATGGAGGAAGTATCTGCGCTCGTGCCGATGCCGGAAGTTTAGCCAATCTGATGGAGTTTTTCCATCAAGAAACCAACTATTGTAGACCCCACGCTTCACGAGGGGTTGTCGTGTCGCCCGGTTTACTAGAACTATGTCGCCTGCCTTACACGTCTGCCACCCTACGCGGAGCGTGGGGGCTTCTATAATACCTTCATGCCAATTAGGACCAAGCGCTGGTGCGATCCACGAAAAAAGCGCGATGGCTGGCGCTTGCTCATTTGCCGCTATCGGCCGCGCGCTTTGCCCAAGAAGGATGAAACCTGGGACAAGTGGCTGAAAGAACTCGGTCCGAGCCGGGAATTGCACGCCGCCTACTACGGCAAACACGGTCAAGAGCCAATCGGCTGGGAAGAGTATCGCAAGCGATACTTGAAAGAGATGGAAGGGCAGGAAGACTTGATTGGTCAGTTGGCCGATCTCGTCGCGGAGGGAAAGACGGTGACGCTGTTGTGCTCCTCAGCATGCACCGACGCGAAACACTGCCACCGCACTTTGTTAAAAGAGCAAATCGAGCGGCGCTTGCCTCAAGGGACCGCTTGAGCGGTGTTGCCAGGAAAATGGCGCAGCCACCGATTGCTTACCAGCCTGCCAACCCAGCGCACCAGCGTCAGCGTGCGCACGAAAACACACGAGAGGGCCAGCACCAGTCCGGGAAGGCTAGGCCCCCAAGCGAAAAACCCCCAGATGACAAGGGCCAGGAGCAACTCTGGCCCCAATGCGGTCAGCCAGCGCCCGCCGCGCGGAAAACAAGTCACCACCAAGAGGGCCAGCGCGGCGACAATAACTGCCTCGACGCCGCGCCGGACATTCTGATCTTTTTCGATAACAGTCGACGTCAGTGTAATGCTGCCCGGCTCCGGCCCTGCTTGCCGCACGAAGTACACCGGCCGCCCCGGCGGATAAGAGTCGAAGGGCAGTGGCGCGCGAAAGTCGGCCGGTTGCTTTTCCGCCGCCGCGCGCGCCGTCTCCCAACCTCTTGCCTGCGCCCAATGCGCGTTGTCCTGTCGAATTTGCCGGATCTCCGAAAGCAGTTTAGCGCTTTCTTGAGACTCTAATGCTGGCCACGCACCGCTCTCCAGTGCGGCTTCTACCTGGCGCAGCTCCCAGTAGAGGCCTTTTTGTAACCTCGGCATCGCCTCGCTCCGCGCATCTTCGTCCAGTGAACTGCAGATCTTCTCGTAGGCGCGGGCGCGACGCACATGACGCCAGTGCGGCGTGGTCGCGCCAAGACCGGTGACCGACGCCAGCCGCCATTCCAGCGTTAGAGGCAGTGCAAGTTCGACCGCCGGCTGCGACAAGCCCTCAAGCGCCGGCAACGCCAGATTTGGCGCGTTCGGCGCTTCCTTATTGTCCACAAAGCGCCAACAGAGTCGCAAATGGCCTGGGCCGCCAGGATTTGATAATCCAATTCCAAAACGCGCAGGTCCGTCAGAGCGCGGCGTGAGCGGCACTCCGTTCCACAGTATCGCTTCGAGCCGCGCCCCGGCGGGCAGCGCCGCGACTAAAGCCGACTCGTTCTTCGGCACCAACAGAAAATCGGCCTGGTGCAGCCAAGTGCCGTCATTGCGCCAATGACACGACTGTTCCACGGCAAAGACCTCCGCAGCTGCCGCGTTCGCAGCCGGACGCGGCTGCAGTGCCAAGCGCCATTGGGGAGAATCAACTCGCCAAACCGTCCCCTCAAGTTGGAGCCGTTGCGCTTCTTTAGGCCAGTAATGAAGTTCGTCGGGAATCTGGGCGGACTCGACCAGCCCCTTGTGCTCGGCAACGCGCAGCTCGCGTCCAACGACCGCGACCCAACGGTCTACATGTTCCGCCCCTTCCACGACCAAGTCTGGCAAGAGCAACCTCTCTCCCTGAGCGGCGTTCGAATCAAGATCCAACCGCAGTTGAACGTGAAAACGCAACGGTTGTGGGGCTTCTGCTGTGACCGCGACAGACCAGGATACGTCGCCGCCGTTCCGGATGGGCGGCCCAGCAGTCGCGCCGCGCGGCGCCTCCAGGCGCACGGCGCTTTTTGGGCAGTTGCGCAAAATGATTTTCAACGAGGCTGTATTCCGGACGTCGGTCTGACAATGGACATGGCCGTTGACAAAGCACTGCTGGTCGCGCAAGTGGGCCACGGTGAGGATGGACAGGTCAGGACGCAAAGCGACGGAGCGTACCAGAAAGGATCCTTGATAGGCCGGATCGTCGACGCGCCAGGTATTCTCCAAGCTGACGCGCGAAAGATGTTGCAGTTTGACCGCTTCCAGCGCGAGGCCCGGAGTAGCAGCGAGTTGCACAGTCATCGACAGCGTGCGCGCGTTCCGTACGCCTACGGAAGGCAGGTCGAATCGCCTCACACTTGCTTTCTGGGGAAGAGCAACCCAGCCCGTCCATTCCAAGGACACTTGCTTTTTGGGTTGCTGAAGCCATATCTGCACGCGCGCACCGCTGCGACTCCATTGTTTGAGTCCAACACCGCGTACTTCGGCCAAAGTCACGCTCGGGGGAATGGACAATTCCACGAGGGCTAGCGGCTCGCCTGTGGTTGTCCATTGCACACGCGCGGCCCCGTCGGCAAAGTCGGAATGAACTTTCCACGACACATCCATCTTCGCGAGCGGCGACACGGCAGCGGCTTGCAGCACGATGCCGCCCTCCGCGCCTGTTCTGCGGAAACTGAGCGCGCGCGTGATCGGACCTGGTTCCTTGACAGCGCCCGCCCCCAGCCACACCTTGGAAAAAATCTCCGGCCCGATCGCCGTCACGCTCAGATTCACAGGCTTCTCGACGTATTCCCAACCCTCCAAGCGATACGCGAGAAAACTCTCGGAAACGCGCGTCTGCGTTGGAACCGGCAAACGCAGAGCTATCGGCCCGGCCAACGCTGCAATCCTCGGAACCAAACCCAATTGGATATTCCATTTCCCGGTAACCGGATTAACGAAGTCAATCACGAGTTGGCGATCGTTGCCTTTGCCCGTCACGCGCCATTGCTTCAAGGGAAGCACGCTGGACGCGGGCCCGGCGGAAGTCTGTACATCGACGGTCCGCACTTCGATCTTCTCCGGCAACGTCAGGGCAACCCGGTTGACCGCATCCTTGGCGGCAGTGTATTGCAGGTTGGCCGTAAGCGATAAAGAACCAGGCTGCAAGTCCCAGTAATACGCTTCGCGCACTTCCAGAGCGCCCGGCGCGACTGACACTTTGCCCGTCTGCCAGCGCCAGTGGACCTGGCCATCGCGGCCTAGGTCTAACTTCCATTCCTGGCTGGTCGCTGTCTTTTTGCTTTGCGCATTGCCTAAACCGGTAAGGGGCAGCGCCGCCGACACGCTCGCCGGAAATGTCATGTCCATGGACGACTGACAAAGCTTCGGGCAAAAGAAACGCATTTCCTGATAGTCGCCTTTCGCGCCGGGCCGGACGCTCATCACCAGTGTCAAGCGGTGCCAACCCATGCCTTGGACAGGAACCAAGTATCCCTGTTTGGATCCTGTGGCAGCGCTGGGAAAAACCGGAACGCCGTCAAGGAAAGCGCCTTCCTTCAGCTCCACGCCGGCGAGCGGAATATGGGCGGTGCTTTTCTTGTCGAAAGAATAAATGTCGAAATGGGCGGTGAATTCGGCCGTATCCTTCTCCAGGACACCTTGATAAGAGGCGGCGACCAGCGCGGCTCCGGCCAACACTGGGGATTTCCTTTCCAATTCGCGCAGCTTGTTGAGCAATTCCGGCGGCGCAAGCGCGAAAGATGTCTCTGGCGCGTCGCCCTCTAAGAGGTATACGACCGAGGCGTCGGGCCCTTGACCGTGAACGCGCATGCTGTCCGCACCGGACAGGCATAACAGCCATACCGAGGCAGCGCCAGCGGCAAGCTTACCGAGATTCTCTGCAGTTCGAGCGCATTGCGATCTGGTTCGAGCAGGTGGCGTTAAGAGAACGAGCGCGGTCGAGACAATTTGCAGCCCGAGCGGCCAAAGGGCGATCGGGCGCAATGGCGCTGGCAGCCACAACCACAAGACACTGAATCCGCCTAGAAGAACGATCCTGACTCGCCATCGGCCCGCCCAATGCAATCTCGATCCCAAAAATGCGCTGACCGCCCAGCTTGCCAGCGCCAACAACACGCCGAGGCCGTGCAAGAACGGCATGCGCACGACCATTAGTTCGTCCGTATTGTCGGCGCCTGACATTACCCTCCAGTCTGTCCAAGGGCCCTCGAAGAGCTTGGTCAGCGAGCGACCAGAATCTGGAAAAACATTGCCGCGCAGTTGCCACGTCGCCAATGAAAGGAAGCGCGCCGATGGATCCCGACCAAGCGTCGCCGCCTCCGCCGTAGGCATTTGCAAATTGTCTTGAAGTGCGCCGGCCCCGCCCCAAGTGCTTTGCCAAGCTTCTGCCGCGATCTTGGTCGTAAGCAGCGCAACGCGCGGCAGCGGCAAGAAGACAAGGTTGGACGTTTCCCAAAAGGGCCTGTTTGCGGGCAGTGCCAAGCGTGAGTCCGGTCGCAGATCGAGCTCGTCCATTGACTTTGCATCGACAACGAGTGCGATCTGCGACTTGGCTAACTCGCCTGCCAGTCGTTCCAACGCCGTGCTCAATGTCGTGTCCTTCGCGAGTTTGCGGCGGGTGTTTATCTCGGCGGCGAGTAGAGTTTGCCGCCTCGCTTCTACCAAGTGCTCCGTTGTCGACAATCCAGATTCCGCGAGCCACGATTCGCCAAGACTCCAAGCGCGGCGCAATTCGGACGTCGGTGCGCCGAACGCGTCGAAGCTCACTGCTTGCGCTGTCCAAGGCGCGAGTCCGCGGCCCAAGCGCCATACTCGCTCGAATGTCAAGAGCGGCACGGGCAGTTCCGGCGGCGCGGCCTGTACCTTCGCCGCCAAAGGACCGAGCCAGCAATTGGGCTCACTTACATAAACGACTTCCAAGACATGACGGCGTCCGTTCGCGGGCGTGGGCAATGTAATCCGCAGCCGGCCATCGATATTGTCTTGCGTCCAATGGTCCAAACCCGTGCCATCGAGCGCCGACGACAGCGCTTGACGGCAGCCGCGCGGCAGTGTGAATGTGAAGGAATTCTTAGTCCAGTTCCAGAGCTGAAACTGCAAATGATGGCGCACCGAAGTTCCGGTTTCGACATACGTGGTCAAGACACTCTGGTCGGCCCACGAAAACGGCGCGGCATCCGGGCGTTCAACTCGCGGTCCGACTTGGAGCGTCGGCGCCGGTCCCGAAGTTTCATAACGAAACACACGCCCTCCCTCTGCGGGTGCTTTGGCGCTTGCCGGTCTCTCTTCGAGACCCGTTGCCGCAAGTACGACAGTAGCGCCGAGATTCACCGTGCCTTCAAATTCTTCCGCGGTAGCGCAGGTTACCAACGGGACGGCAAACCGGGGTTCGTCCGGCTCGCGACCAGGCAATAGCACCGGCAAAGGTTGAAAGGGAGTAAGAAAGCCGACTGTCCATGTGGTTTTGGCCCGATCAGCAAGTGCACGCAGCGGTGCGGAAAACGAGATCGATTCTGTTTTTGTGAGCGGGGTCTGGAAGAAAATGCGCCAATGCCGGGGTTGCTGCAAACCGCTGTTTGCGGCCATCTCCAGCGGCGAACGGCAGCCAAAGGCAAGAAGCGCGGTCAGCGCTTCCTTGTCGTGCAGCCGCCTGACCTCCCTGATGAGACTCGAGGCGTGCAAAAAGTCAAAATCCGCCTGGGACCAGACGGTCAGATCGACGAAGCCCGGCGCGCCTGCCACGGGTTCGATGGTGAACTGCGCCTGCCAACGGCCCTGCCCTTGAGTTGGAGCACCGGCCTTGTCGGGCGTCGGGCCTGCCGATTCTGCCGTCGATTCTATGGACACAGATTGCTCGACTCGGACGTTGGCGCGAGCCGGAGTGGGTAGCAGGCGCAAGCTCCCCTTCGGCGCCGGGCCGCGAAACGGCATGAAGTAGGAAGAGGTTCCCCCTGTGTTCGCGCCTTTGGCCAACGGAGTGAACAAGACAGCTTTAGCACCGTTGACTGGAGCAGACCATTGGGCTTGCCACGCCGAATCCAAGTGGATCGTGTAGCTGCCGCGTCGTGCGAGCGTCCCAGCCGCGGCAGCCCTGGGAAACTCGAGAGTTGTCTCCACGCCGGGAGTTTGCGGCCAAACCGAGGTCCAGAACAGACTGAGCTTGATCGGCTGCTGCGGGCCCAGGCCTTTCGACAGATCGAGAATCAGCATCTCGCCCTTTGTCGACCAGCCGCGCAATGCGTCGTTTGGCTCGACCTTGACTTCTTCGAGTTCCCAAGCTTGCAACGGTTGCGGCAGGTGTACTGCCAATTGATGGCTCGAGCCGATTCCGCATTGCCAGTCGAATTGCACCTGCAAGTGCGCTCCCTTGGGCCCGATGCTCCACGTCGTGTGTTCCGCCACTGAGGCATGAATGGGTTTGGCGGAAAAGCTGCAGTTTGGGCGACGTGGCATTGTCCTTTCCGTTGAGGCACTTTGCAAGCTGAGCACCTGGCCGCCCTCGGCATCGACGGATGTTCCCGAGAGGCGAAACTGACCGGCGTCCCATGCTTCCAACGGGACGAAAGGATGAATCGAAAGTTGCAATGCTTCACCCCGATCCACGCCGTCGCGCAGTCTGCAAAAAGGAGTATTCCACGGCGCGTTGGCCAAGCGCTCCGACATGCAACGGACGCGCAATCCTTGAAGGGTGCCCTGAAACGGCTCGCGCAGCGCGATCAAAAGCGTCGCGGCAGGCCCGCTCTTCTTCTCCTTGGATTTCGCGGGCGAGTCGTCCGGTTTTACTTGCCACGACTTGATTTCCGCATTGCGCACGCTTACTTCATACGGTTGCAGCGCGGGATCAAGCTCCAAGATCAAGCTGGCGACGTTGGTGTGCAAGACATCGATTGTGAGTTCAAAGTCCGCCAGCACTTTTTCCGGCAAAACGCTGACTTTGGATTGTGTCTGAGTGAACAACGGTCCGGTCTGACCCTCGCCCGAACGGCGCACCAGCATGTCGATTTGCGATTTCCCGGTGAATTGCAAGCGCCAGAGCTTCTTGCCCGGTTGCTCGGTGTCGAGGGGACCGGTCACCAAAGCGAGATTTCTGGAGACGGAAAGATAGTGCGCGGCCGGCAGCTTGATTTCGAGGATCGTAAGAGGACACGGCGGTACACGCACATCAAAGAAAAGACCGTGCGGGAGCTGTTGGCCCTTCAATGTCCAGTCAAAGAAAAACGCATGTTCGTCGGGCGGCCGGCCCTTCGCCTCCGAATTCGCTTCCTTGGGACGAGTAGAGCCAGGAACGAACAGTCCCAGATTCTTGCCGTCGAGCTCGCCAAGCACGCCATTCGCACCCGCCGGCGCCTTTACTTTTCCCAAAGCGAGATTCAAGCCGGGCACCGGCAAGACGCCGGGCTGCCCGGCGCCATGCACGGTCCAGTACCCGGCGCCGTTGACAAGCGCGTTGCCGACGAGCTCCGCGGAATAGACGCTGCGCACGAGCCTTGGACCCAGTTCCCGCGCGCGGACTGCGGCCGCCGCGCGCCCCACGAGCGCTTCGAAATCAGCGCGCGGCATCTGCACGAGCGCGCCCTTGCCCACTTTTTCCAACTCCGCGGTGAGCCGGTCGGGGGAAAGGACTACACGCTGAATCGGTAAGGGGTCGCCCGGGCGTGCTTCCCCTTTGCCCAAGCGCACGATGGGTGTTTGTGCTGACAGCATCGGCGCCAGCACCAAGGCGCCCAAACACGCCCCATAGGCCGGCCAGCGCGACCACCGGTGCACGCTGGTGACGCAACCCATCATATACGGCTCCCCGGCGTTGCCATGCTCGATCCGGATCCTGGACTTGCCAAAGGCTGATCGACGGTCGACACGTCGCGCGGGCGGTTGCTGTCGCGTACGGATGACGGCGCCTCATGTCGCGTGAAAGCCGGCAAGAATACAACCTGCCGCCGATAACTCCGGTGCAGGAGCCACTGCATACCGCACAAGAGCAGTAACACCAACGCGCCCGGTTGCGCGCCCATAAGAAAGGCCGGTATCGCGCCTGGCCACCAAAGCGCGGCGCTGCCCAGCGCCGCAACCAGAATCAAGGTCAACATCCAAAACAGAGTTCGGGACCAAGAGACAAAGTA
This sequence comes from Gemmataceae bacterium, assembly GCA_022616245.1. Classification (GTDB taxonomy): domain Bacteria; phylum Planctomycetota; class Planctomycetia; order Gemmatales; family Gemmataceae; genus JAKEFD01. The sequence continues at coordinate 35,976 of JAKEFD010000084.1, forward strand.
CAGGCCCATGCCCAGAACCAGCACCGCCCCGGAACAGATCAGCAGCCAAACAGGGCGAGGCAGACGCCAGACTGCCACCGGCGACAGGCCGGTGCGCCAAAAGGCGAGGCTGACCGCCGCAGGTGCTTCGCCGCTGTCGCGGCCCAGAAGCCATGATTCCAAATCCGCCGCGGTGACCGACGCTTCCGGTCCCAAGAGCCAGCCTTCCCAGCCCCAGCGATAATCCATACCTCCTTCCGAAACGAACGCCACCCAATGTCCGGGCATTTGCACTTGCCAGCGCACTTTGCCCACGAGCGCTTCGCCGCGGATGCGCGGCGGCTGCAGCGTGAGTTGATGAATCTTCGATTTCGCGAACGCGGCCGGGATCTTATAGTCGATCTCGAGCACAACTGGTTGGGAAAACAAACTGGGCTCAATCGGAATGCGTGCCACGTTCCAGGCGGGCTCGGGAGAAAACCAAGCCGCTTTTTTTTGGTCTACAAGAACGTTTTGCAGACATTCCGAAGCGGGTATGGAAAACTCCAGATCGACATGGCGCGCCTGGAAACGGCGCACAAAAAATCGCACTCGATAGATTTGATTGTTTTCTTCATCGATCGCGGCCTGGACGAGGGAGCGATCGCACAACATGGCCGCCGCGTGAGACGGGCCCGACTTCCGGAGCCGTACCGTCAAAGGCGCCGCGGCGTCGCTGCCCCCAACAACGAGAGCTGGCACTGCAGCGACCGCCGGCACTAACTCGATGCCGCGCTTTTGCCATCCGGCCGGCGCGGCCAACTCCGGCAACACGCCCCCGTCGGTCCAGAAACGCACTTTGGCTTCCTGACTTGTCGCTCCCGCCGGCCAAAGAAGCGGTACCGCGAAGACCGGCGCCGCGTCCTCGGCCGCCTCCTGGTTCGCAAGTGCGAACTCATACTCGAAGAACAGCTCGACTTTGCCGCCAGGCTCTACGATCGGAACGACCCAGGCCATGCCCTTGTCCTCATCGTGGCCGAGAAATTTGCCGCCCGAGATGAGTTGCAGGCGTCTCGTTCCGGCGGGAACGCGCAGTCGGACTTGGGACGATTGGCCGGCGGCGCTTCCAGGGGAGCGCGGCACTGAGTCCAAGTGCAAATGCGTGCGCGCTTGGGCGAATTCGTCGAAGAATTGCACATCGGTCAGGCTGGTAACCGGCAACCCTTGCCGATAGGGCCTCCAGACTAGATCGAGATGATCGGGCGCTTGGTCCACCGCGAACTGCGTTTTGTTGCGCTCCACCGCCGGCGTCTGGTCGTCCGCAGGACCGACCAGCAGTTCCATCTGCTCGTCGACCACGATCGTGATTTTTCCGCCGCGATCGAGGATGCCGAGTGGACGCGGCAAGTCCAGCCGCACGCGTTGCGTGTCCTCCGGCAGCCAGTACTTGCCGACGATGCTCGCGGCCAGGTCCTTGCCGGTCGGCCGGCTCCAGCGGATACGCGTGCGGCGTTGCCCGTCCGGTTCCGATATTTCCGGACCGGTGGCATCGTCCTCGACCTGAAAACCGAGCGGCCAGGCAGCAAACGGCGGCCTCTTTGCGGACGGCACTAAGTCCCACCATGGCAGCGCAGCGGGAAACGGCAAGAGCGCCTGGCCGCCGGGAAAATCCCAGGAGGCGATCTTCTGTTTCGGCAACTGTAAATCCACAAAGTCCACGCCGGTTTGCAGCGTCTTGGCGTGCAGGCGCGAATTCGTTTCCACGAGCCAGCCTTGTGCCGCGCGTCGAAGCCGCACGACGTGGTCCAGCGTGGTTTCCACCGGCACTTTGTTCGCTTTCCATTCCAATTCCAGCGGCACCCGCGGCGGCGGCTTCCCCGCTTTGCCGAGATTCGACATCCAATACTTGAATAGGGCGATTGTTTCATTAGCGCCGGCGGCCTTGGGCACATCTTGCTGATACACTTCGCCGAAACGGTGGAATATCAGGCGTTGACCGCCGAGCGCTGCCGCACTTGCCTGTATCTGTATGGTCCCCTGCTGGCGATAGGCATTCGTCACGAAAAACGGCCCGACGAGAAACCTCGGACCGGCCAGCGGTTGTGGATGGCGTGCGAATATGTGCAAGTGGATGCGCTCGGTGCTTGGTTCCGCCAAGCGCAACCGGTAGTGCGGCGTCTTGCCGTCCGGCGCCGTCAAGTCCAGGGAACCGCTCGACTTAACCTCCACCTGCGCGTTGGCGGGAAGTTGCAGCTCCCACTGTTTCGTCTGACCGCGCAGGTCTTCCAAAAACAATTCCGCGCTCAGGGTAACCTGTGTTTCCTCCCACTTGACGAGGACCTGAGCGTCGGCGGTAAGAAGCGGTCCGCCGCCGGCCGCGCTGGGCGGTTCCTTCCACCACAATTGCAGCGATTTGATTTTTCCCAGGGCCAGGTCCCAGCGGTTGTTGCCGCGCCGCTTTTCCAGGTTGTCGTTCCAGCGGATCTCCTGAACACCCGCGGGCATCTCCAAGGCCAGTGTCGTCACCGCCGCCCCAGGCAGTCCCAGTTCGAAGCCGCGCTCGCTGCCTCCCGCGGCGCCCGTGCGTTTGACGCTGAGCGGCGCCTTCAAGTGCAACGCCAGTCGGTGCGTCCCTTCGCCGTCCACGCGCACCACGTAGCCTTCCTCGCCGACATCGAGATTCGGCAATTGGCGATCCAGATCCCCTTCTTCCGTCAGATGCGCGCCCTGCATGCCCAGCACGACTTGCGTACGCGGCTGCTCGGTTGTGAAGGCAAACTCGGCGCGCAAGTGCACGAAGTCGCCTTCCACGCGCCCGCTCAGTTTGCAGACTTGCGCGGGCCTTTTTTCAGGCTTGAGCATTTTTTCCAAAACGGCAATGCGTTCCTGCTGCTCCTGCCATTTTTCCAAAGAGAGAATGATGGCCTGGGGAATGAGCGACGTGGCGTCTTTGAGTTGTTCCACCAGAACAAAAACAGCGCCGGGCGGGATCTTGACCTTGTCCAATGTGGGGCGCGGCTTCGGGCTTTCTGACTTGTCCGGCTCCTTCCCTTGCTCTTTTTGTACGTTCTGCGCGACGGCGCAAGCCGCAATAAAGAGCAGCGCCACTGCGGGCCAGACGCTCGACGCGCGATGCATAGTTGACCTCTCGAACACGGCCGCAAGGTTCCTCCAGCGTGCCCAAGCTTCCGCTAGCGCGTTTTCATTATAACCGAGCGAAAACGGAAAGCATGCTCATCTTGACAGCGGCTTGGTGCGCAGTTTCGGACAAATGCCAAAGAGTCCGCTGGTATCGATTAGACTGCTTGCGCCGTCGTCAGAACCGCGCCCCTGGCGCTTTGTCGGAGCCGCGCCCGTAAGCAAGCGGGGCTTACCCGTGAGACAAGGCTTCCAAACGGGCGATGCGCTGGTCGATGGGCGGGTGACTGGAAAAAACGCTGTTGGCGCGCGCAGCAAACTTTTTGATCGGGTTGACGATGTAGAGGTGGGCCGTGCCGCGGCTGGCACTCTGTAGTTCCGCGGGGTCCGCACTGATTTTTCGCAGTGCGCCGGCCAGACCAAGCGGATTGCGCGTCAGCTCGACTGCGGTCGCGTCGGCCAGATATTCACGCTGCCGGCTAACCGCAAACTGAATGATTTGCGCCAGGATGGGAGCGATGATCGCCAACAGGATCGCCACGATAAAAACGATCACCATGACGGCGCCCGCGCCTTTGCCGTCCTTGCCGCTGCGCCGGCTGCTCGAGCCGCGGCCGCCGAAACGCAGCATTTGCATGAACACGTCGGCCAGCATCACGATCGTGCCGATGAGGACCGCCAAGAGAAGCATCAAGCGGATGTCGTAATTCTTGACGTGCGCCATTTCGTGGGCCATCACGCCCTGCAGCTCTTCGCGATTGAGCTTGTCGCGCAATCCGGTCGTTATCGCTACGGCGGCGTGCTTGGGGTCGCGGCCCGTCGCAAAAGCATTCGGCGCGTCGTCGTGAATGAGATACACCTTCGGCATCGGCACGCCCGCCGCGATCGACATTTCCTCGACAACGTTGAACAGGCGCGGATCGTCTTTCTTCTCGATTTCCTTGGCGCCGTTGACCGCCAGGATCATCTTGTCGCCTTGGTAATACGACCAAAGCGCTACCAGGAAGGAAACCACGCCCACGATGCCGCCGATGAGAATCGCCCGGCCCCACTGTACCGACAGGGCGGCCCGTTCGTCGACGAAGAACAGGACAGCGAGCGTCAACACCAGCGCCACGACAGCGGTGAAGAGCACAAAGCCGGCCACTAAGAGCACGCTGTTGCGCTTGTTGGCGGCGATCAGATCGCGAAACGTTTGGGCCATGCGAAAGGGCGGATGATGCTTAGAATTTCACCTTCGGCGCTTGCCGTACCGCGGCGGCCTCCGCCGGATCGAGTTGGAAGAACTCGGCGGGCCGAAAACCGAACATGCCGCCGACGATGTTGGCGGGAAAGCGCTGAAGGGCCGTGTTGTATTGGCCGACCACGTCGTTGTAATGCTGGCGCGAAAAGCCGATGCGGTTTTCCGTGGCGGACAGCTCTTCCTGCAAGGACTTGAAGTTCTCGTTTGCTTTCAGATCTGGGTATGCTTCCGACAACGCGAACAGCGTCTTGAGCGTGCCCGTGAGCTGGTTCTCCGCGGCCGACTTTTCGGCGACGCCCTGGGCATTCATGGCGGCGTTGCGCGCCTGAATGACGCGCTCGAGCGTTTCCTTTTCGTGGCTGGCGTAGCCCTTCACCGTCTCCACCAGGTTGGGGATGAGGTCATAGCGACGCTTGAGCTGCACGTCGATTTGCGAATACGCGTTCTGCGTTTCCACGCGCTTGCTCACCAGACTGTTGTACATCATGATCGCCGCCAGCACCAAAACGCCGAGCACGGCTAACACGACGATTAACGTGGGATCCATGTCTTTGTGCCTTTCGAATCACCCGCAGGATGGTCTTAACCTGTCCTACGATGCCATGAACAGTTATTCGCCTCCCGCTTGGACGAATTTCGGGACAACCATGCGCGACCAATTCCTCTCCATAACTCCTTGCTGCCACAAGAAATTACAGGATAGGTCGCGCGACACACCCACACCCCCCCCTGCCGTGCCCGAATCCAACGTAGACGTCACGATCCGCGAGGGGGTTGAATTCGCGCCAATGCGAAACGGGCAGGTGATAGTGAACGGCACAGAACACCGAAAGGCAAGCATTTTTCCTTGCCGGCGCTGTTTTCCCGATTACGATTGGGCCATGCGCGCCGTGGACATAATCAGGAAAAAACGCGACGGCCACGCCTTGGAAGCGGCCGAGATAGACGCCTTTATTGCCGCCGTGACCAACGAGACCTGGCCGGAATATCAAACAAGTGCGCTTTTGATGGCGATCTGTTGGCGCGGCATGAGCGCGAAAGAGACCGCCCACTTAACTCACGCCATGGTCCACTCGGGCGTCACGTTGGAACTGGCCGATATCCCCGGCCCCAAGGTCGACAAGCACAGCACCGGCGGCGTCGGCGACAAGACCTCACTGGTGCTCGCTCCTCTCGCCGCGGCGTGCGGCTGCATCGTACCCATGATGTCCGGCCGCGGCTTGGGACATTCCGGCGGCACCCTCGACAAACTCGAGTCCATCCCCGGATTCCGCGTACATCTTGGTCTCGACGAGTTTCGCGCCGCCCTGCGCGCTGTCGGCTGCGCCCTGATCGGTCAGACCAACCAAATCGCGCCGGCCGACAAAAAGCTGTACGCGCTGCGCGACGTCACGGCCACCGTCGAGAGCATCCCGCTCATCACCGCTTCCATCCTCAGCAAAAAAATCGCCGAAGGCATCGACGCCCTGGTCATGGACGTCAAGTGCGGCCAAGGCGCATTCATGAAGACGCGCGCGGACGCGACCGCACTGGCAAAATCGATTGTCTCGACCGGCAACGCCAACGCGGTGCGCACCGAAGCGATCTTGACCGCGATGGATGTGCCGCTGGGCCGGGCGGTCGGCAACGCGCTGGAAGTCCGCGAATGTCTCGACGTCTTGCGCGGCAACGGTCCCAAGGACGTTGAAGATCTGTCCGTGGCGTTGGCGGCGCGGATGCTCGTGCTAGGCAAAGTTGACGAAGAACTGATTAGCGCGGAGGCAAGAATCCGCGCCGCTCTCTCCTCCGGCAAGGGGCTGGAAAAGCTCCGCGACATTATCATGGCCCAGGGAGGCGATCCCCGCGTCGTGGACGAGCCGGAGCGTTTACCGCGTGCGCCGCACCAACACCTGTTTCGGGCTGAGAAACCGGGATACGTCAACGATATTCACGCAGAAGTGGTCGGCCGGGCGTGTATGGCTTTGGGCGCCGGCCGCGACCGCGTCGAGCACGCCATCGATCCGAGCGTTGGAATTCTTCTCAAAGCGGCGCTTGGCGACAAGGTAGGGATCGGCGACGTGATAGCCGAGATACACTACGCCGATCAACATCGGTTGAGCCGCGCGATGACGTTATTGCAACAAGCCTGGAGCATCGCGGAAGAGAAACGAAAACCCGGCCCGCTAATCATGGACGTAATTGCACATGATTAGGCGTTTCACCCACCTTCTTGCTGTCAGCGCGGAAAGTTTAAAAACCTGTCCTACGGCGAGACTTGAAAACCGCCGCCGACTTCGTCCAATGTTTTTGTGAAAATCAGCGGCATCACGATCACCGGTCTGCGCGGCGGCACTGTCGAGGGGGGCTGGGCCGATGAACTCGCGCCGGAAGACGACGTGCACACCATCGTGCAGCTTCGGACGGACGACGGCCTCGTCGGCGTGGGCAGTGTCTTCACCAGCAAGGCATTGGTCGAAGCCGCGGTGAAACTCCTCTGGCCCTTGCTTGAAGGCGAACGGGCGGACGAGCCGGCGCGTGTGTCCGAGCGGTTGCGGCAGAGCTTTTTCTGGCAGGGCCGGGGCGGCAGCGTCGAGCACGCGATTAGCGGCATCGACATCGCCCTTTGGGACCTTTTCGGCAAGATCTGCAAGCAGCCGGTGGCGCGGCTTCTGGGCGGCTGCTTTCGCGACAAGATCAAACCCTATGGCTCGATCCTCTTCGATGAGCCCGGCCCGCTGCGCGAAAAGCTCCAGCGCACGGTGGCGCGCGGCTTTCGCGCCATCAAGCTCGGCTGGCGGCCGTTCGGACGCCGCGACGCCAAGACCGACGAACTGCTCGTCAAGACCGCGCGCGACGCCGTTGGGCCCGGCGTCGAGCTCATGGTGGACGCGGGCGGCAGCGAGCAATTCTGGCCGCACGGCTACAAATGGGCGCTAACGACGGCGAAGATGCTCGCGAATTACGACATTGTCTGGTTCGAGGAAGCATTGCCGCCGGACGATCTTGAGGGCTTCATCGAGCTGCGCCGGCACGCGCCTTTGCCGATCGCCACGGGGGAAGTGCTGACGCGGCGACAGAACTTCCGGCCCTTCTTGGAAAAGCACGCCGTGGATATCATCCAGCCGGACTGCACCAAGTGCGGCGGCATCACGGAGGCTCACCGCATCGCCTGGATGGCGTATGAGCACAACGTCCTCTATGTGCCGCATGGCTGGAACACGGCGATCGGCCTGGCCGCGGATTTGCACCTGACGGCAGCGCTGCCTGTGGCGCGTTATGTCGAGTTTCTGACGCCTTCGCCCTATATCGACGATCTCATCACACAGCCCTTCCGCCCCGATGCAGAAGGTTTTTTGCACGTTCCAATGACGCCGGGCCTGGGAATTGATCTAAATCAAGACGCCGTAAAAAGATACGGTTTTTGAGTTGCCGCCGCCCTGTGTTCTTGAGTTGCTTTTCCGGAGCGTCACCGGTTCCGGAGCGTCAAATTTTTCTCCCAAGTGACGCTCCGGAACGATTCCACAAGTACTTGTGGTTGAACATATTGCGATTGCAAAAAGTTCCGGAGCGTCAAGCGTCACACAGGTACCCCCCTGTCATCAATTTGATACCTGGCCACTGCAGCTTGCAGTTCAAGGGCTTCTAGGGTTCGTACGACGAGTTCCGTTCCAACCCTCATGGTCGAAAGGTTGGCGAAACATTTCCGGGTTTTTGATTTCTTAAGTCGCCGGCCAGGATCGATATTCGATGAGGGAGAATCTCGCTTACCAATGAATCGACCGCCGGCCGACAAACCGCCAAGCGGCCCCGCCAAACCCCCATCCGGTGGTTCCGGCGACCG
>JAKEFD010000472.1 GCA_022616245.1 Gemmataceae bacterium
CCACACCCCCCACCGCGCAACGAAAAGAAACGAATGCAACGAATTGCAACGAAATGTGTCAACCGCTGGAATGTCGAAAATTGACATTTTGAGTAAGAGCCCGTTCTTGCCAACTCGTGCATAGGCATACCCCTCCACTGCTAGCAGCTGCTAACACTAGCCCGACGCGCAAGCGAGGGTTAGCTAAGCGTGAAATCTCTACTATGTTTATCAACACAGTAGACATTCACGCTCACTTCCAAAGCCATCGCCTCTGGCTCAAGAACGTCTCGGCGGTCCAGTTGCCGGCTTCCTTTCGAAAAGCGATAGCGCCCTGGCCCCAGGTTGTGAAGTAGCGTGCCCCGCGCTCCTCATAGACGTTGGGCCGCGGCGCATAGCCGCGCGGCGGGCCTTGCGAGCTGACGACCACCTTGGGGCGGGCCCAGCCGGCAAGCGCGGGCACGTTGGCGGCCTTGCTGCCGTGGTGCGGGGCCATGAGCACGTCCACCGGCCGCGGTTCCTGCCGCAAGAGTTGTTCCAGTCCCGGTCCTTCCAAATCGCCAGTTAATAGGAATGAGACGTCTTGTGTGCGCAGGTGAATGACCAGACTGCGCGCGTTCTCATTGCCGTCCGGTCCCACTTGGGGCGGGTGCAAAATCTCCAACGTCAAGTCCCCGAAGGAAAGGGTGTCGCCGCGCCGCAGCACTTCGACGGGAGTGCCGCGGCGATCCAACTCGGCCGCGGTTAGTTGCGCGCCCGGGGACAGGCGCTCGCGAAAGCTATGCGTCACATAGGCCTTGCTGACTCCGAAGCGCTCCAAGACGCCCTTCACGCCGTTGTAGTGATCGAGGTCGGCATGGGAGAGAAACAGCACATCGATGCGGCGATGGCCGGCTTGCCAGAGGAAGGGCGCAATGGTGCGGCGCGTAACGTCCGGCCCCGACATCGCGCCCGCATCGTAGACCAGGACTTCGCCGGACGCCGTTTCGATGACGACGCAACCGCCATGGCCGACCGCGAGAAACGTGCACGCAAAAGTGGAAGTCCGTTGCGGCCAGAGCGCCAGTGCAACGCCAATGCTGCAACCAAGTAGCAGTATCCCAGAGCTGAGCCATACTCGAAAGCGCAGAAAGTTCCACGTGAGGACTGGGATAAGCGCAAAGTAAAACAGCCACAAGAATGCGTTTGGCATGCCCGGCACGTACCAGGCGCTAGCCCAATCTCCGCTCTGGTGTACAAGTACCGAACTCGCCTTCAAAAGGGCATGCGTGGGGCAGGCAAACAGAATGCCTAGTCCAAGCGGCGCCAGCAGCAACAACAGCATCCCGCTGATAAGTGCGAGCGAGCCGAGCAGCACGACGGGAGGACCAATCAAGAGAGCTGCGGGCGAAAGGACATGGAACCGATCGGCGACGAGGGGAGCGATGGCCAGCCACACGGCAAGATTGAGAAAATAGATCTTGCCGAGAAACGTAACAGCGTCGACCGCCGCATTGATGATTCGATGCCTGCTATCGCGAATAACGCCGCCCAGCGCCTGCTCGTCGGGGTCTGACTCACGCATCGGCGTCACCCAGAAAAGCACCGCCACGGCTAGAAACGACAGCTGACAGCCGGTGTTGAAAATGCTCGCCGGATTCTCGGCCGCGATTCCTAGCCACGCCAAGGCGAATGCGTTGGCGTGCCAAGGCGGCCGGCGCAAAAGCACAGCGCCGGTGTATGCAGCCACGACCCAGGCGGCGCGCATGACGGGGGGCCGGCCGCCGGTCAACAAAGCGTAGCCGAGAAGCAAGATAGCGATGGTCAGTGCGCGCGCTTTGCGGCGCAGGCCGGCCAAGCGCAGCGTGTACCACAAAAATGCCGCCAGCACCATCAAGTGCTGTCCGGAAATAGCCAAAACGTGTACCACGCCGGTGCGGAAGAACGCGTCCCATTCGTTCTTGTCGAGCTGCGTTTCGGAGCCAAGCAACAATGCTTGCGCAAGCCCGCGTGTCGATTCGGGCAAAAGTTCCGCGATGCGCTTTTCCGACCAGGCCCGCGCCCAGCCCAGCCAGCCGAACAGCGAGCCGGGCCAACCGCGCTCGACCAGGATGAGTGCGTCCGGCGCATCGGGAACCTGCAAAGTAGCGCCGATCCCTTGGTCGCGAAGATGCTCGGCATGATCGAACTCACCCGGATTGGCCGGCCCGCGCGGCAGCGCCAACAGCCCTACCAGTTCCAAGCGGTCGCCCACGTGATAGCCTTGCAGCGCCCTTTCGATTTGAACTTGCACGCGCCCGGAAGCGGGTTGCCATTCGCCGTGCTTGCGCCACTCTGTGACGCCCAATACGAAGCGCGAGGAATCCTGCGATGCAAAGGTCCGTAAGGGGTCATTGCTGATGCCGCGCGTCTGCGCGGGCTCGGATTCGACAGTCCCGCGCAATCGGGCCGGCGTCGGATCGACGGCGACGAAATGGCGCATGTCGCCGGCGTCAAAGTAATGCTGTCGCCACTGGTGGTACGCCGCCCCGGCGAAGAGAAACGCCAGTCTCAGGTAGAAGACGGCCAGGCGCTGTTGCTTCGTCGGGGCGTGCACCGCCCACGCCGCCACGCAAGCGAGTATCGCGCCCAGGCTCCAACCCAGGGGTATGCAAAGATGCCAGTCGAGGACAATGCCCGCCGTGGCCGCCAGCGCGATGGGCACGAGGGGCGCGCGCCAGAAGTTGCCTGTGGCTGGTGTTGCTTGAGCGGTGGAGGCCATCGGCGGCAGCTGCGGTGGGTCCAGGAAAAACGCGCTGGCATGGTAAACCGAGTGTCCGATGGAATCAAAGAAAAAGGTGCGCAGGACTTCACGAAGCAGCCGGCGGCTGGCATGCATGCCGCGCGCTCTTCGACATTTAAATGTTGATCAGGCGGCGCCTGGGAACGAAATTAGCGGTCGTCGTTCCAATCCCAGTGGCGACGTTCGCGCTCGGCTGCTGTCAAGAGCTGCAAGCTTACAAGCGCCAATAGGCCAAACAGGACGATGTTAAGCGTCGGATTAAGGGGCGGATAAGGTAGTTCCTTATTGGCGAGAACAATCCCTGAATAGAGTGCGATCAGACCAGCTACAACGAATGATAAGCCAAGCGAGATTCGCAATCCTGAGCGCGGCGAAACTCCAGTGCATACTTCGCGCGCGATTTGGCCACCGTCCAACGGAAACACAGGCATCAGATTCAAAACATTCCAAAACAGGTTCATGAACTTCAAGAAAAAGAAGACAGCACCTCCAATCGGTACCATGGAGAAATCACCTCCGCGTCGAACGAATTCCTCCAAGTTCCAACGAAATGCATTTACCAAACTTTCGTTTTCGGAATGTCTGAGAGCGTACTGAGCGTAATGAGCAATCACGAATAGTCCAAAGCCCGCCAATGGTCCTCCTAGAAAAATGAAGATCCTTTGCCAACGCGCGAGGTAGTGGTAGTGACCGATTGCTAAGCCGCCAAATGAATACAACACGATCTCGCCCGACTGCCCGCACAGCCGGCCTGCAACTATATGGCCAAATTCATGAACTAGAATTGAGACAAACGTGCAGACGATCCAAACTAGAAGGTAGGCAGTGCCAAACAGTTGCATGAACTGCCAACCCATGACAGCGCTGAATAGCCAAAAAGTTGGTTGCACACGTATCGGAGTGCCGAACATCCGCCAACGCAAATCGTATGGGCTGGGAGTGGGTTCCAGGAGCACGCAGCATCTCCGCGAGTTAATGGTTTGTTGATTTTCGATTGGCAATCGAGCGGCGGCAAGGCCAAAATGCCGTTATGGCCGCTTCTCTTGCCGATCACCGCGTTGCCGTCTACACCGGGGTTTTCGATCCGGTGCACCTGGGACATCTGGACGTCATACGCCGCGGCTCGCGTCTGGTGGACAAGCTTGTAGTAGGCGTGGGCGACAACCCGGAAAAGACGCCGGTCTTTTCCACCGAGGAACGCGTGCACCTGGTCAAGCTTGTCGTCGCCGACCTGGCCAACGTACAAGTGTTGCCGTTCACCGGCTTGGCGGTCCGTTTTGTCCGCAGCCTGGGCGCCCGCATCATGCTGCGCGGCCTGCGCACCACCAGCGATATGGAATACGAATTCACCATGTCGCTCACCAATCTCGCCCTCGATACGGAAATCGAAACGATCTTCCTCATGGCCAAGGAAACGTATTCGCACATCAGCGGCACACTCTTGCGGCAAATCGGAGCGCTGGGGGGCGACCTTACCAGCTTTGTACCCCCGCAAATCATGGAGGCGCTACTAAAGCGTTTTCCGAACAAGTAGGCGGCACTAATCGCAACACGATTTGACCAGCTCCCAAAGTCAGTTGGTCAAATCGTTGCGACAACACAAGTCACAATCTGTTCGTGCTTTAGATTGGCGGACCCGCACGATTTGACCAACTCGACGAGGCAGGGATTCCGATCGCAATTGTGCTGAGGCCTTAACCATTACGCCCTAGGCTGACTTGATTATTTACCCACTTTTTTTGCTCCATTTTCGATTTTTCACTTGCATTTTGCCGTTTCATCGAAAGAATGATACCGCCAGCCTTAACTTAAGTGCCCCCCTGCTTGAGTTGTAAATAGTCTTTCGCGATCGCGTTGTGGTAAAAATCCCTCGCTAGCGCGTCGGGTTAGTGTTCTTGGACTCACGCCCTTGGCGAGCAATGGCGCCCGGTCCACAGTGCCAACGGAATGGCGGACGAGAAGAGAAGGTCCTCTTGGTTGCTCGCCCCGATTCGATAAGGTTCCCGTCATGCTCAACAAGTGGTGGCGAAAGCTGTTTCGCCAGGCCGCGCAGACTGTGCGCAACACGTCTTACAAACAACCTCACCCAAGGCGCAAACTGGAAGTCGAGTTGCTCGAGGATCGCCTGGCGCCGGCCGGCATCCTGGTGACCAGCCTGGATGACAACCTCACCGTGGACGGCCAGGTGACGCTGCGCGAAGCCATTCAAGCCGCGAACACCGACAGCAGCGTGGACGGTTCCACTGCGGGCGCAGGCGCCGATGTCATCTCCTTCGACCCAGGCCTGTTCCCCACGCCGCAAACGATCAACCTGGCGCTGGGCAGCTTGGGACTCACCACCGACATCGCGATCGACGGCCCGGGCGCGGACACGCTCACGGTGCGGAACACGACCGGCCGCGTTTTTGCCATCACGGGCAACCTGCTTTCAACGGTGACCACGTCGTTGGATGGTTTGACGATCAGCGGCGACACGGCAGGCGTGGGCGGCGGCGGCATCGTCGTGGACGGCGATGGCTTTCTGACGACGAGCCTCACCTTGACCGACGCCGCACTGATCGGCAACAAGGCGGCATTGGGCGGGGCCTTGCAAAGCGAGGACGCGACACTCACGGTCGCCAACTCCACTTTCGCGGGCAACGTGGCCACCACAAGCGGCGGCGGCGTCCTTGTCTTTGGCGGCACAGCAACCATCACTAATTCGACCTTTTCCAACAATGCGGCTGAAAACCATGGCGGCGGTATCTTCAACTCCGGCGTCCTCAATCTTGTCAACAATACGCTGACACTCAATCTGGCCAACAGCGACGACAGCGGCACAGGCAACGGCGGCGGTTTATTCAACGATCCGCCCGGCGTCGTGACCATCGTTAACACCATCGTTGCCGGCAATTTCGACACGCCGGGCAATGCGGGCAGCGGCCCTATTCATCCCGACGTTTCCGGAACGGTCGTCAGCCTTGGCACCAACCTGATCGGCAACACGGCCGGCAGCACCGGCTTCATCGCC
>JAKEFD010000473.1 GCA_022616245.1 Gemmataceae bacterium
CGCGCCCGCGCGTCTTCGGCGACTTCGGGGGCGATCACCTTTAGCGCGACGGTGCGCTCCATGAGCGAATGCCGGGCCTTGTAGACGGCGCCGAACCCGCCGCGCCCGATCTCTTCGAGCAAGCGATACGGGCCGATCACCAACCGCGAATTGCCGCCAAGGAGCTGCTTGACTTGAAACTGAGTGAGCAAGCCGGCCTGGTGCAGGGAACCGGCAAACGCCGGCGCCGGCGAATGGAGCGCGACGCCGTCGAGAGCGGAGTTCAACTGCTCCTCGGACAGCAGTTTGCTGTTGCGAAGATGGCGGACAAACTCATCGACGCAAAGGTCGACGGCTTCCGGTTTCCAAATGCGCTCGACGCTTTCCAACACGTTACTTCTCTCTGCGTTCCTCCGCACCTCTGCGGTTACCCTGAATCGCTCATTCCACGAGCCGGATTTCCGGAATCTGCGGCTCGTTGCCCAAGAGATCGATGCTGATGTTGCCCATGCCGCCGATGTTGATGGTGTTGGCGACGACGCCGCCGGCCAACAAATCCAGACCCACGCCAGCCAAGCCGCGCAGCCGAACTTCGGAGGCGGCGGCATAGATCAAGCCCGTATTCGTGATGCTGGCTGTCCCCGTCAGGCTGATCGGCAGCGCCACGTTGCGATCCTGATAGATGCCGATGCCGCGGTAGTAGCCGGTCAGTGGCGCGGCGAGGACGACTTTGCCCAAGCTGTTCAGGGTGATGGGTCCGGCGGGAAATGCGCCCTGAGTGTTGTAGATCATCGTGCTGACGCTGGTGAGCGTCGCCAGGTTCGTGACTTCGAGGCCGCCGCCTTCGAGGATGTACACGCCGGGCATCATGATGACGATGCTGATGCCTTCGATCTTGATGCCGCCGCGATAAATGCCGGGCTGCAATATGCGCGGCAAAAGCGAATTGATGGTGAGCTTATTGTTGCTGCGCACCGTGAGGCTGGCCGGATCGGGCGGCGGCAGATAGCGCAGGGGATCGGCGATGGGGGCAGAGCCGGAATTGATCTTGGTCAAGACAGCGCCGCTGCCGGAATTGATCCAGCCGCCGGTTACGTCGATGGACGCCGCGGAGAGCAGTCCGTTGCTCTGGTTGTCAAATGCGGCGGGGTCATCTGAATTCACGTAGATGCCGGCGCCGAGCAACGTCAAGGCGAGCTGTGCATCGTTGACAAACGAAGACGCGCCGTTTGGCCGCAGCGCAACCAGGCCCAACGGCGCGGGCCGGCCCAATGCCACGGAGCGCGCTTTGACGACAAGATCCTCGCCCGATACGGCGGCGCCGAATGTGGCAGACAAATGCGATTCGATGGTGATCTCGGCGTAAGCCTTCTTGCCCGCGAAGGCGCCGGACTTAGGAGGAATCTCGACAGTGACCTTGGACTTCTTGCCGTCGTTGGCGTAACCGTTGCTGGCCGCGCTCGCCAAGGCTGCGCTTTTGGCAAGTCCTTTCGAATCGGAACCTTGGGCCGTGGGGTACAGCTGATAGAGTTCGCGCGCGGCAGCCAAAGCTGCCGCATCGGCGCTGGCCTGAGCGCGGCGGCGCTCCTCCATCAGCCGGCCCCCGTCGGTCGTCAGTGCCACGATGGCGATGATGGCGCCAAGACACAGGAACAACCAGAAGATCGCTCCTCCGTCACGACGCCGATTTGATTTCCTGATGCTCATATTCGGTGCCGGTCAGAATGCCATGGGAAACTCGCTCGTGCTTTCCAGTTGGATCGGCCCGGCCACCAAGAACTCCGGGAGCCAGTCGTAACGCACGGTGACGCGCACACGACACGTCACGTGTTCCTTGGATGCGTTGAGCGTGCGCGGCCATTTGGAGGCGCTGTCCCAATCGACGGCCGTGCCCGTCGCGCCGTTGATCCAGTGCACTTCGACCGTCAGCTTGGCTGGGTCCATCGTTTTGGCAAGCGGCAGTATCACCTGGTTGCGCAGTTCGTCCTTGGTGGGACAATTCTTGCCGGTTTCTTTTTGCCAATCGCTGCCGCGCACCGCCAGCCAGCGCGTGGCTTCGCGCGCTTGATGCGCCACTTGCTGATAGTGGAAGATGCCAAGGCCGCCGACCACGATGGCCACCAGCAGAAAGAACAGCACGGGCAAAACCAAGGCGGCTTCCACGGTTATCGCGGCGCGTCGGGCCAGCGGGCGTGCGTGATGTCCATCGCCCTCGCTAGCGCGTCGGGCTAGTGTTGCAGGCATCAGGGCACCTTGGGCAAGCGGATAGTTCGCTCCAGCTTCAGCTTTCGCGACGAGTCCAGGATCGGCGTTAGGAGTTCGACTTCATATTTCACGCTGACTAGCACCGAGGATGCGTCGAAGGTCACGCTGACCTGGTCTTTGATCAGGGGCGGCCGCAGCGAGGCCCCTTCCGCGACTGCGGCTTGCTTGGCTGCTTCAACGGGATCGTAGCCGCCTTGCGACGGTTGGCCATTTCCTCCGAGCAGCGGCGCCAACGGATCGAGCAAGCCCGTGAGCAGATTGTCCGGCGGATGATACTCTTTGGGCCCGCACGCGCCGCTGGCGTACAGGGCGGCAGCATGAGCGCTGTTCTGCAAAGTCTCCGTACTGTGGTAGACCCGGCAAAAGTCAACGACAACCAGGAACAAGAAAACCAAAAACGGCAGGACGATGGCCAACTCGGCGGTCCAGGCGCCTGCTCGATCGTTGCTGTAGCGGAACTCGCAAGCGTTCCGCTGCGAAGACCCGGATTTCTTGCGGTTTCCGCTACTGTTTACCACGGCATGCATGACATCGCCTCCGTCGCTATCTCGAAAACAACCGCGCCAGGTGCACGGCGGCGGGGCCGAGCGTCACCAGAAAAATCGTCGGAAAGATGCAAAGCAGCATCGGAAACAGGATCTTGACGCTGGCCTTTTGCGCCTGTTCCTCGGCGCGTTGTTGTCTCTCCAAGCGCCAGGTGTCGGCATGCAGCCGGATCGACTTGGCGACGCTGGCGCCGTACTTTTCGGATTGCAAGAGCACAAAAGCCAGCTCGCGGAGATCGTCCAGGCGTGTGCGCTCGGCAAAGCGCTGAAAGGCCTCGCCCGGCGACGCGCCCATGTCCAACTCGCGCTGGACGATGTTCATTTCGCCGGCCAGTTCCGGATGCACGAACGGCAATTCGTCGTTGACGCGCTGCAGCGCCGCGGGCAGGCTCGCTCCGCCCTCCAGACAAAGAACCAGCATGTCCATCGCGTCCGGCAAGGCGCAGCGCAGACGCCGCAACCTTTGCGCGCCTTGCCAATCGAGCCAGTAGTTTGGCCCGAAGAACCCCAGCGCCGTCGCGACCATGCCGCCGATCATGGCTTGATTCGGACTGAGCCAGCCCAGCGTCCAAGGAACGAGCACGCCCGCCAACGGCAACACCAAGAGCAGCACGAGCTTGACGCCGAGGAAGATCGCCAAGGCATGTGGGCCGTAATAACCGGCCTGAGCAAGACGCTGTCGCCAGAAGGAAACCTGGCTGGCCTTGGTCGGCATGATGAGGTTGCCGGCTTTGGGCAAAGCGGCGGCGATCTTGGCGGGTTTTTCCTGCTCGACGGGCGCGTTGTCGTCGGAAAGCGCACGCAATCGCGCCACCGTCCGGCGTCGATCCGTGAACAGCCAAACGAACACGAGCACGCTGATCCCCAGGACGGCCCCGAAGACCAACAGAAAGACCAGCATGCTGACGAGCGCAGGGTCGCTGAACATGTTGCTCAATACTCGAAATTTACAATGCGCCGGATCCAGAGGATGCCGATTGTCATGGAGACAAACGAGGCCACCAGGAGCCGCGGGTGTTGGAACAGCGTTTCCGCATAGGGGCGATTGAGAACCATCAGTACGCCGAACAAAACGAAAGGCAGCACCACCAAAGTCCAGCCTTGCAGGCGTCCTTCGGCGGTGTGCGTCTTCACCTGGCTCTGGATGCGCAGGCGCGTGCGGATCATATTGGCGAGCCGGTCCAGGACCTCGGCGAGGTTGCCGCCCAGCTGCCGCTGGATGAGCATGGCCAGAACGAAGAGGCGCATTTCCAGGATGCCGCTGCGCCGCGCCAGTTCCTGGTAAGCCACTTCCGGCGACAGACCGAGGTTGAGCTGGTTTTGACTGCGTGCGAATTCACCGGCGACCGGTTGATCGCAGGAGTCGGCGACGGCTTGGAACGCTTGCTGCACGGATTGGCCGGCGCGCACCACGCGCGACATGAGATCGAAGACAGTGGGCAGTTGGCGGAGGTACTTGTCGCGCCGGGCACGCGCGCGGACTTGCACCAGCCACCACGGCACAATGCCCGCGACGAATCCGCCCGCGATTCCCAGGAGCGGGCCGCGCCACCAGGTGAGCGCCGCGACGGCGACGGCAGCCAACCCGGCTGAAAGGAAAGCTACGTGGGCCAACGCGAACGGGAGCTGCGCCTGCTCCAAAAGGTCGCGCCAACGAGTGGAGAGCCGTTCGCGGCGCGACATTGCATCCACGCGCGCGGTCATATCGGTCGCGCGTTCGAGGTTCTTGAAAAGCGCCGAGCCTGCCGGCGCGCCGGGGTTTTCTTTGGCGAATTCTTCGCTCAATCGCCGCCGCAACTGTTCCTCATCCGCCGTCCAATAGTCGCGCACGACCAGCGCGACTGCGCCGACGCTGAGCGTGACGGTCAGGAAAATGAGAACGGTCAAGGTCACGGCTAACCTCCCTGTTCTTACGTTTGGCCCAGGATGCGACGCTCGAACAATTCGGTCCCCAAGGGCGCACCCATCGAATTCAACCGAGCGAGACAGTTGGGCCGCAGGCCCGTCGCTTGGAAGTATCCCTGGCTGCGGCGTTCGCCGTCGACGCCGGTTTGCTTGAAGAGGAACAAATCGTGCATGACCACGTTGTCTCCCTCCAGCCCGGTAACCTCGGAAATCTTGATGACTTTGCGCGGCCCGCCGAGCAAGCGGCTGACTTGCACGACCACGTGAATGGCCGAGGCGATTTGCCGACGAATGACCCAGATCGGCAAGTCGAAGCCGGACATGCCGACCATGATTTCAAGCCGGCTGAGCGCATCGCGCGTGTCGTTGGCGTGCACCGTGGTCAGACTGCCTTCGTGGCCCGTGTTCATCGCCTGCAACATGTCGAGCGCTTCCGGGCCGCGGCATTCGCCGATGATGATGCGGTCGGGCCGCATGCGCAAGGCGTTGCGCACCAGGTCGCGCGTATTCACTTCACCGGCGCCTTCAATGTTGCTCGGGCGCGTTTCGAGCCGGCCGACATGTGGCTGTTGCAAGCGCAGCTCGGCGGCGTCCTCAATGGTGACCACGCGTTCGTCCTCGGGGATGAATGCGGACAGCGCGTTAAGCAGCGTCGTTTTGCCGCTGCCGGTGCCGCCGGACACTAGGATGTTCATGCGCGAGCGTACGCACGCTGCCAGAAACTCCATCATCTCGACGGGCAAGGAGTGATTGGCGACCAGGTCCGTGGCTAAAATCGGCTTGGCGCCGAAGCGCCGGATGGAGACCAGCGCGCCGTCCAAGGCCAGCGGCGGGATGATGGCGTTGATGCGGCTGCCGTCGGGCAAGCGGCTGTCCACCATCGGGCTGGTTTCGTCCACGCGCCGGCCGGTTTGGCCCACGACGCGCTGCACGATATGCAGCAAGTGCTTTTCGTCGTTGAACGATACGTTGGCCCGTTCCATCCGGCCCGCGCGTTCGACGTACACGGTATGGTGGCCATTGATGAGGATGTCGGTGATGGTCGGGTCTTTGAGCAAAGGCTCAAGCGGACCCAGTCCGAAGGTTTCATCGAGCACTTCGTTGACGAGCCGATCGCGTTCCTGCCGCGACAAGAGGCTGGCGCTGCGCTGACACAACTCGTCGGCGACGCGGCGGACTTCGTGCTGAAGCTGGGCGCGGTCCAGCGTGCCCATGGCGGCCAGGTCCATCGCCGTCACCAATTGCTGGTGCAGTTGCGCCTTGAGCTTGCGCAAATCATGGAGGCGGCTGTCGGCGCTGGCTGCCTCGGAGACATCCTTCCAGGCCGTAGCGGAAGACTGCGGGGATACGACAGAACGGGACATAAGATTTAGCTTTCCCTTGCAGGTTGGAGAGACCCCGTGAAGTCACCGCTTCCTTACGGGCGCGGCTCTGAATTCGAACCGTTCTTCATTCTCGGTTCCTCCTTCTCCGTTGATCTGTTGCGAGGAACTCAACCGGGCAACCGAGAAGGAAAAACCGAGAATTTACCTCTCCACGCAGAGCGTGGGGACTGCTTGACTTCTGCACCGTTAGAGGATGGCGGCTGCTGCCGCCAGAATTCGCGGCGGCTGTTCCTTTTCCTTGCGGCGCTCGCAGAGCTGCCGGGCCAACTGCACGATGCTTTGGGCGACTTTGGAATTTGGATACTTCAAGACAGCCGGCACACCCAAATTGTTGGCCAGATTGATCGTCTTGGGATCATCCGGCACGTAGTGCAAGACCTTCGCGCCAAGCGCGTCTTCGGCCTCTTCCTTGGGAAGTTCGCCAGGTTGCCCATAGCGATTGATCACGCAATGTATTCGGCTGATGCCTTGGTCACGCAGGTAATCCAAAATGCGGCGGGCGTTTCTGAGCGAGGTAAAATCCAAGCGACAGACCAAGAGCACGTCCTTCGCTTGCCGAAACGCGACCAGTTGCTCTTCGTGGAAGCAGTCTTCCAAATCGACGAGGACTTGTGGGAATAGACGGCGCGCCATGGTGAGGGCCTGGTCGACCCCCTGGGGCGAGACCACGCGTATGTCCGCGAACATCTGCGGCGCGCCAAGCAGCTGCACGCCGCTGGCATGGCGGGCCAGCATTTTCTCGAGCATGGCGCGGTCAAGCCGGCCCACGTTGAGACAAGCGTCAGCCAGAGTGAAACCGGGCTTAAGGTCCAAGAGCGGGGCCAAATCGCCGCGGCCGGGCTTGAGATCGATGAGTCCGCAAGCGCCGAAATCGCGGGCGACTGCGGCGGCCAGATTGACCGAGAGCGTGCTGGCGCCGGATCCGCCAGCGCAAGCGAGTACTCCCATTACCTGTCCCAAGGCCCCGTTGGTGGTTTCGCTGCGGTCCTGCCAGCGCGACAATACCGCCTCCAGCCCGGATTCCAGATCGGCTTCATCAAGGTAATGGTCGGCACCCTCTTGCAGGGCGCGCAGAATGAGGCGCGAATCGGTAGCCTGGCCGACTGCGAGCACGTGTCCGGAGGAAAGACGACGAAGTTGCCGGAGGATTTCAATGCCGCGGTCCGGTTGCGGCGAAAGGACGACGACAACAACCTGCGGCTGGGCTTGTAACAAGACGCGTTCGACGTTGGCAAAAGACGCGGCCAAGGGCCCTTGTGGGTCGACATTAGCGCGGAGCAGTTCGCGCACTTTCAAGCAAACCGGCTCTTGAGCCGTTGGGCTGACGACCAGGGATCGCATGGCGAAGAGCGACTCCTAACGGGAAGGAGACGGCGGGTTTAGGGGGAGAGGCGAATTTTGTCGCGGAATTCACAAAAAAACATAGTTCGGAATTGTAGTTGGTGCAAACCCGCGCTGCGTGATTTTTGGCAATTTAGCGCTGGTAAGAAACGAGCTCCTTCGCTTGCGCTTCAGGCTTGTTAACGCGACGTTAGCGCTAGTTGCGATCTTTGGTCATGCGCTAAGCAAAGAAAGGATTCTATGAGCGCGAAACGTAAATGGAGTTTGCATCAAAAAGCAAAGCCCTTGAGGTTGCCCTCAAAGGCTTCGCGGACGGGACCCACTCTTGCTGTCGATTATTCCATCTTTTGCCGAAGGCTTTCCAGAGCTTGTAGTTGCAGTTGACGGACGCGCTCGCGGGTCAAGTACAGTTGCCTGCCGATCTCGCTCAAGTTCATGGGTTCGCCGCCAGCCAGACCGAAACGCAGTTTGAGCACGGTGGCCTCACGCGGCTCAAGTTTTTCAACGAGCTGCAACATTTGATTGATGTCGTCGGAACGAATGCACAATGAATCCGGATCGAGCGTCTTGTTATCCGGCACCAGGTCCCAGGCCGCCCGGTCGCCTTCTTCGGTTTCCGCCTGCGTCTGTCCTTGGTAAATCTGCAAGGCTTTCTTGATGATCTTCACCTGCTTGGGACGCAACTCGAGGCGCTTGGCGATTTCCTCTTCACAGGGCGTCCGGCCGGTTTGCTCGCGGATTTCCATGGCCGTGCGCCGCCATTTGCTCACCAGGTCGGCGGCATAGCTGGGAACATGGATGCTCTTGTGCGCCCCTTTCAACAAGCGCTGGATCGACTGCATGATCCAAAACTTGGCATAGGTGCTGAAGCGGGTATTGCGTTCCGGGTCAAACGCTTCCACGGCCCGCACCAGACCGAGGGTGCCTTCCTGAACCAGGTCTTCGAAGGTGACGCCGCGGCTGGCAAACTGCTTGGCGATCTTGATAACCAGGCGCAGATTCGCGCGTATGAACCGGTCGCGCGCTTCTGAGTCGCCGTCTTGAACGCGGTAGGCCAGTTCACGTTCCTCGAATGCGCTGAGCAAGGGTGTTTCGTTAACGTCTTCGAAGTAGGAGCTGAGGATGGTTCTAGTGGATGTCCTGGGGCGGCGGGCGGAAACGACTGCACTCTTCATGACGGTTCCGAAAAGATGAGGATGGTGGGGTGGGACAGCGGACAGTGGGAAACGATAGAAGCAAGCAGCGTGCCGGATCGTGGTTTTCTTTGCTTTCTCGTCAAATGGCGGTTTTCCTTGGCTATTTGACCACGGCAGGCACCGATCGAGTTGAAAAACTCTGGGTTGTGTTGCGCGATTGTCAAACGATTCTTCGGCCACCGTCTAAAACTTCGACAAGTGGCGATTAACTTGTTCGCATTGACGCCGCACACGACGGGAGTTTACACAACTCGACTAATTCGTCGGAATGTAAATAGTTTGGAACTGTGAGCGCGAAGCGCGAAACGTAAACGTGAGTTAGATGCCAAGCACATCGTCCATTGTGTAGCGGCCGGCGGGTCGATTGGCCAAGAACTTGCCCGCTTGCAAGGCGCCGCGGACGTAGGCGTCGCGGGTGTGGCCTTTGTGCACCAACTCCATGGTCTCGCCCAGGGTGCTGAAGAGAATCGTATGCTCGCCGACGTTATCGCCGGCGCGCACCGCATGGACGCCGATTTCGCGTTGCGGCCGTTCACCTACCGGGCCCTCCCGGCCATGTCGCATCGGCATCTCGCCCAAGGCCTCTTGGATGACGCGTGCGAAATGCAACGCCGTGCCGCTGGGCGAGTCCTTCTTGAAGCGATGATGGCGCTCGATGATCTCTATGTCGTAATCCCTGTCGCGGAGCAGTTTGGCTGCCTCACGCACCAGCTTGTACAGGACATTGACGACCAGGCTCATGTTGGGTGCAAAGAGGATGGCAGTGTGGTGCGCGGCCGCTTCAATGTCTTCCATTTGCTTGGCGGTGTGACCCGTTGTGGCGACGACGAGGGGCAGCTTTCGTTCGAGGCAAGTCTGGAGCACTTTCATGGTGCCTTCGGGCATGGAGAAGTCGATGACCACATCGATGCGGTGGTTGATCGGAACGGCAGGCGTTACCGGGACGCCGAGCGCGCCGATGCCGGCCACGTCGCCGATATCTTGACCCTGTTTGGGGTGCCCGTCCACGTCCAGGGCGGCCGCGATGACGAGTTCCTTGTCCTCGTGCGCAAGCTGCACGATCCGCTGCCCCATACGCCCGCACGCCCCATTGACGCCGATGTGGATTTTCATGGCAGTTGCTTTTTGATTCGATACTAAAGGAAAGGCACGCACCATTGTACGGCGGCAGACGCGGCGGCGACATGCCCTTTGTCATTTTGAAATGGTATAA
>JAKEFD010000474.1 GCA_022616245.1 Gemmataceae bacterium
ACGCTTTCGTCGGCCATGATGGGGATGCCGCTGCGGCAGCGCACTTCCGCCATGGCTTGATGGTCGCCGCGGCGCGTGGGTTGCTCGAACAGCATGACGTTGAGCTTTTCGAATTTCGCGGCGGCCCAGTTGGCTTGATCGACGGTGTAGCCGCCGTTGGCATCGACGGAAAGCCAGGTGTCGCCGATGGCGTCGCGCACGGCCCTCAGCCGATCCACATCTATTTGCGGATCGGGATGGCGGGCGACCTTGACCTTGATCGCTTTCCAGCCGGCGCGGACCATGCGATGGGCCCGCTGCGCCGCCAGCTCCGGCTCAACGGCGCCGACGACGAACTTGAGCCGGATCCCCTCCCCTGCCCCACTCTCGCCTTGCGGTTGGAATCCCTCCTGCGTCGTCGGATTAGCGGCGCTTGTCTTGCCGCCCAAGAGCTTGTACACCGGCACGCCAAGGATCTGACCTTGTAAATCAAGGAGCGCCATCTCGATCGCGCCTTTCGCGAAACTGTTGACGTGGACCGCCTTGTCCATCCGTCTGCTGATCCACTCGATATCGAAGGGATCAGCGCCCAGGACCATCGGCCCAAGGTAATCCTTGACGAGCGCAATCGTGCCCGCCTGGGTCTCTCCGCTCCACACCGCCGTCACGCTGGCCTCGCCCAGCCCGACCCGGCCCGCGTCGTCCGTGACGCGCACGAGCACGTATTGGCCGACAATGTGCTTGCCCAGAGAGCTGACAATCGCAAGGTCGGGTTTGATGTCGCCAGCGATGGGGACAGCGTCGATGCGGGTGATGGCCATGATTGCTCCAGTGGAAACTGTTGAACTTGACCGACTCGCTCATTAGGGTACATACTGACGAGTAGATTCCAAGGAAACATGAGAATCGGCCATGTCCACAAACAGCGAGTATCCACATATTGAAAAGCCCGAGGGCAAAGGCGCACGGTTGAAGAGGCTGCCGCGCATTCGGGTGTCGATGATCGTGTCCAGTTACTTGGCACACGGCTACTCTGTTGATGAAATGTGCAGACAGTTTCCGCATTTGCAGCCGGCTGAGACTCACTCTGCCATGGCATACTATTTCGAACATCAAAATGAAATCGACCAGGAACTGGCCGACGAATTGAAAGCTGCGCAAGAGGGGCGCAAACAGCAATTTGCCTCGCCAGTTTATCAAAAGCTCAAGGCCAAGGGGTTCGTGTAGAATCGAACACCTTCCATACTAGCCAAAGAAGGCCAGTTAGGGCGGGCTATCGCGACTTACTCTCCTTTGTCGCCGCATTGGCCGAATCCCAGCGGCCCAATTCCTATCTAAACTGAGTGGCGGACAAGCATTGGCCAAATTAGAATGACTTCGATGTTGCCGCGAGGAGGCGCCATGCGTTTCTTGACTGCGATACCGGTTTACAACGAGGAACGGCACCTGGAAACGGTGCTGGAGGAAGTGCGCCGCTACAGCCCGAACATTCTTGTCATCGATGACGGCTCAACCGACGGCACCGCGGGAATACTGGCAAGACAGTCGGGCTTGCACGTTGTTACGCATTCCAGGAATCGAGGCTACGGCGCTGCACTGAGTTCCGCTTTCGACTTTGCCCTGCGCGAACAATACGATGTGCTCGTGACGATGGACTGCGACGGGCAGCACGAGCCGGGCCGCATCCCAGTTTTGCTCGAAGCGATTCACGACGCGGATATCGTTAGCGGCAGCCGCTATCTCCGCGATTTTCGCCAGTTTTCGCTGCCCACGCCACAAGACCGCCGGCAGATCAACCAGATCATCACCTCGGAGCTGAACCAGACGCTGGGCCTATCCTTGACCGACGCTTTTTGCGGCTTCAAGGCCTATCGGCGCGAGGCGCTGGCGCAGCTTTCCATCACCGAAACCGGCTGGGGCATGCCGTTGCAGCTTTGGGTGCAGGCGGGGCAGGCGGGCCTGCGCATCAAGGAAGTCGGCGTGCCGCGCATCTATCTCGATCCCAAGCGGGCCTTCGGCGGCGTGCTCAACGACGCGGAACAGCGCCTCGCCTATTACCGGGGCGTCATTGCCGACGCGCTCACCGCGCGGGCCAGTTTTGACTGGGAGTGCTTCGCCGGCGCTTTAGCGCGCGGGAGTTGTCCGTGAGCGTGCATGACCTGGCGGCGCCCAAGGAAGACGGCGGCGTTCTCGCCTATCCCGCATTGGAGCATGTCGGCTCGCTCCTGGAACATAATCGCCGGTTGTTCAGAGACGCCTCGATTTCCATTCTTGATCGTTCCCTTGGCGAATTGCGCGCTCAGGCGCGGGCCGCAGCCGAGCAAACTGCACGCAGCTACCTGTCGGAAGAATTTCTCGCTCCCCATTCAAAGTTGGACGTTCAACGTTCAGGGTTCAACGTTCCTCACGAGTCACTGCCGCATATATCAGGTCAAGGTTTGCTCGTCGCCGGCCATCAACCTGAGTTATTCCATCCCGGCGTTTGGCTGAAAAACTTCGCGCTATGCGGTTTGGGCAAGAAGCACGGCGTTGCGCCGCTCAATCTGATTGTGGATAGCGATGCGGCCAAGAACACGCTGCTGCGATTGCCTGCCGGTACCCCCCTCACCCCCGGCCCCTGTCCCTTGGGGCGAGGGGAGAAGCTGTCCGCGGGTTTGCCGCTCCCTCACGGTCGCGGCTCGGACGGGCACCCCCATGTCGCGCAGATTCCTTTTGACCACGGCGGCAGCGAGGCACCCTTCGAGGAGAGGCCGATTTTAGCGCCCGAAAAACTTGGCGACTTTGCCGCCCGCGTGAAGCCCTTTTTCGCTGGCTGGCCCTTTCAACCGATTTGCGAAGAGTTTTGGCAAGACCTTCGGGACCAATCGACGCCGCTTCTGGGAGAGCGCATGGTGCGTGCGCGGCGGCTCTGGGAACGGCGCTGGGGCTGCCACAACCTGGAAGCGCCTCTCAGCCGCTTGTGTCAGACGGAGGCGTTTGCCTGGTTCGCGTGCCACTTGCTCAGCGAGCTGCCGAAGCTGCACGGCGTCTACAATACGGCCGTCGCCGACTATCGCCGCCGCTATGGGCTGCGCAGCCGCAATCATCCCGTGCCGGACCTGGCCAAAGAGGGCGACTGGCTGGAAGCGCCGTTTTGGGCCTGGCGCGCCGGTCAAGGCCGCCGGCAACGTTTGTGGGTTCGGCAAACCTCGACCGCGATGGAGCTGCGCTCCGGCGCGGCGCTCGACCTTCCCTCGCCCCTGGGGGGGAGAGGGGCTGGGGGTGAGGGGGCAATATGGCCCGCTTTGCCGAGGGGCGCGCGCTCGGAAGACCTGGTCGCCGCCTTTCGCGACTTGGAAAAGCAAGGCTGCAAAGTCCGCACGCGGGCGCTCACAACCACGCTTTTCGCCCGGCTTCTTTTGGCCGACCTGTTTATCCATGGCATCGGCGGCGGCAAATACGACGAGCTGACCGATCGCTTGTTTCGCGATTTTTTCGGCATGCCGCCGCCCGCGTACTTGATCCTGAGCGGCACGCTGCTGCTGCCGTTTCCTCAACGGGGCAAAAATCCTGGTTTGCCAGAGCTCGAGCGGCAGCTGCGCGACCTTCACTGGAACCCGCAACGCTATGCGAAGACTGCCGAGGCACAGGAGCTGGCGGCGCAGAAACAACGCTGGTTCGGCGCGCCTTGTGAGACATCAGCCCAGCGACGCACTCGTTATGCCGAGCTGCGAAAGCTCACCGCGGCGCTGCGCTTGCTTGTCGAAAATAAAAAGGGAGAGATAGAAAGCGAACTGGCTCATGCACGGCATGCGGCAGCGGCATTACAAGTCACGTCGCGAAGGGATTACGCGTTTTGCCTGTACCCGGAAGAGACGTTGCGACCTTTCTTGCAGCGTGTGCTCGACGAGTAGCCCATTATTTCGCCGCCACTTCCTGCGCCACTTTCAAGAACAAGTCTATGTACGACGGATCTTTCACCAGCGGGCGCGTCTTGCGAAACAGCTTCGCGGCTTCGGCGCGCTCGTTGTCGAACCACAGGACGTATGCCAAGAGGAACGCATAGGCGGGCTGCTCGGGATGCCGCGCGTGCACTTCTTCGAGTTGTCTTATGTGGTCGAGCCACTCGTCCTCCAAGCCTTGATAAAAATCCATGCGCGGCCGGAATTGAGCGAGCGGCCAACTATCGAGGAGTTTCAGGCCCGCTTCGATCGCAGTCACGGCATCGCGAAACTTGCCCATGGCCAGATACGACTGCGCCAGGAAAAAGTGCGGCTTGCCCTCCTTCGGGTCCGCCTCCGCCGCCTGGCGAAAACGCATGGCCGCCAGGCCGTATTCCTTGTTCTTGAACGCGGCCATGCCGAGGGCGATCAGCCGGTCGGTTTCGCTGAACCATACTTTTTTCGGTTCGGGGTCGGCGGGGTTCTCGGGCTTTTTGGGTAGTTCCTCCACCGGCAACTTGGGCATCTTTTTGGGCGGGGCCGGCGGCTCAACCGGCGGCGGCGGTTGAAACTTGGGAACCTTCTGCGGCTCGAATTTCCCGTTGGGCCAGAGCGCTTCCGGTCCCACCACATCCAGATCGACGCCGCTCAGATCGACGTCGGGTCCGGGACCGAGCACGCGCGGCCCGATAATGTACGGCGCCGGCACGACATGGACCACGACGCGCGGCGCGGGATAAATCGGCGCGACCAAGACCGGGTACACGGGGACGACGGGATAGGTGTAGCCCGAGGTGATGAAACCGTTGACGCTTAGATGGCGGCGCTGGTAGTGAAAACCGATTCCGCCGCCCTGATGCACATGGCCGCCGGGAAATCCCGAGGGCGACCACAGAATCTGCGCCTGGACGTCGGTCACGAAAACCGCCGCCACGCATGCCGCCAGCCAATGCCGCATGGGAGCCGCCTTTCTCCTGGGCACAAACTCTTTAGCGACATTATCAGGTGACGGGCGCCACGATGCAATCGAAGAATAAAAAAGACATGTCTGGAAGCTTCGTATGCAGTTGACGCGGATAGCCCCTCTCCTCCCCGCCATGACTGCACTGCAAACGAGCAGTCGTTGAAGGGGAGAGGGGAAGTCGCGGCATGAGTCGAATCTTCCGACTGGGATTGACGTCATTTTCATCGGTGACGCCGCCAAACGGTTCCCCTCTCCCCCGCCCTGCAAGGACAGCCTGCTCGCAATACAGTAATGGGCGGGGGAGAGGGGTAGGGGTGAGGGGGGCTCGCATGACACGCAAGCAGAAGAACATTCCGTTGGCGCGCAGACTTCTTTGCAAGTGAAGGCTGGCTGGTGTTGCGCTTTTGGAATACAGAGGTTTACGACGATTTAGAGCCAGTGAAGGAAGCGATCTATCAAGCGTGCGTGCGGCGTACCAGTCCGTGATGGCCCCCCTCACCCCTGCCCCTCTCCCCCCGCCATGACTGCACTGCAAACAAGCAGACGTTGCAGGCGGGGGGAGAGGGGAAGTCCCGGCATGAGTCGAATCTTCCGACTGGGATTGACGTCATTTTCATCGGTGGCGCCGCGAAACGGTTCCCCTCTTCCCCCGCCCTCCAAGGACAGCCTGCTTGCAATACAGTAATGGGCGGGGGAGAGGGGTAGGGGTGAGGGGGGCTCGCATGACACGCAAGCAGAAGAACATTCCCATTGGCCGCTACGTCGTTGATTTCGCTTGCCGAAAAGCGAAGCTCATCATCGAGATCGACGGCGAAAGTCATTTGACAAGAAGAAGCCAAGATCAAACGCGCGCCGACTTTCTCGCAAGTGAAGGCTGGCTGGTGTTGCGTTTTTGGAATACGCAGGTCTACGACGATTTAGAGCCGGTGCAGGAAGCGATCGATCAAGCGTGCGTGCAGCGTACCAGTCTGTGATGGCCCCCTCACCCCTGCCCCTCTCCCCCCGCCATGACTGCATTGCAAACGAGCAGTCGTTGCAGGCGGGGGAAGAGGGGAAGTCTCGGCAAGGTTTGAAGGTTCCGACTGGGCTCGGCGTGCGTGAGGGGACAATGCTTGAAATTGCTCAACGGTCGATTTCTTGGAAGAACTTCTGCGCGGCCTGCCACATGTCGCGGTGCAAACCCTCCCGAGTTTCGCGCAGGCCCAGCGCGCTGGCGCGGATCCGCGCCACCTCTTCCGACTCTTGCTCCACGATCCGGAAGTAAAGGTACCACAATGCCCCGCTCGACGCGCCGTCGCGATCGTAGACAAACAGCGGCTGCCCGGCCTTGTCGCGTATCACGCGATTGAATTCCTCCACGGTCATCTTGCCGAGCGTTGGCGGCGACACTTCCAAGCTCAAGAACTTCATGCCGCGTTTTTCGACGTGCTTCTTGTCGGTTTGGGCATCTTCGCCCGGCTGATGCAAATAGAGCACGGTGCGATAGCCGCGCGCCGCCAGCCATTCGAACCCTTCGTCCGGCGTCGGCCGCAAGCCGACCGCGACGCTATCGAGCGCGCCGGCGAATTGCGCGATGCCGACGGGCAGCGTGGAAGGCGACAAGGAGATTCGCGCTTCAGGCTTCGACTGCTCCGTGACCGGCTCCGGCTTTTGCAATTGCACGCCGGAGTCGGCGGGCTGCCACTTCGATTCGGTCTTGATCTCGGGCGGAATGGCCGTCGAGAAACCGCCTGAAGGGGACACCTGTCCGGGCGGAGCCGTCGGGAAGGGCGTCGGCGCAGCGCCGGGCGGCAGCGTCGGGAGATGCTGGCCTCCGTTTGGCGGCGCGGTGGGAAACGTATTGCCCGGCGCGGTGGGAAACGCGCCGCCTGGTTGAATATTGCCTTGCACAAACGGCGCGGGCGCCGGGGGCATGTTCAAGGGAGCTCGTGGCTGATTCTGGCCCCATTGGAAGATCGGCTTGCGCTCTCCCGTGGAACTGCAACCGCCAAGGGTCACGAGCGAACCCGCCACAACGACTGTCCAAAGATGCCGGCACATGGTGCTACCTCCGCGCGCAGCGCGACAAATCCTTCTCAATCTTAACGGAGCCTTTCGTCCTTCACGGCACGGGATGGTCGATGCGCTCGGAATTGCAGTTTAAGTTGCAGCGACTTTGCCGGTTGCGCGGGTTGCGACGTGAATCGACGCTGGCAGCGTCGGCTACGACAGTCATTCCGAGCCCGATTGCTGTTCCGCCAAGACGGCGAATTCCGTCAGTTTCGCCGCAGTGACGCCGACGCGCTCGAAACACTC
>JAKEFD010000007.1 GCA_022616245.1 Gemmataceae bacterium
AAGGATTCATGTTAGTCTTCGTCCGATTCCAATTGCCGCAGGAATGTCAGGGTCTCGTGCTGCATGACGCCGTTGCCCGGCAAGGTGGCCCAGCGGCCGACGAGGCGCGGCCCAGCGGTTTCGATGCGGTATTGGTGCACGCCGCGGGTGAGGCCTTTTTCGTTTGTGGTGGCCCAGCTTGCGGAAAACACGTTGCCTTGCCGCATGCCGATGCCGGAAAACGAAGTGCCGCCGACCACCCACTGCATGAGGTAGACGTCGTTTCTCTTCGTGATCACACAAAGGCCGTTATACTTCCTGCCCAGGCCTTCCTGGCCGTTGCACAAGTAATAGCCGGATAAGTCGGCGACTTCCGGCTCCAGCGCAAGTGCTGTGGGGACCGCCTTGTCCGTAGGCGGCGGCGAAAACATGCCAAGGGTCGTTGCGAGGGCGATAAGGGAGGAATACATAGGGACCTCCTTCCTCCGGTCGAAGGGAAGATCCATCCAAAAAATCGATGGCAAGATCTAGGACGGACGGGGAGCCTATGATCATGCCGTGCCATCTTCTCTACTTCTATTATAGGTCACGATTTGCGCCCCCAACGCCAGATGGGAAAGTATCGTGATAGAATTACATGGAAAGGCGCCGCATGAACCTGCCGTGGAAGTTCCCCGATCCGCAAGAGCTCGCCCGTAAAAGGGCGGAAGAATTTCAGCGCTTGACGCCGGACGAGCGCTGGCGCGAAATGGCTGCTCTCATGGCATTCGGTTGGGCCATGGTCCGCTCCTCGCCCCATCGTGACGCCATCGAAAAACGGATGGAAGAACACGAAAGGCAGTGGCGGAAGATACAGAAAGAAATCATCGTCAAACATGGCTCATGACCACGCTATCTCCGAGCAAGACCTGCGCGATGGCCTGGCGGCGGCAGCCGAGACGCTCGCGCATCGTCGCGTGAGCTACGCCGTCATCGGCGGCATGGCTGCGGGCTACCGTTCGCAGCCTCGATTCACCAAAGACATTGATTTCCTTCTTCGCGTTCCACAAGTTGAATTGCCCGCGCTCTTGGAATCGCTGCAGAAGAAAGGCTTTGAATTTGATGAGCTCACGACCATTCGCGAATGGACTCAGGAGCACATGACAACGTTGTCCTATCACGGCATCCGCGTCGATTGGCTAAAGCCCGTGATTCCTGTTTATCAACACATCCTTGAGCGCGCCACCGACGAGAACTGGCTCAATCACACCATACGCGTCGCCTCCGCCGAAGGGCTCATTCTCCTCAAGCTGCTGGCATTTCGCACCCAGGATCTGTTGGACATCGAAAATCTCGTCGCCGCCCAGCGCGAGCGCCTCGACCTGGCTTGGATTCGCGCCGAGTGGCAAACGCTTGCGCCTCTTGATGATCCGCGCATGGTGCGGTTGATGAACCTCGCGCGCGGAGAGAAATCATCCTGATAATCGATAGGTCGAATACCTATCGTGCAATTCTCCTTGGCTTGCTCCGAATAATATGATGTATTGACTTGCGAGCACGCTTCGAGCGTGCTTGCTGGCATCGGCACGCTGCAAACGTGCCCAACCGGGAGAACACCGTGTCGCGTCCACTAGCGCGTTGGCAAGCGTTGACCTTGGGTTCCATAGTGCTCGCCGCTTTAGCGATTGGCGCTTGGGGCCTGTTTCAAATCGACAGCCGCCGCGGATTGGACGGCTCGGCGTTCTCGGTCAGCGCCGGCTTTGCGGACATCGGCGGCGTCGCGGTCGGCACGCGCGTGCGCGTGCAGGGCATCGACGCCGGCGAGGTCGAAGCCATCGTGCCGCCCGCCGCGCCCGGCGACAAGGTCCGCGTGCGCATGCGCATCGCCGGCAAGCTGCGCCATCTCGTCGGCCAGGACGCCAAGGTGGAGATCGCTTCCGAAAACCTGTTGCATGGCAAGATTGTCCGCATCCTGCCCGGCAGCTCTC
Organism: Gemmataceae bacterium; assembly: GCA_022616245.1. Lineage (GTDB taxonomy): Bacteria > Planctomycetota > Planctomycetia > Gemmatales > Gemmataceae > JAKEFD01. The sequence continues at coordinate 1,947 of JAKEFD010000007.1, forward strand.
AGGCTGCCCCGGTCGCGGACGGCGCGGAGCTGACGGCGCTAGCCGCGACCGAATTGTCCGACAGCGTCGCCCAAGCAACGGCGAAACTACACAGCATCCTTGCCGAGCTTGACTGCACGCTTGGCGAAATACGGACCGGCCAGGGCAGCGCCGGCGCGGTCGCCAAGGACCTCGCCCAGGCGGCCGGCAGGTTGAACACGGTGCTGGCCAAGGTCGATTTCACACTGGACGGCGTGCAGAAAGGCGAAGGCACGCTCGGCCAGCTCGTCAAGAACGACGGCCTGTACAAGGAGCTCAGCGAAACGCTCGGACAGATGAAAGGCGCGCTTGTGGAGATTCGCTCGGGCGAGGGCACGCTGGGTAAACTGGTCAAGAATAACGAGGTGTATTCCGAGGCGCTGCAATCGATACAGGACATGCGCCGCATGGTGGCGTCGGTCAAGCAAAACTCCGACGCCATCAAGAGCTTGCCGGTGGTGCGCAGCTACGTCGTCGATCCGCACAAGGAGCTGGTCCGGCCCGACTGCAAGCGCTATCGCAAGTGGTTCGCCGAAGAGACCATGTTCGAGCCGGGCCAGGCCATCTTGAGCGAGCGCGGCAAGAAAGCGCTCGACGAGGTTTCGGCTTGGGTCAACGGCGAAAAGGAATCGAACCAGGAAGTCGTGATCGCGTCGTTTGTCGGTCCGCAGCACGATCCGGACTACGCGCGCACGCTGACGCAGAAGCAGAGCGAGGCCGTGCTCGAGTACTTAAAGAGCAACCACCGCATCCACCGCACCGGTTTCTGGTTCTGGTCCAACCGCTCCGTGCGCGCCATCGGCGTCGGCAACACGCCGGTGGCGGTTCCGGAGACGGAGAAACTGCCGGCCGCGCGCGTGGAGCTAATTGTGTTCATTCCCGCCGGCTAGTTTCGTGCGTAGGACAGGTTTTCAACCTGTCCGCCCAAACCGGACAGGTTCAAAACCTGTCCTACGCAAGTTCCATTCTTGCTATAATCCGAGACAGTGTATCCGCTTCCTCACGGGCGCGGCTCTGACGGTCGCGGCTCTGACGGTCGCGGCTCTCGCAGGAAAAAGCTCATGCAGGAAGGTCCGGCACAACTCGGTCCGCGCGTCGAGTTGCTCTACTACTTCTGCCGTTTGCAGATTCCTTCGATCAACCTCTCGCGCGACTCCTGCGGCAAACACCTCGAGCGCACCTTCGAGATCTATCGCAATAAAGCGGGGGCCAGCGCATCGTGGAACGCCTATCTGGATAACCTCTATCCGCTCGATTGGTTTGTCGCCGCCGCATGCCTGGAAGGAAATGCGCGGGCCTGGGAAGCACTGTTCGCGTCGCGGGCCGGCCGCAGCGACTGCCTGCTTTTGGACGCCTTGCGCGCCCGCGCGGCCCGCCTCTATCCGCGCGACGAGGAGCGCCAAGACAGCGCGGTGACCGAGTTCTGGAGCCAGCTCTACGTGCCGGAGCGGCCAACCTCCCTGCCGGTGCTCGCACGTTACGACGGCAACCGCCCGCTCGTGCCCTGGCTCATTCGTGTCTTTCAGAACTGGCATATTTCGCAACTTCGCAAGCAGAGCGGCGTGCAGGCTTTGCCCGAAGACGACCTGGCCATGCCGATGCCCGCGAACGGCGCCGACGGGCGCTGGCGCGAAGTATTTGCCCAGGCCACGCGCGATTGGCTGGAAAAGATCGGCGACGATGAAGTGCTGCTTCTGGGACTCCGGCTGCGCTACCGGCTCAGCCAGCGCGAAGTGGCCAACTTGCTCGAAGTCCATGAAGGGACCATTTCGCGCCGCACCGACGCCTTGCGCGACCAATGTCTGGAATTCCTCGGGCAGCGCCTGGTCGAGGCCGGCTGGTCGGGCGACGATCTTTCCGAGTTCATTCGCGGCGAAATGCACAGCCTGCTTTTGGACGATCCGCGCTTGTCTGTCGATTACTTGGCGCACATCCTGGCCAAGCAAGGCAAGAAGCTGACAAATGAGGTTTAAGGCCGAAAGAAGACGCCTGTTCCGTCCGTCAGTGGGATAAAGACGGTTGCTTCGTCCGACGGAACGGGCGCGGCGACGGCGGCGACATTCGCGCGAAACGTGTATTCGCTGCCGACCGGCCGGCCGGTGACTGTGTCCAGTGTCGTGATCTTCCCAGCCAAATCGGCGACGATAAGTTTGTCTCCGAGCACATTCGGCTCGCCGACTACAGGCGCGACAAAATCGTACTCCCAGAGCGGTTGATCTTTCGACGGGTCCAACCAAACCATGCGCTTGTCGCCAACGATGACCCCGACGTGCGGGCCGCGCACGAAGGGACCAGCGGTGATCTTGCCGCCGGGCGACCAGCGCCGCACAACCTGCAGCCGCTCGGCATCCAGCAGCGTGACGGTATCGGCAGCATCCGCGGCCAGGAGATGGCCCTTCCAAACGACCGGCGCGCGCACAATTCGGTAGGGGAGAGCTGCGCTCGATAGCTTTTCCCAGAGCTTGTCCTGGCCCCATCGATAGCGAGTCAGTGTTCGGCTGCCGTCCGTCAACGTGAATTCGTTGGCGCCGAGAGTTACATGAAAGCCGGGCGCGCTTTCTTCAACGCCCACACCGCGCCATTCTGGTCCATTTTCCACAGTATTGCCGCTCAAGTTCAGGCGCGACAAGAGGCCATTGGCGAGCGGCGCGAGTACTGCATCGCCCAACAGCACGGGCGTCCCTTGCGGCGGCGCGGGCAATGTAAAACTTTGGGGATTCTCAATGCCTTTCGGAGTGATCGGGCCGACCATCAGTTTGGAAGTTTGAGGCAGCCACGTCCACGCCATCGTCTGGTCGCCGTGTTGGAGCAGGCCGTGTCGGGCGGAATCTTTGTCCAGCGGCACACGCTTGCCTGCCGTGGTCCAGGACTTTCCGCCTCCATGAGCCGGCTTGTCCACGAACAGAAAACCGTCACTATCCGGACAAACAAGCGTATCTCCGACGGCAACAACGGGCCCTTGACAGGTAAGTCCGAGCTGACGTTGCCAGTACACTCGGCCGTCCTCCGCGTCGATGGCCCAGAGCCGGCAGGCGCTTTCGTCCTGTGTTGTCAGATACAGCACGAGCCGGCCGGCTTCGAGACGTGCCTCGGCCGCGTGCAGTGGTGCGCCGACGTGCACCGGTTGCGGCCAACGCGACACCAACCCTGGACCGGCGGCGGCCGTGAATGCCGTTTGCACGCGGTGCAGTTTTCCATTGATAAGCACCCAGAAATTCTCCGCGTCGACGTGGACCAGCATAGCTTTCGCCGGGCCGCCTTTGACGCCGCTGTCCACCTGAAAATGCTGCTTGAACATGGGAAACAAGAGCGGATCACGATTGCCTTTCTGTCGAATGCCGTAAAGCGCGAGCAGTCCGGCGTCCGTGGCGAGAGCGATTTGCCTTTGGTCCTGCCACGGAGAAAATGCCGCCGCGCCCGGGATGGTGATTTTGAGATTGGCGGGCTTTTCCCCCGCATCGTCGATGGGCAGTGCGAACGGAACGAGCTCCACGCTGCCCGCGCTCGACGCTTGAGTGAGCGCCAGCCAGCCTTTGTGCCTGGAGTCGTGCACAGCGTGTTCGTTCCAAAGCAGCGGCGGACCGATCAACGAGCGCGGCGCGTGGCCGGGGTACAAGATGCCGGCGCATTGCCGGCGCGTAACGTCCAAAACATAGATGCACTCGCTTTCGCCGGCGACATAGACCAGCGACGTATCCGGCTGCCGTGCTCCGCCCACCAGCGACGGCTGATCGAGTTCGTAATACCCGCGCCGCAACCCTCCGATGATGTCAATTTCCTCGATGCGCCCGGACAGAGTGGGCACCAAGACGACGCGGTCTAGGAGCACGGGCTGGGCCAAGCAAGCGTCGCTCAAGCCGGTACGCCACAGAACGCGGCCGCTGCCCGTTTCAACGCCGAGAAGTGCGCGCGTGTCGGAGGAAAGAACCAGAAGCATTTCCGGCGTGATGTCCGAAGCAGGTACGCGCAAAGGCAAAACCGTGGTATCGACGCCGAGGCGGCGCACGTAGCGCAGGTCGCCGCGCGCGGGCTCGAATGCGTAGAGGACGCCGCGCGCCAGCGCCAGGACGACGCCGTCGGACACCGGCGCCGCGTTCGTTTTGCCAACCGCCGGTGTGAAAGCGACGCTGGGCAGAACATCTTCGGCCGCGGGTTGTGGTCCATCCTCAGGGCCCGTAACGATGAATCGCACCGCAGCCCGATGGGCGTCAATCAGGGCCCTCAGCCGCGCTTGCGCTTCCTTATCGCTCGCCAGGCCGGCTTTTTCTATGAGCTCTTTTCCCAGACGAACGCCGCGGGCTGAGGGCACATTCGCAAGTTCGCCAAGCGTCTCCAAAACCTGTGCGCGTGCGGCCTGCACGGCCAATGTTTTCTCGACGCGCTCAAACTCAGCCGTCAAAGTCCTCTGTGTTTCGGGTACGTTGGCGTTCTTGGGCGCCTGGAACTTTCCCGCCTCCGCCCAGGCGCGCCGGGCACGCTCGAGCAATGGGCTGGAGTGCCTTTCTTCCGCCGACACGGTCAACTCCTTGGCCAAACGTTGCAGCGTTTCCCATATGTCGCCGTGCCGTTTCTCGATCAAGGGATCGTTCTTGTAGATTTCGAGGAATTGCGCGACGCGCGCGTACAGATCGGCGGCGTCGGTGTCTGCGTCGCGCGGGCCAAAAACGGCGCCGCGCACGTCGCTCCATTCCGCCAAGAACTGGTACAGCGTGCGTTCTTTGCTCTTTGGGAAATCGCGAACCAGGCCTTGAAGCGCGCGGACGGCTTCCGCAAATTCGTGATTTTGATAGTGTTCTTCGGCTTTCTGGTAACGCTCCAATTCGCTGGCGCCGCGGCTGCGCTCGACGATCAAGTATGCGCCGATGCCGCTGCCCGCCAATACGGCAAGCAAAAGGGCGATCAACCCCGTGGAGCGGCGTCGCGCCGGCCGTACCGCCGGGCGCGGCGGCTCGTTTTCCTGCGCCGGGCTTGTTTTTTCCTCCAATTCGCTCAAATCGGGTTCCAACGACGCCAAGCCGGTGGTGGGCGTGGTCCGTTCACTCTGTGAGCGTACCGCAGGGTCGAGCAAGGTGTCCGAGCCGCGCCCGTAAGGAAGCGAGACACTTTCCGCGGCCAGGCGCGCTGTGCGCACCGGCGGCGGCGTCTGCCAGGACGGCGTCGCTTTCTTCGGCGGTTCTTCCGGTACTGCAATTTCCGCCGGCAAGAGCGGCACCATTTCTTCGACAGTGCCCGTCGGCTTGATCTCTTTGGGCGGTGGGACAGCCGGCGGTCCACTCTCCACGCTTTGGGCGCGCACCTCGAACACTGCGCGGCAAATCGAGTTCAAGCAGCGCATCCGCTTGCCGCGCAGAGTCTCATCGACCTGATAGGTGCTTTGACACAGTGGACAAGTAACCGAAAGGTGCACTTTGCGGCCCTGCAAGACTCTTTCTACTTTGTACCAGAGTCGGCACTCGTGGGAGAACGGCTCTACTTCTCTTTGAAAAACTGGCGCGGGTCGTTGAGCTTGACCTTAGCCATGCCGAAATGCGGCCGCAGCGTCAGACAGCGTTCAAAGGCCGTTCGGGCGGCATCGTGTTCGTTGACCAAGCGCCGCGCTTCGCCAAGGAAATACCAGGCGTCGGCAAGAGCGGGATCGATTTTCACTGCTCTTTCGAAGGCCACGGCGGCCTCCATCACGACAGCCTTCCTCCAAAAAAGCTCCAAGCCCACGCCAAAAAGCGCATGGGCCAAGTGTTTCTTGGCTTCAATGTTCGCGCCGCTCTTTTCGAGATGAAGATGGATCTTGTAATGCGCGTCCTTCGTTTCCGCCACCCAACCCAAGCGCACCGCCCGGCGAAAGCACTCCACTGCGTTGCGCATGTCCCCTAATTCCTCGTAAGTCTCTCCCAAGCGCTGCGCCAGATGTGCCGAAGGACCAGCGCGCTCCTGCGCGTCCTTCAAGATCTGCAAGGCCTGCTCGGGATCGCGCTTTTGCAAATGGGTTTCCGCGAGCAAGTCGGCGACGGACGGCGTCCAGTTTTTTCGAAAAGCAGTGTTCAATTCAGGCTCCCAACGCGACAACTTGCCGTCGGATAGGTCCTTTTCGATTCGGTGTAGCTGTGCGGACAAGCCGATTGCGTCGTGCGCGCTCTTCAGTCTAAGCCATGGACGGTCGAAAGGATTCGGCAAGCGTCCTCGGTTGGAAGCGGCGCGATCGGAAAAGGCCAGTGCCATCTTCAGCTGGTTTTGCGCCCGCATGATGCGATAGCCCAGGAACGGCGGCTGCACTGCCCCCCAATAACTCCGAACCATGTCGCGGACAATCTTTTCGGCTTCGGCGAACTTCCCTTCCCGAGCCTCCAAGCGCGCAAGCTCATGGCGCGCCGCGGGCAAGCGCTGCGCCTGGGTGAATGCAGTCCGCGCTTCGTTTACTTTTTCGAACCTCAGCAGATTGCGCCCGATGAAATACAAGGCCTCATCGGCAAGCGCGGTTTGTGACTGCGCGGCACGCTCGTATTGCTCATTGGCGGACTCCAACCAACCCAAGCGCTCCAGGCTGAACGCCCATTGAAAGATAAGCTCCGCGTTGTCAGGTGACAACTCGGCCGCCCGGCGATGACACGCCTCGGACTCGGTGAAGAAGCCAAAGGCCATGTACATTTCGCCCAGCCGACGCCAGTCTTCCGCGCTTCCGCAGCGCCTCTGAAAGGCAACGATTTCCTCGGCGGCATAAGGTTCAATGGTTGTGAGGTCCGGCAGCGGCGGGCTGGGCAGCGTCCAGCGGCGCAGCACCCAGTAGCCGCCGGCGACAAGCTCGACGGTGATGACGAAGGCCAAGAGCCAGTCGCGGCGCTTCATGGTGCCTTTGTGCTAAGCCAGGCCGTAATGCGGCCGATTCGGTCGAATGGGGCCATCAAATGGAATCCGCCGGCGACAATGTCGGGCCGGCCGTCGCCGTCGAGGTCGCCGCATGCCAAAGTGGCTAGGTGGGTGGGCCGGTCGGCGATCTGCCAGGTCTTGAAGTTCTGTTTGCCGTCGTTCTCGAGCCAGACGACGCTGGCGCTGCCGGGTCGGCGCCAATCGTTGAACATGCTGACGAGCACGATATCTTGGTCGCCGTCGCCGTCCAGGTCGGCCTCGGCGGCTGCGTACGTTCCGCCCAAATGAGCGAGCCGTTTCGTTTCGAATCGCCAACCGCCTTTGTTTTCGAGCCACAGACAGCCGTGCCATGCTTGTGCCTGCGGGTATTGAACTTCCAGGTTGTCGCCAGCCACAAGCAGCAAATCGGGCTTGCCATCTTGGTTGAGGTCGCCGCGAAACAACCCGGCCGAGCCCAGGTCGAAGTTCGGTGTGGCAAAAAGCAGCCGGGGCTCGAACTTGCCGCCGCCTTTGTTTTCGAATGCCCAGACCTCTTCATCTTCTTGGGAGACCAGCGCCACGATGTCGAGATCGCCGTCGCCGTCGTAGTCGGCGATGGGCACATGGATCGCGCCGGGGGCGGCCCATAACTCGTGGTCGCGAAACTGGTTCTTGCCTATGTTCTCTAGCCAATGCACACGGCCGTGATCGTAACCAAACTCCGCAACCACGAGGTCCACGTCGCTGTCGCCGTCGAGATCGCCCGCCTGCACGTCGGCCACGCGGTGCAGGTGATCGAGAATCACGTGCGTCTGAAATCGGAGATTGGCGCGGTTTTCCAGCCAGACGACCTTGCCTACGAGATCGTCTGTAGGCGAAACGCTGCCCAGGACTGCGACGACAATGTCGGAATCGCCGTCGCCGTCGAGATCGACGACGGCGGCGTGGGCAGGCGCGGCCAGTTCATCGCCCAGCGGAATCTCCTGCCATTGGCCGCGCGGCTGTTGGCGGCACCAGTACACGCGCTGCCGTTGCGCGTCGCACGCCACGACGTCCGGTAACCCGTCCTTGTCCAGGTCGAGAATCTGCACGTTGGTGATGCGCGGCTGATACACAGGCTTGGAGCCGATCTGGCTTTGCTGGAAGTGGAGAGGGGATGGGAGGAAAGTCCGAAAGGAATCCGATTGCAGCCGCAGTGCGACCGTCGGCGGTTGTGCGAACCAGACCGCCGCGCCGAGCAGGATCGGGAGCAACAAGGCCGCGGCAAGCAAGAGGCGCGAACGCAAGGGCCAACATGACGTGGATGAAGTCATAATGCTGATTTGGCGAGAACGCGCACGGATTTCAAGGTGTCTCCAGGATCGTGTTCTTAGGGAGCTGAGTGCCGCGTGGAAAGTGCGGTACGATCTTACGCAGGTCGCGCTCGTCGAAATCAGTTCCGCCAAGAAAAGTCCAGTTTTTGCCCTCGTCGCTGGAGACGGCAACGAAGAATGAACCGCCCGCAAACTTTTTCTCTTTGCGCTCGAATTCGAGATGAAGGGGCACGATGGTGAATAGATCCTTGCCGGCGACAATTAGCCGCTCTGGTGCTTGGACACGCGTCGAGAGCACGCGATATGCATCCTTCTTCACGGTCATCTCGAGCGCAAGACGCAGTTTCTTGCGGCCGCCCACGTGCTCGACGAGCGCCGGATAGGCGAGATCGATGTACATTTGCCAATCCTGCTTCGCAAAGGCATCGGCGAAGGCCTCGGCTTGATCTTGGCAGCGTGCGAGGGCTTCGGCGCGCGCCGAATTGCTTGCGGAGCAACCAGCGCAGCAAAACACCACCAGCGCAATGGTGGCCCGTCGGCAGGTCCTGCTTAGCGTGCCTTGCATGCCACCCCCCCTCCTGCGTCGAGTTCGCCATTGAGGGAAGTTAATTAGGTTGAGAAAGTGCGACGCGCACTTTCGCCAGATAAATTGCCGACTTGCCTTCGTGCGAGCTGTAGTAAGAAATCCACAAGAGATTGTCGTGCCAGACGAGACCGGGATAGCTGTTGTCGCCGCCGCTGGGGAAGGTGAGGGCGGGGGTCAGCTTGCCGGCCCTGACGTCGAGCAGGCATAGAACGGTTTGCGGCTTGCCTTTGTCGATCATGCGACCGCACGCCCACCAGCGGCCATCCGGCGCTTGGATGAAGTTTGGTCCGCCGTAGTACATGCCGAGGTCTTTCCAATTCCATTGGTCATAGGGCGCTTTGCTGCGGCCCAAGAGCGCGGTCTTGGGGTCGCCGTCGCGGCGCTGAAGGCACAGCATGTCGTCGCCGTCGAAGCGCAAGGTCGCCTCGGTCGTTTGCGGGACTTTGAAATCCGTGACTTTGTCGAACTTGACCGCGTCTTTCGATTGATAGAGCGCAGCGGTGTATTTGCCTTTCTCTTTGGGGCTCCATTGATAGGCGACGCCATAGGCCCTACGCTTGTGCCAGGTGACGCGCCAAAGCCATTGCCAGCTGTCGCAAACCCGCGCCGGCGCCGTCCATTCGGAGGCATTTTTCGAGAAGGCGACAAAAGAGTAGTGATCGGTGACCGGGTCGCGCGTCGGCGGCACAGCTGCGCCGCCGCATAGAAGCAGCCGCCCATCCGGAGTGACACACGCGTGCGGATCGCGGAGGTCGACGCCCTTGCTCTCGATGAGCGCGGACGACGACCATTTCTTGCCGTCGACCGAGGTCAAGACGCGGATGACGCCTGCGCCGGCCGCGTGACCCGCCCCTTCACGAAACACGCACAGCCAGCGGTCCTGCCAGCGCAGCAAATCGGTAAAGGCGTTGTGCGCGCCCTGGTCCCAGATCTTGGCCACCGGCTCGGCCAACTCCACGTCGCCGGTCGTCAGCGCACTTGCCAAAACCAATTGCCAAGCGATTGCGTTCATCGGGGTTCTCCTACTCGGTCCCAAACGGAGTTTGCAAACCAGCTGGCAAACCAAACCACGGGCACCCTGCCGAATGCAGCGACTTTTTGGTAAGTTGACATGATACCCGACTTTGCATCTTCGGAATGGATTGCAGATCGCGCTCGTGCACGGCGCTTTCCGCAAACTACTGGCGTCAAGGCCTTTACGCAATAATGGCCAAAAATGGATTGCACATCCCCACCCCCTGATGGAATGCAATCCATCAACAGTTGTCCTTCGAACCGTTGCGTCTAGGGAAAGGATTGTCGTGTTCTCCTTATTTGCCGACGGTAGCTGGAGCTGGCTCGGCCCAACGCTCGGCCTGCTCGCTATCCCCTTGTTGGTTGCTTTGAACGCCTTTTTCGTGGCCGCCGAGTTTTCGCTGGTCGCGGTGCGCAAGACGCGCGTCGAAGAGCTCATCACGCGCGGCATCAAGGGGGCGCGCTCCGTCCTTTTTGCCGTCGAGCACCTGGATCGCTCGATTGCGGCCACGCAGCTTGGCATCACGCTGTCGAGCCTCGGCCTGGGCTGGGTTGCCGAGGTCGCGCTCGCCGACGCCCTGAGCGGCCTCTTCGCCGGCTTACCCGCCCCCTTGAGCTTCATCGCGCGGCATTCGGTCGCCGGCACCATTGCGTTCTTCCTGGTCACCTTCTTACACGTAGTTTTTGGCGAGCTGTTCCCCAAGTCGCTGGCGCTGCAGTCGCCCGACCGCATCGCCCTTTGGATTGCCAAGCCGCTTATCCTCTTCGAGCTGGTGACCCGGCCGCTTGTTGTGCTCATGAACGGCACGGGCAACCTGTTCATTCGCGTCTTGGGCATCAAGGCGCACCCCGAAAGCCTGGTGCATTCCGTGGAAGAGCTGACGCTCTTGATCGAGGACACGGAGGAAGCCGGCGTATTGGACCCGGATCAGGCCGAGTTGGTGCAAAACGTTTTTCAGCTGACGACAAAGTCCGTGGCCGATTGCATGGTGCCGCGCGACAAGGTGGCGGCCTTGGAGCTAACCATGCCGCCGGACAAGATACTCGAAGCCGTGCGCTCCGGCGCCCACACGCGCATGCCGGTGTATCAAGGGGAATTGGACAACATTGTCGGCATCGTCAACACGAAGGACTTGTTTTATTTGTTCAGCCTGCGCGGCGTGGTCGTTCTGGAGGATGCCCTGTACCAGGCGATCTTTCTCAAGCCGGACGAAGAAATCGCCAACGCGCTGCGGTTGTTCAAGAAAGCGAAACGTCCGATGGCCCTGGTGCGCGACGACGACGGCAAGATCCACGGCTTGTTGACTCTGGAAGACATTTTGGAAGAGATCATTGGCGACATCGAAGACGAGCACGATCAGCCGTTGCCCGCCCGAAAGCGCCTGCGCCGTAAACTGGTGAAGCCGCCCGCCGCGCCCCCCGTCAAGCCGTCGATGACCGCGCCGCCGGCCCCGCGTTGACGCCGCTTAGGCGTTGTTTTCCGGCCAGATGCGCAGCCCGAACCCATTCAGATCAATGTCTTCGCTGCGCTCTGCGTCTTCGAGATTCCCGCGTTCGATGCCCAGCCGGAGATAGGCCCAGAGGCAGGCGGGTTCGCCCGCATGGTCGTAGCCGTGGTCATCGGTATCGCCTTCTAACAGCCAACGAAAGGCGCGGCGTTCCCGGCCGGCGTCGGTGGCGTCTTCTTGCCAGCCTTTGAGAACGCGGCACAGGGCGGTGAGGGCCGCTTTCCAGGTCTTGGCGTCGGTGATGTGCAAGCGCATGGATTCCACATCCTGTTCCGGGGCTACCCCGGACAGTTGGCCGATGGCGTCAAAAAGCCGATGCTCCAACGCCGAAGCGCGCCAAGGGGACCAAAGGTAACAGGTGACGCGCGGCGTGGACAGGCGCAGCCCATAGAAGTCGATGTGCATGAGGCCCAGAATCTCCGAGTGTTTCCCCCGGCGCGGGGACAGCCGTCTCATTGTAGGAATCCCGATGTTCCTTGTTTGGACTTGCGCACTCCCAGTTGTAGTACGGCTCTCCAGGGCCGTCCGGACGGGCCGGGAGACCCGTCCTACTTGAAGTGCGGGCGTTTGACAACTGCCCATTCCTGAACCATGTTTGTTTAGAAAAGTTAACACTAGCCCGACGCGCGAGCGAGGGAAGTTAACAGCGTCCAGTTGGGTACAAGCGCTTCGTCGGTGGAATTCTCTTTGAGAAACGGCATCATGGCAGGAAACCGCGTCGTTTTGGCGGCTGACGATCCAACTTTGGCGCACGTCCTAAAGACGCATCTGGAACGAGAATGGGGCGCGCCGGCCTGGACATGTTCCCTGGCCGAGGCCTCTGAGCAACTGGATCGGGACTCGGATTGGCTGCTCGTTTTGGCGGCTTCGGGTCCAGACGACATGCAAGTCGTCCAGCGGCTCATGCAAGACATCAACCTGCAAAAGCTGCCGCCCATAGTGGTGCTGGTGGACGCGGTTTCGCATCCCGACACGATCCCCATCCATCTCGAAGATTTTGTGTTTCGGCTGCTGCATTGGCCCCAAGACGCCGGCCAGCTTACGCAGCTGGTGCGCGAATTCGGCCACGGCGGCATGCTCGTGGAGCGCGGCCGGGAGCAGTTGGAAGAACTCTTGAGCCGGCGCTTGCTCGCGCTGACGCCTTCACTACTGCCACTTGTCGATCGCATCGCGCTGGCCGCCCAGCACGACGTAACCGTGCTTTTGACCGGCGAAACCGGCACCGGCAAGACCTTCCTTTCCCGGCTCATTCACGAACACTCTCCCCGCAAAGAGCATCGTTTCCTCACTGTCCCGTGCGGCGCGCTGTCGGCCAATCTGGTCGAAAGCGAGTTGTTTGGCCACGTCCGAGGGGCGTTCACCGGAGCGGATCGGCCCAAGGTCGGCAAGTTCGCCGCCGTGGGCGAAGGGACGCTGCTCCTGGACGAGATCGACACGCTTGGACTGGAACAGCAAGCCACGCTTTTGCGCGTTATCGAAACAGGCGAATTTGAACCTGTCGGCAGTATCGAAACCCAGCGCTGCCATGGCCGGCTGATCGTCGCCAGCAACCTGGACCTGGAAGAGGCGGTGGAGCGCGGCCGCTTCCGCCCGGATTTGTACTTCCGCCTGAACGTCATGTCCTTCCACTTGCCGCCGCTGCGCGAGCGCGTGCAGGACATTGCCTACCTGGCGCGCGGCATGGCGGCTCGTTTCAATCGCAAATTCGACAAGTCACTCTTCGATATTCACCCCGAAGCGATCGCCGCCTTGGAAGGCTACTCCTGGCCCGGCAATTTACGGCAGCTCGAAAACGTGCTGCAACATGCCGTCCTGGTCAGCTCCGGCGCGCACATCCTCGTGGAGCACCTGCCTCCCGCGGTGCAGCATGCCGCCTTCGCCGCCAACGGCTCGGAAGAGGTCGCCAACGCCTCGCTGCACCGGCAGCGCGACGTCATCGAGCGCAACGTCATTCAGCGCGCGTTGATGACGCATGGCTTCAGCCGCACCCGCGCCGCCGACGCGTTGGGGATCAGCCGCGTCACGCTGTACAAGAAGATGAAGAAGTACGGTTTGATGAAGATGCCGCTGACGCAGGTGTAAAACAAAAAAGGCAGACGTCACGTCTGCCTTTTGAATCGTTCATCTCTTGCAAGTGTTCCCAAGGTGGAAACCGCGTGGGCGGCGGGCGGCGTTGTTGCCAAGCCTCGCGCAGCAGCCGCAATCGAGTCCATCCGAATCCGCGCGGCGCCGAGTCCAAACCAACACTAAGACGCGGCCCCAAGTCTTGGTCTTTTTGTGGCCAACCAAGCGCTAGCAACACAACCGCCACCGGTTGCCAATCCGGCCGGCTGCGCGATTGGACCGGCGAAGAGTCTTTGCATTCCCAGACGACGTAGTCGGACGTGCCGTCCGGCGTCGCGACGTCTTTAGCGCTCGCGCCGGAGTCGTCCTTGCCCCACAACGCCTGCGCTACGGCGTCGGCCACGTCGTCAAACTCACCTGCATTGTGTTGGGCTGGCAGCCCTTGAATCGGCGCAGCTTCGAAGCGCGCCGGCTGATCTGCACGGACATCCACGAAAACATCCGCCTGTTCGCGCACTTGTTCGAAACGGGGTTCGAGCGAAACCGCGCTCTCCAGCCAGGGCAAGCCGGCCGGCGCAAAGCGGTCTTCCAGGCACTCCACGTGCAATGCGAAGTGGCAACCAGTTTTGCTCAGCCCCATCGGCATCGAAGTCATCCTTGAACGGCACGATACCTTCGAAGCGCATCGGTCGAGTGGGGCGAGAAAGTTTAACGATTCTTCCAAGAAAAATGCATTTGCCGTTAAGCGGGGCAAGATAACCCGACGCGCGAATCTATTTGAGGAAAAAAATCGCGATGAGGTCGATCACGAATAACAGGACAATGATGGCTTCGAGCCAAAGCATGCGACGTTCGTTCACTTCGGTGTGCACCACGCTGTAAAGCTTGTCAAGATGGCCGAGCCGTTGCTCGACGCTGTTGCGCCACTGGTCGAGATGGAAGCGCTCGCGCGCGGCCAGGTAAACGCGGGCCAGATGCCAGTCGCCGATGAGCTTGGTGATGTTGGTGACTTCGTCGGCCAGCTTGGTGAGATCGACGCGAAACCAGCGAATGGAGCGCAGTGCGGCGGAAGTCACTCCCCAGAGCGAGAAACCGCGCCGCTCGAGGTCGTCGTATGCGCGGATGAGCTGACGGTCGAGTTGGTTGTCCATCACGCGGAACTCTTCCAATTGCAGGTTGGCCAGCTCCAGAACATAAAGCACGTCGTCCAGGTATCCTTGCAGATCGACAATGAACGCCGCGTCCCAGTCCACGATCACCACGTCCTTCTTGCTGAAGGAGCATAGCAGCCTGAGCACTTCGTGAACCTGCGCCTCGCTCAGCTCTGCGGGCGGCGTGGCGGACAACAGGCCGGCAACGCTGCGCCGTTTGTCCGTCAACCAGTGCTCCGCATCGCGCACCGCGTCGCCGCCGGTCACGCAAAACGCCGTGTAGGCTTCGGGCGTCCCGGGCGGAGCGCTCTTGACCAGAAACTCCAAAAGACTCTGATAGACTTGCTGACACAAGGCGTGCGCTGCCTCGTCCAGAGTGCGGCCGTCGTCGAGCCTGGCGTCGTGATAGGAGTGCAATTCTTCCAACGCTTCGACTGCAAAAGGCGCGCGCATGTCCAAAGCGACCACGCCGACCTCATACACGCGCACCAGAACCCGAAGCGGTTCGCCTTTTCCACCAGGGACGATAGGAGACAAGCGCAGGGCAAGCGACGGTTCGATGGTCAATGGCTTGTAAAGCGGCACGTCTTTGGGAAAGGTGCGATCGGTTTGGATTTCAAAGGGAAAAGGCTTCTTGGAAAGGATGTCCTGGATCTTGCCGGTCCGGACTTCGTTGGCCACGTCGTAGGCGTACAAATAGACGACTTCGCCGGTGAGGGCGGGCATGGCATCACCCTTGGCCGACGCCGGCGTTGTGCGTGGAGGCGGCCTGGGCAGCGCCCGGGCGGGGCAGACTTTCTTGCTTTTCCGCCGACTGCACTGTCCCTCCCGGTGGAGCAGCGACCATTTCCTTGGTCGTTAGGAAGGCTTCCAGCAGCATGAGGCCGGCGCCCACGACCAGGCAGCAATCGGCGATGTTGAAAACGGGCCAATTGACGAGGAAATGCCACCAGAGGAAATCGCGGACGCCTCCGAAAACGATCCGGTCGTAGAGGTTGCCGATCGCGCCGGCGAGGATGAGGCCTAGCGCAAAGCACAGGAAACCGTCGCGGCGCGCGCTGGGCCGTGTGCTCCAGAAGATGATCCCCAACGCGGCGCAAAGGCTGACAAGAGTAAACAAGAGATTCGCGGACTCCGGCGAAATGTGCAAGGTCATGCCGAAGAGCGCGCCTTTGTTGACGCGCGGCAACACGTCGCCGCCAAGCGTTCGCAGCGTAGCCAGCAAGCCGGTCTGTGTTTCCTTATCGGGCGTGAATTCCGCGACGAGGGTGAACGCGCCTGGCAATAATTCAGAGCTGCCGCCGCGGCCCTCATTATAGAGCCATGCGAACATGCCGTATTTGCTCCCCTGGTCGAGAACGACTCCGACCAGGGCCAAGAGCCAAAACATCCACAGGAATGAGCGTTCGGCAGTTGCTTTCATGTTGCCGGACAAAAGCAAAGCGCCGCGGCAAACCCGGCGCTTTGAGAAAGTTTTCACGTCCCTTTACGAAAGGATATAGCAAAACGACGCAGACGTACAAGGTGAAGCTGAACGAGGGCGGCGGCGACGCTGGCAGCGTCGCCTACGTCGGATTGACTTGCGACTCCGGCTGCGACTTGGCTTCGCTGGGCGGCGCGCCGGGCAGGAGCGGCTCGGCGGGCTTCATCTTGGGGATGATGGTGACGGTGCCCGGCGTGCGCGGCGCGGTCTGCGGAGCGACGTGACTGGACGAGGGTTGCTGATAGCCGGCGAACACGGTCGGCGGCATCTCGGCCGCGCTCGGCGGCGGCGCAGGCTCGGTAAACAATGCCGCCAACGCCTCAGCCACTTCGGCAGGCGCTTGCGGCCGCCGCGCCGGATCCTTGGCGATCATCTTCTCCAGCACTTGCACCATGCCTTCGGGAACGTCCGGGCGCACGAGGCGCATCGACTTGGGATAACGCACCTGGTGCCAGATCATCTTTTGCGGAATGGTGCCGTGTTGAAACGGGCTCTTGCCCGCGAGCAAGTAATAAAACGCCCCGCCCAAGCTGTAGATGTCCGCGCGAATATCGACACGGTGATCCATCGTTTGTTCGGGGGCCATGTAGTCCGCCGTGCCGATCGAAAACCCTTGCTCATACGTCTTGGCAAAGGCGGTGCCGTCGTCGTCGAAGAACCGGGCCAGGCCCAGGTCGAGCAAGCGAATCGTCCCCTGGCGATCGAGCAACAGGTTGCCGGGTTTGATGTCGCGGTGCACGAGTCCCGCTTCATGCGCGTGTTGCAATCCCAATGCCGCCTGGCGTATGTAGTCGGCGGCCCGCACCGGGGACAGGACGCCGTTCTTGCGGACGAAATCGTGCAGATTGACGCCGTCCACGAATTCGAGCACCAGGAAATGCAGCTTGTCCTCGCGGTCGATGTCGTGGGCGCGGACGATGTTGGGATGGTCGAGCCGCGCGACTGCTTTGGCTTCGCGATAAAAGCGGGCGAGCATGGCTGGGTCTTCAGCCTGAGCCAGCGGTAAAACTTTGAGGGCGACGCGCCGGCCCATGAGCACGTGCTCGCACAGATAAACCGAACCCATGCCGCCGGTGCCCAGCCGTTCGAGCAGCCGGTATTTGCCGGCGATGACGAAGCCGCGCCAGCGTCCGGAGAGCAGCTTTTCCGCCTGAAAATGGGTCAGCATGCCGCTTTGAATGAGGGCTTGGGCCAGTTGATCCGGAGAAGTGGGGCGATCGCCGTTCTGCTGGGCGCACCAGGTATCCACGCCCGTTTTTTCCAACAGGCCGCTCCGAAAGCCCAGTTCCAAGAAATCCTCGACTGTTGTCGGTGCTGGCATTCACGTCCTCGCGTTGGGGGCGAATCCTGAAGCACATCCTCACGTGTCGTTTCGGCCACCAGATGGTGCGAAGGCAGCCAAAACCGTGCTAGCAAGTGTTTAATAACATCTTGATCAACGCCGACGCGGATTTCAAGGGTTTTGTGAGACTTTAATGATTGGTTTGGTCGTAAGGGAAGCAATGCGTAGGGAATACGGGCAGAGCCGATCGGAAATGCAGGCCCAAGGCGCGCTCTAATAGCCTTCAGCGACCACTATAGTTGAGGTCGTGATTATTGTGAAACAAAAACTCCCAAGCGGCATGTTCTTGCGCATTCGCCGCCTCGCGGCGATGCAAACGGGACGCGGCAGCAACGACGGCGCCCTCTTGGAGCGCTTTGTCGACGCGGCCGACGAAGTCGCGTTCACCTTGCTGGTCGAGCGCCATGGCGCGATGGTTTTCGGCGTATGCCAGCGCGTGCTCGGCAACACGCACGACGCGGAAGACGCCTGTCAGGCTACTTTCCTGGTGTTAGCGCGTAAAGCGTCATCCCTGCGCAAACGCTCGGCCCTGGGAAGTTGGCTGCACGGCATTGCCTTTCGCATCTCGGCCAACCTGAAGCGGCAATTGGCGCGCCGGCAAAGGCGCGAACAAACCGCGCAAAGGCCCGCCGTCGCCGACGCCAGCGGCGACATCAGTTGGCGCGAACTGCGCACCGTCCTCGACGAAGAACTCCAGCGTTTGCCCGAACGCTACCGGTTGGCCTTGGTGCTTTGTTATCTCGAAGGCGAAACCCGCGACGAAGCGGCCCATCGGCTCGGCGCTACGCCGGGCGCGCTGCACGGACTCTTGGAACGCGGCCGCAACCTCTTACGCGAACGGCTGATCAAGCGCGGCCTGTCGTTATCGGCCGCTCTGTTATCGACCGCGTTGACTACAGCGCCCGCGCCGGCCGCCCTGCCGCCATCGCTGGTCGTGGTATCGGCGAAAGCCGCCGCGCTGTTGGCCGGCGGTCGATCTCTTGCGGACGCCGCGCTGGCGCCGCACATTCTTAACCTTGCTCAGGAGGCAATGAAAACCATGCTCGTGACCAAAGTGAAAATCGCCACCGCGCTTGTGTTGAGCGCAGGCCTGGCCGCCGTGCTCTTCACCGGCACGTGGGGCTCCGTGTCGTTTGCCCAGGACAGTTATCGTTATGTTCAGGCAGTCCAGCAGAGCGAAGCAAAGCCGGAAAGCGACGCCGACTTCATCCGCCGGGTCAGCAAAGACCTGCGCGGCAAAGATCCGACACCCGCCGAGATCCACTTTTTCAGTTCGAGCAAGGATACCAACAAACGCCAAAGGCTGATCGACCTTTTCATCCAGGAACGACAGGCTGCCAAGAAAGCCGAAGATGGGACCAGTGGGACCAGAGCCCAGGCGGCGGAAGCGCTAACCAAGCTGGCGCATGCCCAGCAGAATCTAGCCGTCAGGCTGCGTTTGGCGGAAGAACTAAAGGCGAGAGAAACGCGCGTCGCCCTGATCCAAAGCGACTACTTCAAGCAAGTGCTGGCCGTCACCAAGGACAAGAAAGAAGTCGAGGCGATCACGCAGAACTTCCTGGATCGGCTGATGCAATACGTCAAGGCCCATCCCAAAAACGACGACGTGCCCGACGCCATGCTGCACATTTCGTTCGTGTACCGCT
>JAKEFD010000475.1 GCA_022616245.1 Gemmataceae bacterium
GGCGTCACCTCGAGCACGTTGTTGTAGGTGGCGATGAAGGTGTTGCCGTTGGGCAAGCGCTGGACGGCGATGGGGTTGCCGGGTGGGCGATATTCCCATTTGATCTCGCCGGCGAGGTCGCGCTCGGTGACGCGGCGGCCGTTGCTCTCGGCGATGAGCACTCGGCCGTTGGGCAGCACTTGCGCGTCCATGGGGCCTTGCGGCAGGCTGAGCTTCCAGCGGGTTTTGCCGTCGCGGCCCGCTTCCCAGGCCTGGCCGCCGGCCTGGCCTTGCGCGGAGTCGTATTCGCACACGGTGATGAGGCCGAGCGGGACGTCGCCTTCGGCGTAGCGCGACAAGTCGAGGCGCGAAGAATGGGCCGTCCACCACGCCGTCCAGGCTTTGGCGACGAGCTGGCGTTTGTCGGGACCGCCGCCGCCCACGGTTTCGGTCGGTGCTTTGGGACCGGCGAGGCGATAGAGGGTTTCCTCGATTTGCCAAACGAGTTCCGCCGGCGCTTCTTCGACGAGCGCGATGAGCTTGGGCACGCCGGCCGGATCGCGTGCGGAAAGCAAGCCTTGCGCGGCGCGGAGGCGGACGACCTGCACCGGATCATCCAAGAGCTGTTGCAGGCCGGCACGGTGGTCCTTCGTGCCGACGCGGCCAAGAACATGGGCGGCGGCGGCGCGGCGGGCGGGCATGGGGTCGCGCAAGGCCTCGTGCAAAAGCGGATCAAGCGCCGGCTCGCGCACGCTGAGCTGGGTCAAGGCGGCGAACACTTCGTCTTCCACCGCATCGTCGTCCGCGAAGGGGACGTAGGCCAGGAGCACGCGCACGGCTGCGGACGGATGCTCCCTCGATCTGGGCGGCTGGGCCAAAAGGCGCACCGCGGCGGCGGGCAAGGCCGCGCCGGGGCCGCGGCGAATCTCTTCCAGGCAGCGTGCGGCGCGGCGGCTGGTTTCCAGGTCCGCATCCAGCAAGGCCGGTTTCAAAAACGCGATGGCGGGCGAACCCTCCTTAGTCAGCAAGCGGCTGGCCCGATCGCGCACGGAAAATGACGGACTGCCCAACTCGCGCACAAGTTGCTCGAGACGGTGCTGGTCGTGTTCGCTCAAGGTGCGTTTGCGCAAAAAGGCGAGCAAAGCGGGCTCATCCGCGCCGATGTTGTGAGTCTTGAGGAAGGCCGCGTCCGCCTCGGCGCGTTCGGCGAACTGGGCGGCGGCGCGTTTGCCGGCCAGCGCTTCGGCGGCGCGGCGGCGCACCAGGTCGTCGGCTTCGCTCAAGAACTGGCGCACGATGTGACGTTGATCCCAGGATGCGCTGCGGCCCAGCACGTAGACCGCCCAGGCGCGGCGCAACGCGCTTTTGTCTTTGAGCGCCGCCTCCAAAAAAGGATGAACCCCCCCCCAATTCTTCCCCTCGCCCTTCTGGGAGAGGGGCTGGGGGTGAGGGGGAGCAAGCGCCAATTGCACGAGAGAGGCTATCACTTCCTCTTCCGCCCATTCCTCGCCGGCTTGCGGCAGGAAATCGAACAGCGCTTCGAACGCACCGGGCGCTTGCCGCACGGCCAGCACGCGCGCGGCCGCGCCGACTGTGCCGCCGAATTGCGCGGTTTCGATGGACTTGAGGATAGTATCGATGCGCCGGCGCACTTCGAGCGGAGAATCCTTCACGGCTTCACGCAAGGAAGCAACGGCAGCCGGCCCGCGCAGCGTCAGCTCCTGAGCGGCTTCCTCGCGATCCTTGAACTTGTCGCTGTTCAGCCGGGCAATCCACTCCGCCATTCTCTCCAAGTCTTGCTTGTTCGGCGTACGGAACCGGAAAAACTGCAAAAGGCTTTTGTCGTCCGTCGGCAGCCGAGCGGCTTTGAGGAGTTGCTCATCTTCAGAGACGGGCGCTTGGGCAGGCAGCAACGTTCGCCAGATGACGAGCAGCACGACCAGCGACAACACGAACAGGAGACGGCGCATGGAAACGGTCCAAGGTAGCTCTCTTCAAGGTAAACCATCGAGGCGGGGAATACTAACGGAAACTACGGAGATAATGAGGTGAAGTCAGAAGGATTGGCACGCGCATTCATCCAGAGGAGCCAGCGTGCAGCTTAATGGCGCCTGCGTAACAGAATTTCTTTCAGTTCATCGAGCGAAGTTGCGCTGCTCAGATTCGCTTCCATGGCCGCAACTGCCTCCAGGATCGCCTCAAATACCATGGCGCGATCCACGTAGCTCTTGCTCTTTTTGGTCAAATCGCCCGCTAGTCGATCAAGAGCTTCAAGCGAAACGGATTCTCGTTTCGGAGTTTGTTGCCAAACCGATTTGCTCGCATCTTGTGCCTTGTGAATCGAATCGTAGACTTCCTGCCGGTATACTGTGGCGCCCTTCGGAACGACGATCCCCAGCCGAACCTTGTCCTCGCGCAGTTCCACGACGGATACGGTTATGTCATCGTTAATGACAATGCTCTCGTTACTTTTTCGGGATAGTACGAACATTGCACGGGTCTCCTTCGGTGCGCAACGCCGCGTGTACAACAACCGCAAGTGGCCCAACCGCCCATCACTCACTCAACCGCGATCGGGCTTGGTCGATGCTTTTGGCGTTTTTGAGAAACCGCACAAATCGGCGCAACTCGTCCACTGATCCCAGTGCACGAACTTTGGGCACCAGCTTGCGGCCGCTCGAACCGAATTTCGATTCCAGGACGATTTCGATGCTTTCCAAAAGGGCATCGCGTCCTTCTTCACGTCCTTCCTCGCGTCCTTCTTTTTTGGCAAGTCGTTCGAAGCTAGTGATGTAGGGCATTTTTTGTTCCTCTTCGAATTCGTGAATCTCAGTCCGCAACGCCTCATCCAGGTCTTCCGGCAAGGTCATGATCCAATCGATCAGGCGAAATAACTCGCGCACATCTTCTTTGGACCAGTGGCCCCGGTATAGCCCTTTGATGATGCGCCGCTTCCATTGCTGTCTGGTTGCCGGGTCGCCGTGCGTCGCTAGCGCCTGCAGATGCGCCAACACGATGGCCGCGAAGGGGTTGTCGCTTGCTTCCAACACCGCCACGTCGCCGGCATGATCGAGCAGTTTCGCGACCCGAAACGACAACTCCATCTTACAGCCCCATTGGCCGTAGGTGAATGCGTTGGGCCGCCATTCGGGACGATCATCACACAATACCGCGAGACTCACGACCGTCTTGCCATGCAACTGCCAAGCGGCCACGTTGTAGTCAAACATGCGCCGCGCAAAGTCCTTCTCATAGGCGCCCTGAACTTCGATATGAACCAACAGCCAGCGCTCGACGCCGTCCTTGAGCCAAATCTTGAATAGCTTGTCGGCCAGACGTTTGCCGGTCTTGGTCCGACGAATGATCTGCTGGAACTCCTTGTCAAGTGATTCATAGCCGCGCGCCCAATCGACGTCGCCATGGATGTCCGGCCAGAAGAACAGCAAAAAGGAACGCAAATAGCGCTGCAGCGCTTCCTTCCACGGGCTGTCAAAGTCGTCGGAGGCAGGCGCACGTTTCGCCATGAGCGGACTATAGCGAGACCGAAAGGGGCTTGCAAGGAATCGATCCAATCATCCTACTTGCGCAGCTCCAGCACCAACTCGTTTTTGTCCGCGGCAATCGTGGCCCGCAAAGGCGAAGTCGCCGGCAGAGCGTACTTAGCGGGCAGGAGATTGGGGCCCAGCTTGCCCGCGGCGTCTTTTTCGCGCAGGGTCACGGTGACGGTATATTCTCCCGCCGCCGCGCCGTCGCTCGCTTTGTAGGTCGTTAGAGTAAACGAGCCATCCGCGGCAACAACGCCGTCGGCGCGGACGGCATCCTTTACGGGAGTCAACACAACCTGGGCGCCCGGAATCGGCGCGCCCTCGAAGAATGCCTGGCCGCGCACGGGATGCACCGGTTTACGCACCGGCTTTGAGCCGCGTTCGTTGGTCTCGGGCGGGCGCAGGTCCTCGGGGAGAACGGAATCGAGCATCAAGTTGGCGATGATCGGGCCGTCTTTTTTCATCGTGACCCAAACGAAATGGTCGAATTCGCCGTGCTCCGGCCCGCGCAGCCTGCTGCCGCCGCCCGTCGTCGCCAGCTGGTAATAGTTCATGCCGTTGCGGACATACTTCACAAAGCGATGGACGTGGCCGCAGAAGACGGTGTAATTGCGGCCGGCGAGGGCTTGCTCCACGGGTCCCCAGCCATTCTTGTCGATGTTGGCGGCGGCCCACAGCGGACGATG
This sequence comes from Gemmataceae bacterium, assembly GCA_022616245.1. Taxonomy (GTDB): domain Bacteria; phylum Planctomycetota; class Planctomycetia; order Gemmatales; family Gemmataceae; genus JAKEFD01. Next base: position 4,211 of record JAKEFD010000475.1, read on the forward strand.
CACGGCCACGACGGTCCAGCGGACATTACGGTTATCGGCGAGCGTCTTCTGTGCATAAGCGATTTGTTCCTGGCCGATGCCGCCGCGCGAAGTGGGCGGATCGTCGCTGTTCAGGATGAGGAACAGCACGTTGTGATAGACGAAATGGTAATGACGGCGGCCAAGCTTATCGGCCCAGAACTTGGTCATCGCTTCCGAAGCCACGTCGTGATTGCCGGGCACGTAGAAAAACGGCATCTTGAGCTGGGCCACATAGCCGTCGAATTCCGCCCATTGCTTTGGCAACAGCTCGACGGTCTTCGTGCCTTCGATGAGGTCGCCCACGGACAACACGAACTCCGGCTGCAAGAGGTTTAACTTGTGCACGGCTGCCGAAAAGATGTTGGCGCGGTGGCTGCCCGTGCGGTCGCTGACAATGGCGAATTGAAAATCGTCCGGCTCGAGGTTCCACCGGAAATGCGTGACCGGATTGCGCTCCTGCTTAACGAATTGAAATGCCGATTTTGGCCCGGCTGAGGGAGCTTGCGGTCCCTGAACGGCGCCGGAGAGAACAACGGCGACGCCGAGCGCCGCCAACACCATTGCACAGAGCAACATTCTCTTCACGATTTCTTCTCCGTTAAGTGAGTGTCGCGACGCCCGCACTGTAACCGACGCCGCGCAAATTGCAAATGAAGAATTGCAGTGCCCGACGCGTAGGCGAGGTGTCCGTCAACCTTGCTCTCGAGTCGTGCTACGCAAGACAAGGTCGGGCGGCGCGAGACCAAAAAGCCACAAATCCTCCCCAAATATGGCGGCATCGGGCTTGCCAATCGGCGCGGACCGGGTATTAGTGAAAGTAGATCGTGTTGCCGTCACTGCCAACCAGGCGGCGCTTCAGCGTGGTCGCGGGCCGGTCGTTGCCGGTTCGCGTCCCATCCGACCGGAACGGATGCTTTCTCGTGCTTGAAAAAACTCCATTCCCACCAGAGGAGCGCCTGCCGTTGGGTTGCCGACGGCGGCTTATTCCCCAATGAAGTTGACCCGCGCCTCCACCTACGCCCTCCACGCCGTCGCTTACATGGCTATCCAAAAAAAGGACCAGCCCACCGCTTCGCACATCATCGCGGAGAAGCGCGGCATCCCGGAGCGTTTCTTGCTCAAGGTCCTGAAGCCGCTTGTGTCCGCGCAGGTCTTGTACTCGGTGAAGGGACCCAACGGCGGTTATCGATTGGCCAAGCCGGCGAACGAGATCACCGTTCTCGAAGTGCTCGAAGCCGTCGATGGACCCATCCGCGGCTTGGCGCCGACCGGGGGCGACCCGCGGAATGCCATCAACCGCAAGCTCGACCAGATATGCCACGACTCCGCCGAGACGCTGCGCAAGCACTTAGGCAAGATCAAGCTTTCCGATTTGTCGTGAATTGGGGCGTTTCCTTCCCTGCCGCGCTTGGGCAAACAAGAATGTTCGCCCCACGAAAGGGTGGCTTCCCGCATCGATTGCGCGCACGCATAATGTAAGAGTCTTGTGCGTGCCAACCATGGCTATTCGCATTTCCAATTTGCGTCTGGGTCTCGACGAGCCGGAGTCCGCGCTCCCAGAGCACCTAGCTCGCGCGCTCGGCGTGCCAAGGGAAGCTGTCGCAACCTGGCGCATCTTGCGCAAGAGCCTCGACGCCCGTGTCCGCGACTCTTTCCATTTCGTCTACAGCGCCGAGGTCGTCGCGCACGCGGACGAGGCCGGCCTCTTGCGGCGGGCTCAGCGCAAGCGCCACGGTGAAATCCTCATTGAAGCGCGCGCCGAGCCCGTTTTCACGTTTCCATGCCCTGGTTCAGTGCCTCTGGAAGAACGCCCCGTCATTGTCGGCTCCGGTCCGGCGGGTCTGGTCGCGGGATACTTCCTCGCCGAAAAGGGCTACGCGCCGATCGTGTTGGAGCGCGGCAAGAGGGTGCGCGAGCGCATCCAGGATGTCAAGCGTTTCGACGCCGGCGGACCGTTTGAGCCCCAGAGCAATTATCTATTCGGCGAAGGCGGCGCGGGCACCTTCAGCGACGGCAAATTGACCTGTCGCGTCAGCGGTCCGGACGTACGGCGCGTGCTCGAGCTGTTCGCCGAGTGCAAGGGCAAACCCTCCATTCTCTACGACTATCGGCCGCACCTGGGCAGCAATCGCCTGCCGGCGGTGGTGAAGGCTCTGCGCCTCCGCATCGAAGCGCTCGGCGGCGAAGTGCGCTTCAACTGCCGCGTCGAAGACTTGGACATTGCCGACGGACGGGTGCGCGGCTTGGCCACCTCTTCAGGATATGTTCCCGCGCGGGTCGTGCTCCTGGCGATCGGTCACAGCGCCCGCGACACCTATGCGATGCTGCTCAGGCGCGGCGTGCCGATGGCGCAAAAGCCGTTTCAAATGGGCGTGCGCATCGAGCAGCCTCAGGAAAACGTGAACCGCGTGAAGTACGGCCGGTCGCCTCTGGAAGAAAAGCTCGGGGCGGCGGATTACACGCTGGTGGCGCGCGGGCCCCACGATTTGTTCTCGTTTTGCATGTGCGCCGGCGGACAGATCATTCCGAGTGTGTCGGACGAGGGTTACTATTGCACCAACGGCATGAGCCTGTCGCGGCGGGCGTCGCCCTTTGCCAACAGCGGCATGGTGGTGACGGTGCCGCTCGAGCAATTCCCTGGCGCTGACGCGCTGGCCGGCGTGCGCTTGCAGGCGGAGTACGAACGCCGAGCCTTCGAGCTGGGCGGTCGGGCTTACCTTTGCCCGATTCA
>JAKEFD010000476.1 GCA_022616245.1 Gemmataceae bacterium
CTGGCCCGAAGGCCTGCGCTGGTGGGACGTGCTCAAATTAACACCTGAACAACTGCGGGAGAAACTGTCAACTGAGAAAAAGCGCGAATGAGAAAGAGCCATTCGTGGCCTGAGATGCCCCACCAAGGCTACGAATTGGCCCCATGGGCTACGAATCCGGCCCAAAGACTACGAATTCTGCAAGTGGCCAAGGGCAAAATCATGTCCCATATTTGTAACGGCTTGCCTTTCCGAGGATCGCTATGTTTCCGCGCGCCGTTCTTGCATTTTTCTTGATGGGACAAACTCCTGCTGCGAGCAATTTGGACTTTGGCCAGGGTTCGCTCAAGGACTGGGAAGGCAAAGGCTTCGCGCTTTTGGATTCGGCAAAGGGCGGCGTCGCGCTTGTCACCAGCGATGAAGCGGCGACCAAGTCCAAGACCGGCATGATTCGTTACATGATCGTGATACCGTCCAAGGCGCGCCAGCTTCGTTTTCAAGCTTACGCGGAATGGGGCGAAGTGGAGCCCGACCGTTCGCTCGACATTATCTTGGTCGGGGAAGACAACCGCCCCGTGCCCAAGCAAACCAAGAGCGCATCCGGCAGCTGGATCTCCGCAGGCGTTTTGTTGCCGCGCTGGCAAGGCAAGCCGCGCGAATATGCCTGGGAAGTCGGGCGCTATGCTGGCCAGACCATGCAAATCGCGATTTTGGACCGCAATCAGCGCGACGGCTGTTTCGTCGTCGCCGGCGGCTTCCGTTTCATCGAGGGCGAGGGTCAAGTCGAGGATAGCGACTTTGCGCCGTTCATGCTGCGCATTCAAGAAAAGCACAAGCTGGCGCCCTTGGCCCGCTTCGAGAGCAAGCATTTCGTCGCCATCGGCAACGCTTCGGACGATTTCCTGGCGCAGCGCCTCCGCCTGTGCGAGATCTTTTACGACCTTTTTTACGATCACTTCAGGCGCAAAGGTTTTGCCCTCGAGCCGCCGCGCGAAAAACTGGCCCTTGCCGTCTTCGACGGTCCGGACGGATTCGACGCCTACATCGGCCAGAAGATGCCTTCCTCGATCACGGGGCTCTATCACACGCCGACCAATCGGCTCGTGCTCTACGATTTGGCGGAAAACCGCGGCTTGCAGGAGCAGAAAAAAATCGCGCTCAAGGACTTGCCGCGCGGGCCCAAAGCCCTGCAGAAGGCGATCATCGTCAAAACCATCGAGCGCCAATTTGACGATTTGACCAAGGAAACCAACCTGTCCACGACGATGCACGAAGCCGCCCATTTGTTGTCGTTTAACGGCGGCATGCTCAATCGCAATGGCGATGTCGCGGCCTGGCTCGCCGAGGGCCTGGCATGCTACTGTGAAGCCACCGACCAGGGCGACTGGACCGCCCTCGGCTCCCCTAATCCCGCACGCATTCGCACCCTGCACGCCCCGACCATCGGTAAGGGCGCCTTCATACCTCTGGAGAAACTGGTGTCCTCGGACCGGTGGCTCGACACCCCGCAAGTATTCCTCGGCTACTCGCAGAGCTGGGCCTTGTTTTACATGCTGCTGAGCGAACGGCCCGCGGAGTTGCGCAAGTACCTGGCCGCCATCTCCCAGCGCCGCAGCCCGGATGCCCGGCTCGCCGACTTTAGCCATGCTTTCGGCAACGACCTAGCTGCCCTGAACCTCCGCTACCAGGCCTTCATGCGCGAAATGGTGGACCACCATCTGCCGCAAAAGGCTCGATAGAGAGGCGCAGGCCGGGCGTCGCCCGCCTCATCTTGCTCCCTTCGCGAAAAACGCTATGCTCCCTGACTGCAATCGGCGTAGGATAGGATTCCGTTCCTGTCCGCTTAGTAGGACGGGTCTCCTGGCCCGTCTAGACGGCCCTGGAGAGCCGTCCTACTTCGCAGAGCGGAATTCTATCCCACGTGAGTCGTCAGCATGCGCTATTGGAACGATTGCCGCGCGTTCTTCCGGCAGTTTCGACAGCAGTATCACACCACTGGATCGATTCTGCCGAGCAGCCGGGCCTTGGCGCGGGCGCTGTGCCGGCCCATGCGGCGCGCGACGCGGCCCTGCGCCATCTTGGAAGTCGGGCCCGGCACCGGCGCGGTCACGGTCGAAATCGTGAGCAAGCTGCGGCCGGACAATCGGCTCGACATCGTGGAGATAAACGCGGACTTCGTGGCGCACCTTGAAAGCCGCTTTGAAGAGGAAGAGGAGTTTCGCCGCCGCCGTGCGCAGTGCCGGATCATCCATAGCCCGTTGCAGGAAGTGCCGGGCGAGGGCGTCTACGACTTCATGATTTCCGGCTTGCCGCTTAACAACTTTTCGCTGGCCTTGGTGGAGGATATTTTTCGCAGTTACCGCCGCCTCTTGAAACCCGAAGGCGTCTTGTCGTATTTCGAATACGTGGCGATTCGCGACATGAAGATGTCGCTCATGCCCTCGGAGAGTGAGCGACTGCGGACATTGGGAGAGTACTTGGAGAAACAACTAAAAGCGCACCAGATCGCGGAAGAGATTGTCTGGTTCAATGTGCCGCCGGCCCTGGCACGCCATCTTCGCTTCGGCCGGTGAGCTAACACAACGGAGGGATTCGTCCATGTCCAGGCGCAAGGAAGCTTTCAGCCTGTTTCCGTTACTTATCGTGGTTCTTACCTGGCAAGCGCAAGCAACGAATGCAAAACCACCGGACTTGCCCATCGAACTGAGCGTCAAGTGCGAGCTGCAATCTCCAGCGCACGAGGCCAATGGAAAGTC
>JAKEFD010000085.1 GCA_022616245.1 Gemmataceae bacterium
CAGCGCCAATACCAGAAGCCCGGCAGTCAAAACGACGATGTGTTTGCTCATGGCAGATCCTTTTCTGAAATGTAATTCTCCGAGTTCAGGGAGCATGCGAATCAACCCATTGATCGTATCCACTTTATGGCACGATGGCAAAAAAAGGCGAGCTTTTTGCGGCTAATCGGCGCTGCTGGAAATACGGCTCGAATCGCGGCGAACTACCTTTGGAGGGATGAGGCCGCGCTCGCGGGTGGATTCCTTAATTGTGTGCCTCGTGAAAAAGCACTAACCTGTTGTCCAAAGGTCGGCACACGAACCGGTGCGCGCGCGCAACTCGGTCCGCCGAGCCAAATGCCAAGGGGTTGTGCAACGATGGACAAACTAGGCGCTACCCCCGAAATCGCCGCGGCGTTGGCACATTTCCAAGAGGATTTGATTGCCGCCGCCGGTAAGAATCTCGCTGGTTTGATCCTGTACGGCGGCTTGGCGCGCGGCAGGTATCGCCCGGGCAAAAGCGACATCAATGTTGTGGTGTTGTTGCACGATGTTAGCGCCGCGGCGCTGGAAGTCATCAGCCCGATTCTGCGCGCGGCGCGGCGCGCCGCCAATGTATCGCCGATGATTCTTAGTCCCAATGAAGTGCAACCGGCGGCGGTCGTCTTCCCGACCAAATTCCTCGATATGAAGGATCATCATGTGGTGCTGCATGGCGAGGACCCGTTTACGGCTCTGGAGGTGCCGCGCGAACAGATCCGGCTCCGTATTGTGCAGGAATTGCGCAACCTCACTTTGCGTTTGCGGCGTCGCTTGATCGATGTGTTGGATGATCCCGAACTCTTGGCTGCGGCGCTGGCGGAAACGGCGCGGCCGTTGGCCATTGAATTGACGGCCCTGCTTCGACTTGTGGACAAACCCGTCCTCGAGGACGATCGTAGCGCGGTGGTATTCGAGGCGGCGGCATCCGCTTTCGGCGCCGACCGCGAGGCACTGGCCCAGCTGGCGCAGTTGCGACATGCGGAACTCACTCCTGTTGGAATCGTGGATGACAGCAAGGGCTTGCAGCGGCTGGCGGATCGCATACTCGGCGCGCTGCCGTTTTTCACCGACTATGCGGAACGACTCAAGGGAGGCACGTCATGAACCCGTTTGACCTGCCCGGTCCCGAGTTTCTTCAACTTTACGCGATCGTGCTCATCGTAGCGGTGATCGTCGCTTATCTTGCGCGTTGGCTTTTGCGTCTACCCGGCGGCGCGGCGCCGGCACCTGCTTTCGATTTGACGCCTTATGAAGTCGCTTATCTTTCCGGCGGCGCGGCTTTGGCGATCGACGCGGCCGTCGTTCGTCTCGTGCAACTCGGCGTGCTCTTTCTTGATGTAGGGGCGCGTCGGCTTTCCCAGCGCAGCGTGGTGGCCTTGCCGGCACGTGCGCATCCGCTTGAACAAGCTGTCCATCGGGCTGCTGCCGAAGACATTGGGACAAAAGTCGAAAAAGTGCGCGACGAGACGACGGCGGTCGCGGACGAACTCCGCGAACCGCTAGACGAACTTGGCTTGCTGATTCCGCGGGAACGCGTTGGCCTGGTGCGATTGGTTCCCGGCCTGGTAGTTTTGGCCGCGACTCTTTTCGGCGTCATCAAGATCTTCGTCGGCATGTCGCGAGACCGGCCGGTCCTTTATTTATTTCTGCTCGTAATGGTCTCGATTGTCCCGGTTGTGTTGTTTTTTGCAAATGGATCGTTCCGCAGCCGGCGCGGCGATGCGGCCTTGCGGCAATGGAAACACGAAAACGCCGCCCTGGAATATGCGTCCCGAAGGCGCGGCGACGAACTAGCCGACAACGACCTGCTACTGGCCATGGGCTTGTTTGGCATTGGCGTGTTGGCAGGCGGACCGCTCGCGCCTCTTCCGAACGCGCTGGCAGCGCCGACGCGCGCCAGCAGCAGCGGGTCGTCTTGCAGCGGGTCTTCCTGTGGTGGCGGCGGTTGCGGCGGCGGCTGTGGCGGCGGCTGTGGAGGATGCGGCGGATGACCAAGCGAACTCCACCGCTGGGACTTGGCATCGGCTGGCGGCCGGAATTGGCGCTCGTCATAGACCGCCGCCGCGATCTCGGCTTTGTCGAGGTGATGGCGGAAGATTTTGACCCAGCCATGCCGATACCGGCGCCGATCCAGGTGCTGCGCGAACGCGGCCTGGCCATTGTCCCGCATGGTGTGAGCTTGTCGCTAGGAAGCGCTGCGCCCCCGGATCCCGAGAGGCTGCGCGCACTGGCGCGCTTGGCAAAACGATTCGATGCACCGTTGGTCAGCGAACATTTAGCCTTCGTTCGTGGGGGTGGAATCGAAGCGGGCCACTTGCTGCCGCTGCCGCGCACTGAGGAAGCGTTGGAACTCTTGGTTACCAATATCAAAGAAGCGCAGAAAGCGCTGCCGGTGCCGCTGGCCTTAGAGAATATCGCGACACTGTTCGATTGGCCCCACGCCGAGATGGACGAAGCAACTTTCTTGACGGAGATTTTGGAACGGTCCGACGCGTTACTGTTGCTCGACCTGGAAAACGTCTATGCCAATTGCCGCAACCTTGGAGGTGAGCCGGCGCGGTTTCTGGATCGATTGCCGCTGGAACGGATTGCTTATGTGCACGTGGGCGGCGGCGTCGACCGCGCGGGGCTGTACCATGACACGCACGCCCACCCAGTGCCGGCCCTGGTGCTGCAATTGCTCGAAGAACTTTGTGCACGCGCGGTGGTTCCCGGCGTGCTCTTGGAGCGCGATGACGCATTTCCTACGGCGGCGGAATTGAATGCGGAGCTGGATGCGATTGCCGGAGCGGTTGCGCTCGGAAACGAGCGGCGGACGATGAACTGTGCCTTTTAAGGAAGAGTCGGCATGCAACCAGAGCGGCGAACCAACCTCATGGAAAAGCAGGCGGAACTGGTCAGGGCCCTGGCGGGCCTCGGCCCCGCGCCGGCTCATTTCGACGCGGCCCGCCTGCAAGCCACGGAGGCGGCGCTGGCGCGAAAACGGCGCCGCGCCCTCGCTCGCGCTTGGCCGAAATTGACGACGGCGCTCGGCAGTCGATTTCGTGAGCTTTTTCGCGCCTTTGCGGCAACGGCGACCATGCCGCCTCTCGGCGGCCCCTTGGCAGATGGCCGCGCGTTTGCGCGTTGGCTGTCGAAGTCGCAGGAAATGCCGGACGCCGCCCGAGTGGAGGCGCTGGCGGTCGATCTACGCTACCGGTCCACTCCGCAAGGACTCGTGCCCCGGCGCGGGGCCGCGCTCAGAGCCACTTTGTTGCACCGCTCACGCCGGCTGGTTGTTGCCGTGCGCATGCCTTGGCTAGGCGAGCACTGGCTGTCGATTCCTGTTGGTTATGCACGGCCACTGATTGCGGTTAGCGCAAAGGACAAGTGACGAGGAATGAAGGGGTGCAGCGTGCGAATTCGAAAACTTGAAACGGAGTTGTGGTTGCCGTTGCCGATCGAGGAAGTGTTTGCGTTTTTCAGCGACGCGGGCAACCTGGCTAAGATCACACCGCCCTGGATGAACTTTCGCATCCTCACGCCGTTGCCCGTAGACATGCGGCCCGGTACGCTCTTAGACTACCGCCTCAAGGTCCGCGGCCTGCCGATCCGCTGGCGTACGGAAATCCTGGAATGGGACCCGCCGCATCGCTTCGTGGATCATCAGGTCAAGGGGCCGTACAAGCAATGGCTGCACAAGCATATCTTTGAGCCCAAAGGCGGCGGCACGAGCGTGCGCGACGAAGTGGACTACGCCGTGCCCGGCTGGGTATTCGAGCCACTTTTGCATTGGCTCTTTGTCGGTCCGGACGTGCGCAAGATCTTTGCGTATCGCGCGGAGAAGATCGATGAATTGCTGCTGACCGCGCGGCACGCCGACAAGGCGTTATCGCCCCCAAACTCCTTCGTTTAACTCTTCAACGAATGGAATACGAGGCCGCTCAAGAGCTTGGGATAAAAATACGTGGACTTGGGCGGCATCTTCTCCAGTGTTCCGGCGATTTGCTTGACGTGATCCATGGTGGCCGGCGGCACAAGTACGGCTAGATCGCATGTCTTCCCATGGATGGCGTCGGTCGCTTCCTTGAGTAAGTGCACGTATTGCAATTCGGGCGCTTTAAGACCCGCCTTGGGCAATAGGGTATCGACAACCACGCGCTGCAGAATCGCAACTGCCAATCCGCGCCACGAGGCGCTGTGTTCGGAGGCCAGATCGGCCATCAATTGCGGCGACCGAAAGCGCCCGATCTGCCAGACGTCGTCCGCGCCGCTGCCGAAGCCGAGCAGGTCTTGAGTGTCCTCGGTTTCTATGGTGTCCCATGCTTTTTTTGCGGCATCCGGGCCGACGCCCACAGTTTCCAATGTGAAGTGCTGTTCCAAGAGAGCCCGTACGTTGTCAGCGCGCTGTGCGCCCAAGCCGGACATTAGCCGGTGTGTCGGTAGGATTACGAGGCCGGGGTCCTGCATGCTGACCAGCATCATAAGGACGAAGTTTGCGGGTGCATCCGGTGTCTTTACTTCGCCCGCTTGCTGCTTTTCTTCGAGATACCTGAGGGCCGTTTCATAGCGATGATGTCCGTCCGCGATGAAGATCGGCTTGGGCCCCATGAGGCCTGTGACGGCGCTCGCGGCTTCCTGGTCCGTCACCGCCCAGAGCCTGCTGACGACTCCCAAATGGTCGGTGGCCTCGAGCGGCAGGGAGCGACCAACGGCGGCGTCCAAGCGCGCTTGCACCGCGCCTTGTGGATCCGGATAAAGGCCGAAGATCTGGCTTAGATTCATCTGCGTTGCATGGAAGAGCTTGAGGCGGTCGGCCTTGGGGCCGCTCAGGGTCTCTTCGTGTGGATAAATGCGGCCCGCGCCGAACTTCTCCAGGCGCACGCGGGCCATGAAGCCTTTGCGCGTGTAACGCTTGCCCTCCGCTTCGAATTCCTGATGGTAGACGTACAGCGCCCGCGCCGAATCCTGCGCGAGCACGCCTTCCTGTTGCCAAGCCCGCACCGTCTGAGCGGCGCGCGTGTAGCGATTGTCGCGCTCGTTGTCGGCCGGCGTTTCCTTGTTGAGTATCAGCCGGACCACGTTGTGCGGGCTGCGCACATATAGCTTTTCTTGCAAGTGTGCGTCGATCACGTC
>JAKEFD010000086.1 GCA_022616245.1 Gemmataceae bacterium
CAGGAAAGGTCTTGCATGAAAAAGGAAATGCTCATCAACGTCCTCCAACCCGAAGAGATTCGCATCGCGATTCTGGAAGACGCTGTTTTGGAAGAGCTCTATGTCGAGCGCACCAGCCACGAAAGTTACGTCGGCAACATCTACAAAGGGCGCATTGTCAACATCGAACCCAGCATTCAGGCGGCATTCGTCGATTTCGGCGTCGGTCGCAACGGCTTCCTGCATGTCAGCGACGTCGAGCCGGCCTACTACCGCCATTTAGAGGAAGGCAGGGACTTCGGGCCCACGCGGGGCCGCGACCGGGGACGAGGTGATCGCGGCGGTCGCCATGATCGCGGCGGTCGGGGCGAACACCCACGACGCCAGCGCGATGAACGCAAACCTGACTATCGTGAAATGATGGACGCTCTGGAGGAAGAATTCGAGGATGCGCCCCGCGCGGAGGGAATCCCGAGTGCCGCTGAAGGTACGACCACGCCGGAAGAAGTCTGGGACACGCCGGTGGCCGACGACAGGACGCCGGAGGACTTCGAAGAAGCCGTTCCGGACTACGTTCCAGACGAAGGCGAAGAGGCCGGCCACGAAACCGGGCTGCCCAAGCAATACACCGAAGCGCCCGAGCCGCCGCCCGACCAGGAGGAGGACGAGGAAACCGGCGTCGATTCCAAGGAATCAACTCTGGAGGAAAAGACTGTCGAGGCGAGCGAGCCCGGCGCCGATGACGAGCCACGCAGGCGTCGACGGCGGCGCGGCGGACGGGGCCGAAGTCGGCGCGAACGCCCGGACCCGGTGGGGCCGGCCCCGAGCCGAGGCGAAGAGAAGCCTGCGAGCATGGCCGATCCGGTTGAGCCACAGGAACCGCCTCAAGAAGCGCCGCCGCGCGAATGGCCGCGGCTCATGGAGTCGGCGGAACGGCGCACAGAAGAGGGGGACGAGCCCGCCGAATCCGTGGAGCCCAAAACCAGTTCCCAGGATTTCGGGGATGACGAACTAAGCTTTTCGATGGCCCCGCCGCCGCCCAAACCAACGGCGTTCCTGCCGGAGAGGGCGCGCGAGGTGGAAGCGGCGCGGGAAGAATTCACGCCTGTATCCACGTCCTCCTTTGAGGAGGCGGCGCTCGCCGACGAGGAAGTCTCCCCGACCCAACTACCGCGCGCAGACATTGTCGAAGAATCTTTGGAATTCGCCCCTGCCGAGGGGCCGGCTTACAAAGAAGATTTTCGCGACGAGGAATTCGAAGAATTTGCACCGCGTTACCCGCGTAAAGAAGGACGCGAGCGCCGCCGCGGCGGCCGGCGCGACGACCGCCGGGACGAGCGCCGCGACGGCCGGCGCGGCGGCGCTCGGGGCGGCCCGCGCGGCAGCCGGCCCCCGTTTGGCCGGCCCAAGCCGCTCATCCAGGATATCTTCAAGCGCGGCCAGGAAGTGCTCGTCCAGGTCATCAAGGAAGGCATCGGCACCAAAGGCCCGACGCTGAGCACCTATATCAGCATTGCCGGCCGTTATCTCGTGCTGATGCCGGGGCTCAATCGCATTGGCGTGTCGCGCAAGATCACCGACGAGGAAAGCCGTCGCCGCCTGCGCGACATCCTGAGCGGTTTGCAGCCGCCCAAGGGCCTCGGCTTCATCATCCGCACCGCCGGCATCGACCGCAACAAGAAGGAGCTGCAGCGTGATTTGGCCTATCTGGCACGGCTCTGGCAAGTCGTGGTGCGCCGCATCAAGAAGGGCAAATCTCCCTGCGAAATCTATCAAGAAAGCGACATGATCACGCGGACCATCCGCGATATCTTCACCAGCGACATCGAGACTATTTGGGTGGACGAAGAAAACGCCTACGAGCATGCCAAGGAATTCCTGCAAATCGTCATGCCGCGCTATGCCGACCGCATCAAGTATTACAATTCGTCCGAGCCGATGTTCCACCGCTACGGCATCGAAAACGAGATCGCCCGCATTCAGCAACGGCACGTTCCCTTGCCCAATGGCGGCTCGATTGTCATCGAGCAGACCGAGGCCCTGGTCGCCATCGACGTCAACAGCGGCAACTTCCGCGCCGACAACAACGCCGAGGAAACCGCGTACCAGATGAACCTGTTGGCAGCCAGGGAAATCGCCCGGCAATTGCGGCTGCGCGACCTGGGCGGCGTCATTGTCAACGACTTTATCGACATGCGCGAGGAGAAACACCGCCGCAATGTCGAACGAGCGCTGCGCGAGGCTATTCGCCGGGACCGGGCGCGCACCAAGGTGCTGCGCATTTCCGCCTTCGGCATCATCGAAATGACCCGCCAGCGCATTCGCCCCTCCCTCAAGCGCAGCGTCTTTCAGGATTGTCCGCACTGCAAGGGCACCGGCCAGGTCAAGACCTGCGAGAGCATGAGCATCGACGTCATGCGGTTGGTGCAGCTCGCCGCCCACCGCGAAATCGTCCAGCGCATCGAGGTCCGCGTGCAGGAAGACGTGGCTCACTACCTCCTTAACCGCAAACGCAAGGAAGTCGCTCAGCTCGAGGAAAACGGCAAGCAGATTTTCGTGCGCGGCGTCGTTGGAGTGTCTCCGGAGTACATCGAGTTTGTCTGCTTCGATAACAACAACAACGAAGTAAAATTCTTTCCCTATGAAGAGCCGAGCCCAAGACAGATTCGGGGGCGACGCTGATTACGTCCGTCTCGGCCAAAAAGCGACCGCGAAGGCCTAAAATACGACGCCAAGTATGACGGCGAACTCAAGGAGATCGGCGGCCGCATGGGCGCCGCCATGGCGAAGATCATGATGAAGGACGGCAAAAACATGAAAGTCATTACGGACGCGCTCAATTCCGCCGCGCGCAAACGCTTCAACCTCAAGAAAAACTAATTGGACCTGGCGGCTGCCGCGATTTCAAGTGCATCCACTTGCCGGTCATGCTATCCTGTCGCATCGCACCTTGGAGAAGCCGCCATGTTCGCGCTGTTAGTATCAACAATTCTCGCCGTCGCTCCCGCTGGACAAGCACCCGTTCAAGCCGACGTCGTCCTCAAAAACGCCACGCTCGTCGACGGCACCGGCAAGCCCTCAACGCAGGGCGACCTGGCCATCCGCGGCGACAAGATCGTCGCCATCGGCAAGTTCGAGGTCGAGGGCAAGCCGCGCGTACTCAATTGTTCGGGACTCGTTATTGCCCCCGGCTTCATCGATTTGCACACCCACAGCGACTCGCCGCTCACACAGAAGGCGACGGCGCCCAATCTGAATTACCTCACCCAAGGGATGACCACTGCTGTCACCGGCAATTGCGGCTCGGGGCCGATCGATGTCGCCGGCTATTTCCAGAAGATGGAGAAGCAGGGCATCGGCAGCAACGTCATTCATCAAGTGCCGCACAACGCGGTGCGCCAAAAAGTGATGGGCAACTCCAATCGCGCGGCGACGGAAAAAGAGCTGCAACAAATGGAAAGCCTGGTGGACAAAGGCATGCGCGACGGCGCCTGGGGCCTGTCCACGGGCCTCATCTACAACCCGGGCACGTATTCCAAAACCGACGAGCTCATCGCCCTGGCCAAAGTGGCGGCCAAGCACGGCGGCTTTTATGCCAGCCACATCCGCGACGAAGGCAGCGGCATCTTTGTCGCCTTGGAGGAAATCCTGACGATCGCCCGCAAGGCCGGTTTGCGCGTGCATATCTCGCACATCAAAGTCTCCGGCCGGGTCGTCTGGGGCAAATCCGCCGACGTCATCGCCCTTATCCGCCGGGCTCGCAAGGAAGGCGTCGAAGTCACCGCCGACCAGTATCCCTACCCTGCCAGCAGCACTTCGCTTGCCGCCATGGTCATACCAACCAAGTATCGCGAAGGCTCGGGCAAGGACCTGATCCAGCGACTGGACGATCCCGAACTCGGCCCGAAGATGCGCAAAGACATCGAAGATAGGATTGCGGGCCGGCAGGGAGGCAAGACGCTGAAGATCGCCCGCTTTGCGCCCAACACGGCGTGGCAAGGCAAGGATCTGGACGCGATCGCACAGCTGGAAAAGAAAACGCTCTTGGAGGTAGTGATCGACATTCAGCGCAAAGGCGGCGCGCAGGTCGTCAGCTTCGGCATGCACGAAGACGACGTGCGCCTGTTCATGAAAGAAGACTGGGTCGCCACCGCCAGCGACGGCAGCTCACAGGTCCCCTCGAATACCGTGCCGCACCCGCGCAGTTACGGCACCTTCGCGCGCAAGATCGGCCGCTACGCCTTGGCGGACAACATCATCTCTTTGGAACAAGCCATCCGTTCCGCCAGCGGCCTGCCCGCTGATATCTTGAAGCTGCCCCAGCGCGGTTATCTCAAAACCGGCCACTTCGCGGACATCGTTGTCTTCGATCCGAAGGCGTTCAAGGACATTGCCACTTATGATCAGCCGCACCAGTATTCGCCGGGCGTGCGTTTCTTGTTCGTCAACGGGCGCTTGGCGATTGAGGACGGCCGCTTTACCGGAGTATTGGCCGGACGCGTCCTGCGCCACGAGGGAAAATAGTCTACGAAACGCCGTTTACGTTTCGCGCTCAAGTCATCTCTTGCAACACAAGACTCGAGCGCGAAACGTAAACGGGCTTCCTACTCTACACTGCGCGCTCCGCGCTGTATAATCTTGGTTTGATTCACAAAGGATTGAAGGTGACGCCATGAGCTTCAAATGGGACCGGGTGCATGTTTGGTCGTGCGAGATCGTGGATCAGTCGGGGGCGACGGCGGCGAAGTTGTCCACCCTTGCCAAAGCCGGCTGCAATTTGGAGTTCATCCACACCCAGCGGCTTCCGCAAAAGCCCGGCTACGGCGTACTCTATGTGGCGCCGGTCACCGGTCCGACGCAAACCCGCGCCGCCCGCTCCGCCGGTTTCGTCGAAAACGACGACCTGCACCTGCGCCGCATGGAGGGCGACAACGAAGCGGGTTTGGCGCATCGCCTCACGCAGCAATGGGAGCTGGCCGGCATCAGCCTGCAACAATTGATGATGGCTGTTTTGGGTGCGAAATTCGTCGGCTACGCAGGGTTTGATGCCGTGGCGGATGCAAACCGAGCGGCGCAGATTCTCGCAGACCTCGGCGTGGCCGGACCACCGAAAGAGTAGAGCACGGAGTGTGGAGAGTAGAGCGCGAAGCGCTTCACACTCCGCGTGACCGATTCATGAGCGAGTTGACGCATTTCGACGACCAAGGCGCCAGCCGCATGGTGGACACCAGCGGCAAACCCGAGACGCTGCGCCAAGCACGGGCCAGCGGCCAGGTGCGCATGCAGCCGGCGACGCTCCAGCTCATTCGCGACCGGGGCCACGCCAAGGGCGATGTGCTCGAAGTCGCTCGGCTGGCGGGCATCATGGCAGCCAAACGAACCGGCGAGCTGATCCCATTATGTCATCCGCTGCCTATCACCTCGGCGACGGTCGATTTTGCGTTTGAAAAAGACGAGCTCTTGCACATTGAATCCACCGTGCGCATCTTTGGACGCACGGGAGTGGAAATGGAAGCGCTCGCGGCAGTGAGCGTGGCCGCCTTGACAGTCTACGACATGTGCAAAGCGGTGGACAAGTCAATGACCATCGAACGCATTCGCCTGGAGGAAAAGACCGGCGGCAAATCGGGCGACTTTCGCCGCTCGGACGACTGATGTTTTTCTGTAGCACGTACTCTTAACGCCGCTTACAGTAGGGCCGTTACACTTCTATTCATCCCAGGAGGTGCGGCATGGGGCGGTTTGCAGCGACGTGTGCGGCATTGGCGTTCGCCGGATTCCTTTCAACTCAAGAATCGCCCGGACAGACCAAGGATTCCGGCTTCAAGGTCATCGACCTCTCGCTCCTGGTCGCGCCGGATTTGCCTTGCACCTGGGCCGCGGGCAATCCGCCGTTCCAGATCAACCACTATCTCAAGATCGGGCCCCACAGCGCGTACAACAGCGACATCCTGACCATTGACGAACACACGGGCACGCAGCTCGACGCGCCGGCCCACTTCATACCGCCGCCCGGTTCCGGTCTGCCCAACGCCGGGCCGTTCAACAAGATGACCGCCGATAAAGTGCCGGCCTGGCAACTTTGCGGCGAGGCATGTGTCATCGACTGCCGCGATTTGTTGGACACCGCGCCCAAGGGCCGCAGTGATCTGGTCACCAAGGAACGCATCCAGGCTTGGGAAAAAAAACACCGCGTGCTCGGTTTCGGCGACGTTGTGCTCTTCCGCAGCGATTTCGCCGACAAATACTACAAGCCGTTCCCCGAGGGCCGAGGCTTTGTGGCGAATCCCTTAGGCGCGACGTCGCCGGGCTGGCCCGACCCCGATCCGGCGTGCGTGGAGTATCTCGCTTCGCGCAAGGTGATGAACCTCGGCACGGACAGCCCAAGCATGGGCCCCATCCCGGACCTGGCAGTGGCAACGCACGTCGCCGGCCTCAAGCATGGCATGTGCTGGACCGAAGGCTGCATCGGCTTGGGAAAGCTGCCGACCACGGGCGCTTTCTATTGCATGATGGGCCCCAAGCACGCGAAGTCTTCGGGGTTCGAGGGCCGAGCCTTCGCGATTGTCGATAACACGAGCCCGAAGCGCCAGCAAGGGATCGCTGCATCGCTCATCAAGTCCGTGCAAGAAAAAAAGGCCTGGGACTTGTCGGTGCTCATGGCGGACGATCTGCCGGTGTGGTGGCCCGGTCCCGGCGTCGGCCATCACCGCTGCCCGTATTACTCGAAGGTCTTTCACACCTGGGATCAAGTAGGCGGGCCTTATTTCAGCCAGACGCACACGATGGACAGCCACACCGGAACGCACCTCGTGCCGCCGGCCTTCGCGCTGCCGGAGAAGGGCTTTGACAACAAGAATTACTCCAAGGAAGTGCAGGAGTGGCTCACGGAGTACGAGGCGAAGTACGGCCCACGCGGCACAAGCGACGTGACCACCGAGAAAGTGCCGCTTTCGCAAACGTGCGGTTTTGCCCGCATCATCGACGTCAAGCACCTTATGGGCGCCACCGACAAGAAAGCCTGGCCCGCTTCGCCGGAGATCACCGTCGCCCACATCAAGGATTACGAAAAGAAAAGTGGGCCATTCAAGACCGGCGACATCGTTATCTTCACATGCGGCTGGAGCGATAAACACCTGCGGCCTTTCCCCGCCGGCGATTCCTGCATGGCGGATCCTCTGAACGGTAAGAGCGAAGGCTGGCCCGCGCCCGGCCCCGACGCGATCGTGTACCTTGCTGAAAAAGGCATCCGCTGCGTGGCCACCGACGCCCCGTCGCTGGGCAGCGTGGACGTCAAACGTGCGCTGTGGACGTATTGGATGCTCGGCACCAAAGGCATGGCCGGCGTCGAATTCTTGACCGGCATGAGCCAGGTGCAAGGCCCGGCTTTCTTCCTGTTTGCTCCCGTGTATATTCGCGATTGTCACGGCGGACCGGGACGAGCGATAGCGGTGGGGTTGTGAGACTGTCCGAGCCGCGCCCGTAAGGAAGCGGTATGCCGGCGCGCAGACACGATTCGCCGCGGGTGGTAAAATGCTTAAGTCAAGTTTTGTGCAAAGGATTGGAAACATGGCTTCGGTGACCGCGCGAGCCACTATGGATGACCTGTACGCAGAAGAAGGCAAAGCCGAACTGATCGGTGGAAGGATTGTCCGCTTTATGGCTTCCGGACATCTGCCCGGCCGAGTGGCCGAGAACATATTCGTCAGTGCCCGATTGCACACCAAAGCAGTCAAGCGCGGTGAGGCGCATGCTGATGGTGTTGGCTATGCCGTTCCCGAGCTCTCATCCGGACGCGAATCCTTTTCACCGGACGCGTCGTGTTATTTCGGCCCGTTGCCGGCCAAACGCATGCGTTTCATCGAAGGCGCTCCGGACTTCGCGGCTGAAGTGCGCAGCGAGAACGACTACACGCCGGCCGCTGAATTGGAAATCGCCGCCAAGCGCGACGACTATTTCCAGGCGGGCACGCAAGTAGTGTGGGACGTTGATCGCGTCGCGGAAACGGTGATGTGCTACCGTGCCAGCGATCCGTCCAACCCGGTCGTGTTTCGCCGCGGCGAAATCGCCGACGCCGAGCCTGCGGTCCCCGGCTGGCGCATCGCTGTGGACGAGATCTTTGCAGAGTGATGGACTCAGAACCAGTACGCAGCTTTTCACTTCACTCCATTTTTTTGGCTAGTTCGTTCCAAAACTCCTCTTGACCTTTCCCACCATTTTTTTCGTAATCTTCCAGGCGCGCCTCAGGATTTCCCGCAGTTTGATAGGCGCTCGGTTCTTTCGCCGCCCAAGCCCAACCAGCATTGCTACGGGCTCTCCGCCCTCAAGTATCAAGACAGGCTGACTGGAAACGGACTTTACATACTCTCCCAAGCGCGATTGCACTTCCTTCAAAGTTGCTTTTTTCATGTTTCCACCTCTTCTCCTTCGATCAACAGGCGGTTGCCTTTCTTTTCGCCGAGTGCCAGGAGAACGACGGTCTCACCTTCCACCTTGTAGAACGCGCTGAAAAATGTTGCTGTAAACAAGTGAGAACTCTTCGCCTGCCGCCATGGAGCGGATTGTACCCACGCGCGGCGGTTCCTTGTCAAGAACGGAGTCAACCAATTTGCTTTAATGAGCCGTTGTCGCCGGTTGTCGCGCGAGTTGTAAGAGAAACCGTTCCAGCACGATGCGTTCCGGCAATGGACTGCCGCCGCGCAGGCCCATGTTCGCTTCCATGAGCTGATCGTAGAGCTTGGCGGCGTGCTCCCGGCCAAGGCGGCGCAGGTGTTTCTCGGCCTTGTCCACGGCGAAGGGGGGAATGCCCACCTGTGCCAGTGCCGCGCGCAGATTCGTTCCTTGCAGCGCCAGCCGCGCCCCTTGGGCCAGTTTGCGCACTTGAAACGCCATCGCCCCCATGATCTTGAACGGCTCCTCGCCTTGATCGAGTTGCCGGTCGAGGATGGTAAGCGCCGCGCTAACGTCCCCGTCCGCGAGGGCGTCGAAAATCTTCCAGGTTGTTTCCGTACGGTTGTTGCCTACCAGGCGATCGACATCGTCTTTCTCGATTCTCGACTTGCTGCCCACGTAAATGGACAGTTTCTCCAACTCCTGATCGAGAAGGCCCATGTCGCCGCCTACAAAATCAACGAGAAGTGCTCCCGCCTCCTCGGCGAGTTGTTTCTCGTAGCGCGACGCGGCCCAGTCGGTGCACCACTTGGCAATCTTGTAGACGGGCGGGGCCTTGCACACGATGGTGGCGCTATCGGGCGTCATCTTTGCCAGCCGTGTGTTGGACGCCCACGTCTTCACGTCGAGAATCAAGACGCCGCTGGCGGGCAAGTTCGGCAGTTGTTTTTCTAGCTGTGGCCGAAATTTGGTGATGAAGGGGTCGGCGCCGTCGATGACGACCACGCGCCTGGGCGCGAAGAACGGCGCGGTTTGCAATTCGTCAAACACTTCCGAGTAGACTGCCTTGTCGCCGGCGTACGTGGAAACAGCTTGTTCATCCGCGTCGGCGCCCAGGGCGCGCTCGCGAATCGCCAGGATCGCTTGCCGCTTCAAGAACGGCTCGTCGCCGTGCAGGACATAGAGCGGGCCGATTTTTGTCTTGGCGGCGAGGAAGGCAAGGCTGTCCATGGCGGTATTGTATGTGCAGATAGAAACGGTAGAGGACGCAAAGAACGCAGAGTGGCAATTTGCAATCTCGACGCACTTTCGTTCAATCAATTGTCCACATACTAACAGCCTTCTGGTCCTTCACATACAGCCGCTTGCCCGCGACGATCGGATAGGCCCAGGTGGGGCTTTCGGCCACATCGTAGCGTGCGATCTCGGCATAGTCCTTGCCGGAGGGCTCGAAGGCAATCAGCCGCTGGTCGGAGGTCAGCGCCAGGAGTACGCGCCCGGCGCATAGTACGGCGCCGCACTCGCCGCGTCGCTCTTTGTCGGTCCAGAGCACGTCGCCGGTCTTGGCGCTCATGCAATAAAAATTGCTGCCGGTGGTCAGTCCAAAGAGATAACCGTCCTTGAGCACGGGCGTGTTGTAGCGGTGCGCGGATTGCTTGCTGCGCCATAGTTCCTTCGTGACGAACTTGCCGTTTTCCTTCTCGATGTTGAATGCGACCGTGCCCTCGGGAGGGCCCGTGTAAATCACTGTGGACCCGTCGATGATGGGACTGCCGGTGTTTTGCTTGCTGGCGAAGTCGAACTTCCAAAGTTCCTTGCCGGCAAGATCGATGCCCACCAGCGCTTTCACCGTCGGCGTGATGATCTGCTTGACGCCTTGGACGGTAGCAAGCACCGGGGAGCCGTACGCCGGGCTGTCGCCGGTCCAGGTCCATTTGGATTCGCCGGTTGCGAGGTCGAAGGCGACGATTTCGCCTTTGCCGCCGCCGCC
>JAKEFD010000477.1 GCA_022616245.1 Gemmataceae bacterium
CTTACATCAGTAATCACGCGCTCTTGCGCAACGGCCAACGCGTCGGCGGGATCGCTATGACTTCGCCGCCGCGGTCCAACGAGCGCTGGCCGTATTCCAAAACCGAAACGACCATGGCCCCGGCCAAGCCATCGGAGACGGGCCGACGCCCGTAGCGGATGCATTCGACGAAATGCTGAGCTTCGAGCGCAAGCGGTTCCAGCCCACTCCAGGGCAGCGTGATCTCCTCGCCTTGTCGCAGCGTGACAACGCCCGGGCCGGCAGTGCGTTCAAAACCTTTGTCGCAAAGGACAAACTTACGATCGCCGGTGTCGTCGAAAATTGCGGATTTCTTGCTGCCCACCACCGTCAGCTTGCGGCTCTTGTGCGGGTCGATCCAGCTCACGTGAAATTGTGCCAGCCGGCCGCCTGGAAATTCGAGCGTGGCGAAGACCACGTCGGCGATTCTCGGATCAATGATGCTTTGGCCGCGGCATTGCACGGAAATCGGGGCGCCGCCCATTAGCCGGCACGCCACCGACACGTCGTGCGGCGCGAGCGACCACCAGGCGTTTTCATCCGAACGGATCGTGCCCAGGTTGAGCCGTTGCGAATACAGGAAGAACACGTCGCCCAGTTCTCCTTGATCGATCATCTCCCCGATGCGGCGAACGATGGGATGGTATTCGAGAAGATGGCCGACCATGAGCACGCGATTCTGGCGCTGGGCCAGTTCGGTAAGCTCGATCGCATCGGCCGTGCGCAGCGTCATCGGCTTTTCGATCAAGACATGTTTGCCGGCCTGTAAAACGCGACGGCCGACGTCATAGTGTGTGGGCGCGACGGATGCTACCACAACGCCGGCGAGCGCGTCGTCTTCCAACAGGTCTTCCAGGCGCGTAGTCACGCGCACGTGTGGGAATTGGCGCCGCACTTTATCGAGTGACGCCGGGCTGACATCGCAGCACCAGCGCAGCTCGACATCTGCCAATCCCGCAAGAGTCTTAAGCCAATTGCCTCCCCAGCGACCGGCCCCGACCATCCCCAAAGCGACCATACCTCTTCCCCGGGGAACAGTGAGCAGTGATAAGTCGTCAGTGATAAGTGATCAGCAGCCGGGTTACGACCTGCCGCTGAACGCTTATCTCAGACTTTCAGTCTTCGGCCCCTGTTCCTGTTTACTGTTCCTAAGCGCTAGCCGCTGACCACTCTTCTAAGCTGCTTCCGCACTTGGCGGCAGCGGCGCGTTTTCGTCCACGTCCAGGCAGACGAGCTTTCCTTTGGCGATTTCCTGATAGCGCAGTCCGCTGTATGGGCAGGTCATAACGCCGAGCGCGTCGGCCGCGCCCAGGCGATAACCATGGCGGCTCATCCAGCCCACGTGTTTGGCCGGCACGCCCATGACGAGCGCGTAGTCCGGTACGTCGCGGGTCACTACCGCGCCGGCGGCGACGAACGCATAACGGCCGATGGTGGCGCCGCAGACGACGGTGGCGTTGGCGCCCACACTGGCGCCGCGCAGCACGCGCGTTTGTTCGTACATGTGCCGGCGCACGATCTCACTGCGCGGATTGACAATGTTCGTGAAAACGCACGACGGACCGAGAAAGACATCGTCTTCGATATAAGCGCCTGTGTAGAGCGAGACGTTGTTCTGGATTTTTACGTTGTTGCCGATGACGACGTGGCTGGCAACGTGCACGTTCTGGCCTAGAATGCAGCGTTCGCCTATCTTGCTGTTTGGCATGACGTGGGAAAAATGCCAGATTCTCGTGCCTTCTCCAATTTCACAAGGAACGTCCACGTAGGCCGATGGATGAGCATAGAACTTGGCTTGCACGGCGACCCCTCTTCCGTGAGAGCTTCCCCTGGCGATTAATGTCCACTATTCTTTGTGGAGGCGAAGGTCGGTGATAACAATTCAGGAAAACGAAATCAACGCGACTTCATGAATCACACAACGGCACAAACCTGGCAAGCGCGGCAAGTCTTTTCAGAGGTTTCCGGCACGGTCATTGCGCATGATTCTTAACCCTCCATTTTCAAATGCGTTCGTATTGACCGGGCCGACGGGATCAGGCAAGTCCGCGCTCGCCGTCCGGGTTGCCGAGCGCATCGATGCCGAGATCGTCTCCATGGACTCGATGGCGGTCTATCGCGGCATGGACATCGGCACTGCCAAACCGAAATGGGATTTGGGAACGGCGAAGGCAACGGAGCAACGGCAAGCCGTGCGCCATCATTTGATCGATGTGCTGGAGCCCTGGGAATCAGGCAACGTCGCTTGGTGGCTTGAACAGGCGGCGCAGTGTTGCACAGACATTGAAAACCGCGGCAAGAAAGCACTCATCGTGGGAGGCACGCCCCTCTATCTCAAGTCGCTGATTTTCGGCTTGTTTGACGGACCCGAGGCGGACGCCGAGTTGCGTCATCGCCTGGAACAGGAAGCTCGCGAGAAAGGCGTGTCATACCTCTTTCAGCGCTTGGCAGCTGTCGATCCACAGATCACACAGCGCATTCATCCCAATGACCTTCGCCGGATTGTGCGAGCATTGGAAGTCCACGCCTTGACAGGAAAACCGTTGAGCGCTTGGCAAACGCAGTGGAAAAAAGAGCCGGCAGTCGGGAATCAGGAGGCAGGATTGCTGAATCGAGGCGCACCGCGCTGCGTTTGGCTGGATTCGCCCAGAGACTTGCTGTATGAACGCATCAACCGCCGTGTGCAGGAAATGTTTGCGGCCGGATGGCTGGAGGAGGCGCGGGGACTTTTGGCGTTGGAGAAGCCACTGAGCAAAGAAGCGGCTCAGGCCTTGGGATACAAAGAGATCTTTGCTTACCTGAATGGCCAGGGGACACTGGACGAGACGATTGCCCTGGTGCAAACACGCACAAGACAGTTCGCCAAACGGCAAATCACCTGGTTTCGCCATCTTCCCGGACTGGTCCCCGTAACAACCGAATTGACAGAAACCCTCTGGCAACCGACAATGTAGTGAGTCCTATCCACGCGGATTACGAAACGACAGTCAGGCCGGGGAGTGTCGGCTTTTATGGCGGTGACGTTTCAAGTCTTGGACGGCATTGACAAAGGGCGCGTCTTTCGCGATTTGCCGGTTCCCCTCACGATTGGGCGGGAAGAAGGCAATATCCTGCGCCTCAACGACGAACGCGTGAGCCGCTACCACGCCAAGGTGCAGGTGGACGGCGACGACTTCATCCTGACGGACTTGGAAAGCACCAACGGCACGCGCGTCAACGGCACCGTCGTGCAGATTCGCCGGCTGCGTTTCGGCGACCGGGTCAACGTCGGCCGTTCGCTGCTCTTGTTCGGCACCAACGAACAAATCGCGACCCGCATGGCCAGCGCGGAAGGCGCCAGCACTGCTCCCTCGGGCGTCTCCTCCGCGGAGCATGCGGAACACTCCTCCACCCTTCAGCAAGCGACGGCGCCGGGGCCGGTCGACGGCAATCTCGATTTCATCGTCAATGTGCAGCCCGACGAAGTGGTCAGCGCTACACGCGAAGCCCTGTTCATCGGCAATAAGCCGCTGCCGCCCCTTCCGCAAAAACTGACACCTTCGCAGGCCGCGCGGTTGGCGGAGATTCTCGACTTCTTGCACCAAGGGCTGATCGTTGCCACGGACAATATTCAAGCCAAGGACGACGGCACGCAAGTGACGCTGGGATTTGCGGATTGGCAAAAGGTCTTGGCGATTCAACTGCTGCTGGCGAGGTACTTACGCGCCGTTTCGGAGCCGGAGATACTCGGCAACGATCCGGCATAGTGCTCCGATCCGACTTAAGTTTAAGATTGGAAGAAGACTAAGATTAAGACGGAGATTAGAATTAGGAAGAGGATTAAGAGCGAGATCAGGATTAATGCTTATCGGATTGATCAAAAGCAATTCGACCCGTGAGTATGAGAAAGGCGCCCCGTCCAATGAGCCGCAATCTTGATCTTGATCTCGCTCCTATTCCTCGTCCTAATCCTAATCTTGACTCTTAATCTTTGTCTTCTTGGTCCCGCTAGTCCGTATCGCGTTGTTCGACGTGGTTCGTCAGTCTCCCAATTCCGCTGATCTCGATGTGAACGACATCTCCAGCAGCCAGCGTGAAGTCGTCCGGCGGCACGATGCCAGTTCCCGTTAAGAGCAGCGCTCCCTTGGGAAAACTCGTCTCTTTCCCCAACCAACTAATGAGTTCGTCGAACGGCCGTTTCATTTTGTGCAAAGATGTCTTGCCGTCAAACACCGTCTTGCCGCCGCGTTGAATAGTCAATCGGATATGCGTTTGGGCCAAAGGCGGCAGGCTATCGGCCAGCGTGATGGCGGGGCCAACGGCGCAGGAATGGTCGTAGATCTTCGCTTGCGGAAGGTAAAGCGGATTCTCCCCTTCGATGTCGCGGGCGCTCATGTCGTTGCCGATGGTGTAGCCGACCAGGCGCAGTTTCGGTGAGATCACCAGCGTCAACTCTGGCTCGGGCACGCTCCAGCGGCTGTCGCAACGAATGTGCACGCGTTGCCCCGGACCACAGACGCGCCACGCAGCGGCTTTGAAAAACAGTTCCGGCCGCGCGGCACTGTAGACGAGGTCATAGAATTGCGCCGCTCCGACCGATTCGCGTTCGCGCGCCTCCTGGCTGCGCTTGTAAGTGACGCCCGCCGCCCAGACCTCCTGCTGATCCAGCGGCGCCAAGAGCGTGCAATCTTCGAGCGGCACCTGGCGGCCGTCTTCATCGAGACCGTCTTCCGCGGCGGCGCGCGGATCGTCCGAGTGCAAAATGTCACTCAGCGTTTCCAGGCCGATAAAACGGTCGAGCTTCAAGAGCTTGACGTGATCGTCTTCAAAAACGCCGACGCGATTCTCGCCGCTTTCCAGTTGCAGTTTGCACAAGCGCATGGTCAGGTTCTCTCTCCAAACTCCGCGACTTCGACGCTACCGGACGGCCAATCTACCAGGAGAAGCCTCTTGAAGGAATAGTCTCCCCCGATGTTGTGCGCGGGGACTTCTCCAAAACGACTTGCACGCTCTCGATGGGTGTGGCCTGAGAACAGGAACGCCAAACGATCTTGGTGTTTTTCCAACAGTCTCTCCATGAGCGCATTGCCCGCAATCGCATCCCAGAGAAAGCCGTCCAGAGTGGTGGGAGGACCGTCGCGCGGAAAGTTCAAGGCGTAGACAGCCGGATGATGGGTCAGCACGATCACGCGTTCGGCTTGTCGCGTGGCCGACTCAAGGTGCCGGGCCATTTGCTCGACGACGCGCTGGGTAAAGCGGACGTCGTCGAGCGGCCAGCGCACGAAGCGGGTATCGTTGTGCCGGCCGCGGCTGAAGACTTTGTGCCGCAGCCGATGCTCCCAATCGGCCGTCATTTCCTGGATCTTCGCGAGCGACCAGGAATAGTCGTACCAGTTAATGGATCCGACGACGGCGAGACCAGCGTCCGGCAAAAACAGCGGCGCATGATCGAGATACTGGAATCCAGTCTCGGCGCAGATCGTCGGCAAGTACTGCTCGTAGACTTGGAGCGAATCGCCGCGCGCGTCGTTTTCCGTGACCCATATATCGTGATTGCCTGGGACCAGTGCTTTGGGGCACGTGAAGCCTCGAAAGAGGTCTAGGCACGCCCGGAAATGGTTTTGGGTTCCGAGGTCTCCACCCAAAAGAAGGAGATCGGGCGGCCGGTCACGCAGAGATTCCACCAGCGCCCGCGTCGCCTCATCCCCTTCGCGGCGCTGGCCCCAGTGTAAGTCCGCGGTGATTGCGATGCGCATCACTACTTCTTTTGCACTTCGCGCTCGGCCGTCCAATGCAGCGCATTGACGATCAAGCGGAGGAAATTGTCGTCTGCAAAGTCTTTTTGGTGTCCCAGCGAGGTGTAGAAAACGCGGCCGCCTTTGTGCGTGCGCGTCCAGGCGATGGGTTCGCGCTCCCCTGGAATGCTGCCGTAGAGGAGGATGTGCGTGTCTTTGGACAGTCCCGTGTTTCTGTACAGGCTGCCGACGGACTTGAATTCGTTGACGCCCACCAGTATCGGGTGCGACTTGTTCCTGTCGGCGAATTCCACTGTCGTGAGCGGGCCATCTTTGAAATGTCCCTTGTAATTGCCGCCAAAAACCTCCTTGTCGAGCTCGAGCCATTTCTGAAAGGCGTGGCTGGCCGTGCGCAGGCCGACGATGGGCTTGCCAGACAGGCAGTATTTCTTGACGCGCTCGAGTTGTTCGCCGTCGATGGTGAGCCGGCGCGTGTAGAGCAGCATCACGTCGCAGGTGTCTAGGTTTTCGAGGCCGGGCAAATCGTCAAACACTTTGGTGAAAGCCCGCGAGCATTGCACGTTGTACTTGGTTTCCAAGTGTTTTTGCAAATGGGCGAGGGAAGTATTGGAGTCGTATTCGAATGAGCCGGACACCAGGCAGACGCGAAGCGGCTTGTCCGTTTTCCTTTCGCCAGCGCTCGATTCGCACCAACTGAAAGTCAGGCCAAGGCATGCGATCAAGATCGTCCGAATGAGCATCATCGACTCCCCAGGCAATGGATGGGCACCATTCTAGAGCCGCCGATCCCGCAACACAAGCGGCGGTTTTGTTTGACCCAAGCGCGCAAGGCACTATGCTGGGACCATGGCAAACGCAACCGAAGCACGCTCAGGCGCCGGCAAGTGGATGGCGCTGACCGCGGCCCTCTTGGGCTGGATGTTTGACGGCCTGGAAATGGGCCTGTTTCCGCTGGTGGCCCGGCCGGCGCTCATCGACCTGGGCGTCCCCTCCGCCGACGTGGCCAACTGGCTGGGCATCATCACCGCGCTCTTTCTCGTGGGGGCCGCAACTGGCGGCGTACTGTTCGGCTGGCTTGGCGACCGCATTGGCCGGGTCCGCGCCATGATGCTGAGCGTGCTCACGTACGCCCTCGTCAGCGGCATGGCCGGCTTCGCGACCGAGGCGTGGCAGGTGGGCGCGCTGCGTTTTCTCGCGGCGCTCGGCATGGGTGGTGAATGGTCGCTCGGCGTTGCCTTGATCAACGAAATCTGGCCGGACCGCTCGCGCGCTTTTCTTGCGGGTCTCGTCGGGGCGGCGGCCAACGTGGGCTTCTTGTTCATCGCCTTGATCGGCCGTGGACTTGCGACTTACGTTCTGGAAATCAAAGTATGGCTCGTGGAGATGGGACTCCCGGACAGTTGGGTGCAGTACTTGTTTAGCTCGGACAATTCAGGATGGCGCTTGCTCATGATGATGGGCGCCCTCCCCGCCTTGCTGACTTTCTTCATTCGACTGTTCGTGCCCGAATCGCACCGCTGG
This sequence comes from Gemmataceae bacterium, assembly GCA_022616245.1. Taxonomy (GTDB): domain Bacteria; phylum Planctomycetota; class Planctomycetia; order Gemmatales; family Gemmataceae; genus JAKEFD01. The sequence goes on from JAKEFD010000477.1 coordinate 7,275, forward strand.
GAGCACGAGCGCGCGCGGGGTGCGACGTCGTATTGGGCCAATCGCGATCTGCTGGCCGTCTTGGTTGGCGCCGGCGCAGCGTGCGGGATCGTAGTGCTTTGGGCCATCGAAATGCCTGTTGTCATTCAGTTGTTCGGGACATTGGTCGGGCTGGCCGTGGTCACGGGCGGATACATGTTTCCTGTTGCACAGTACTTGAGACGGTTATCCCAAAGCAGTAGCGAGAAAGTTGAGTGGAAGCCCATTCTGCGCTTGATGTTCCTCGCCGCATGTCTGAGCGGCGTCGCACTCCTTGGAACCTGGGGATCCATCCAGCAGGCGCCTTCCTTTGCGGACGAATTGGCGGGAGCAACGATTCCTACCGCGCGATCCGATACGCAAATCTGGTCGTCGATTGGCGCGATTATCGGAACCATTCTGGCCGCACTGGCCGCCGGGGCACTCGGTCGGCGTGTGACCTATTTTGTCATGTGCTTGGCCTCGATGGCGATCATTCCAACAATCTTCCTGACTCAGGAAACGGTCGGCGTGACGTTTCTTTTCCTGAGCTTCTTGGGCGGCGCAATCACCGCATCGTTTTACGGCTGGCTGCCGCTCTACTTGCCGGAACTTTTCCAAACCCGCGTCCGCGCCACTGGGCAAGGCTTCGGCTTCAACTTCGGCCGCATTTTGGCAGCCATCGGGGTGCTGCAATTAGGAAACCTCAAGGATCTCGTCAAACCTTACGGCTGGGGATTGGCCGAAGTCTGCTCGATGCTCAGCGCGATCTATCTGGTCGGACTCGTGTTGATCTGGTTTGCGCCTGAAACGAAAGGCAAGCCATTGCCGGAGTGATTCGGCAAGGCGCTAATCCTGGCAGAATTTGCCGATCAACTCCACAAATTCCGACTCCTTCTCGAACATCGGCAAATGCCCGCAGTTCTTGATCAGATTCAGTTCCGCGCCTGCGATGTGTTTCTTGTAAGCTTCGCCATAGGCCGGCGGGATCAGCTTGTCGTGGTCGCCCCAGATGAGAAGCGTCGGACACTGCACTCGGCGCAGGCGGGCGGGAAGCTTGGGATCGTAGGGCCGCTCCCAAACCAGGCGCGCCAAAACGGTCAGCGATTGATAGGCGGTCAACATCGTCTGTTCGTCCGGATCGTCCTTGACGACGACCGAAGCCATCGCGCCCTTGGGATCGTAGAACAGAAGCTCGCGCAGTTTGTCGCGGTCGTGCATGATCCGGAACATGTCGGCGGGCGGCTGGTCCTCGACCCACATCCCCGGCGCGTCGGCGATCCATAGCTTCTTTACTCGCTCCGGCCAGCGCACCGCAAACTCGGCTGCGATCCAGCCGCCGACGCTCACGCCGCCCAGGCAGACTTCTTCCAGCCCGAGCGCGTCCAACATCTCAACGTAGTGGAAAGCCATGTCTTCGATGTTGTCGATCTGGTCGAAGCCGCCGGAGTTGCCGAAACCGGGATGCGTGGGCACGAGGACACGAAACTTTTTGGACCAGGACTGAAAGAAGGGCAGCCACATGAAGGACTCGCCCAGGCCACTATGGAGGTAGACAAGGGGCGGACCCTCGCCGCCGTGCCGCATGACCGTGGACCGGCCGGCGACGTCGATGATTTCTTCCTGCCCGCCGCCCTTGGAAAGCAGCACGCGGGCGCCGTACTTGAGCTTTTTCAAGAATTTAAGCATGAGTCTCGTCCTGAGAAGCAAATGAAGTTCTGAGCAAGCAACCGCGCTTGCACGATCACAATCACGACCGAACACACTATGGTTTCACACCGAAGCGTTGTTCGGCCCAAGCCCGGAATTGGCGTACAACAGTTGTTTCACCTAATTGCGAATGAAGCTGAAGAAAGGGGATCAGGTCGCCGGCTTTCAAACCCGGAAATGCGACGCTGTCGTTGGTTTCCACATACTTGCCGTGCACTCCCAGTTTGTAAAACAACAGGTCCGTGCCATCATAGCGCCATACTTCGGGGACTTTCAAGGCGGCGTAGATACTCATGCGTTTCAGCGAGCTGCGCGAAATGTCAATTTCCAGAGTAAGGTCGGGAGGGGGATCGACGCGCAAATCGATTTGCTTCTTACCGCGCACTTGAACTTCATTTTGAATCCACCAGCACGAATCGGGTTCCAAGCCGCGTTGGCGCTTGCGCCGCTTGAAAGTAGTTGACTTGCCGCCCTTCACCTCAAGTCCCAAAACTTCCGTCAACGTATCCACCAGCCGGCTAAGAAAGTAGTTTTCACTTTCATGCTCATGGGATACGGTCATGATTTCCAAGACCCCCCGATCGTAAGTGAGGCGGACGCGGCGAACCGCAAACGCCTTTAACAAGCGATCGTACTCTTCCCAAGTCACATCGTGAAGCAGGAGGCGTTGTCCGCGGGTGCTTTGAGCCGTGGTCATGTACCGTAATCCTCGAGAACGTGATTATCTTACCATGGCATGCGAAGAAGCAGGCGACGATTTCTCAATTCCGCCGCGCACCTTCGGCAACACTTCCCGCGCCAATAGCTCCATGCTTTTGCGCGCTAACTCGTGCGACAACGTCCCCGTCTGGCAGCCTGTGAGAATGATGCCGGCGCCGAGCTCCTTTTGGTAATGCGCGAGCTTTTGGCGGACCGTTTCCGGGCTGCCGACAATCGCAAAAGCCCCTTCTTCGATTTCGCTCCATGTCTTCTTGGTGTAGAGGAAGTGTTTTTGGTTCTTGACGATCGCTGCCGCGGACTTGGCCGATGTGTAACCGGGCGGCGTCAGGCCGATGCCCTTAAGGTGATTGCGGGTGAAATGCCAAAGGTGCGGCTCGAACTCCTCGCGCGCTTGCTTGTCCGTGTCCGCGACATAGATGGGCACGCCCCAGCCCATCTGCTCGGGATTCGCCTCGTAGCCCGCCTTGGCGCACGCCTCGCGGAACATGGCGAATACCCGGCGAAACACATCGATATGGAAATACGGGATGCCCATGTAGGCGAAGCGGCGCTGGGCGACGAACTCGATGGTCTCCAGACTGCCGACGCCGGGTATCCAGATGGGCGGGTGCGGCTTCTGCAAAGGCAATGGCCAGGGATTGACATAGCGGAAGTGATAGTGCTTCGAGTTCCACATAAACGGCCCCGGCGTGGTCCAGGCCTTGAGGATGAGATCGAGGGCTTCGCGGAACTTCTCACGCGCGTGTGTGGGATTGATCTGGTACGAAAAATACTCGGGCCCGCCGCCGATGACCATTCCGGCGATCAACCGCCCGTTCGACATCACGTCGAGCATGGCGAATTCTTCGGCCACGCGCAGAGGCGGATTGTACAAGGGCAACGCGTTGCCGATCACCGCGATCTTGCAGTGCTTGGTGCGCTGGGTCAGAGCCCCGGCGACGACGTTGGGCGAGGGCATCAGGCCGTACGCGTTCTGATGGTGCTCGTTGACGCAGATGCCGTCGAAGCCCAACTCGTCGGCGTAGGCCAGCGTATTGATGTACTCGCGATAGAGGTCGTGGCCCTTGACCGGATCGTAGAGCGTGTTCGGCAGCCAGACCCAGGCGGAGTCGTAGCGCTGTTGAAAGTCGTCCGGCAGATAGGGCCAAGGCATGAGGTGAAAGAAATAGAATTTCATGGCGCTCCTTGCCGCATGCGGCTAGTCCACGTAGGGGTCGGCCCCCAAGTCCTTGAGCACTTCCTGGCGCTGTTTTTCGTAGACCATGAGGTCCACGCGTTGCCGGTAGTGACGTTTTTCCAGCTTTGCCTGCGCCTTGAGGAAGAGCCGATGATAGCTTTGCCAGTTGCCGGCCTTACCCGCACGGCCAACGGCTTGCAGCTTGGCCTGCTTGTCCTGGCCCAGGCCTTCCAAGAGATCATCTTCGAGAGAAAGGAAGAATTGGCAACTGCCGGGGTCACCCTGGCGGGCGGCGCGTCCGGCCAACTGGCGGTCGATACGGCGCGCCTCGTGGCGCTCCGTGCCCAGGACGTGGAGTCCGCCCGCTTGGGCCACGTGCTGGCGTTCATCGGTGATCTTGAGCTGGGCTTCGATCTGGGCGATGGCTTCGTTCCAAACATGCGGCGGGATGTCGTGGCGCGCGTGATAATTTTGCTCGCGCAACTTCATCCAGGCCAGTGTCTCGGCGTTGCCGCCCAAGAGGATGTCGGTGCCGCGGCCGGCCATATTGGTCGCGATGGTCACCGCGCCGGCACGCCCTGCCTGGGCCACGATCTCCGCCTCGCGCTCGGCGCTGTCCGGTTTCGCGTTCAGGACCTGGTGCGGAATCTGGGCGGCGGTCAACTTCTTGCTGAGTTTTTCCGATTTGTCGACCGAGCGCGTGCCGATCAGCGTCGGCCGGCCGAGCTCGCGCAGCCGTTTGACTTCCTCCACGATCGCGTCGAACTTGACGTCCTCGTTGGGGAAAACCTGGTCCGGCCATTCTTCCCGGATGCACGGCTTGTTGGTTGGCACCGGCACGACCCAGATCTTGTACACGCGGCGGACTTCCCACCAGTTCTGCGCGGCGGTGCCCGTCATGCCCGCCAGCTTCTTGTAAAGGCGGAAATACGATTGGAAAGTGATCTGGGCCGCGTGATCTGACGCCAGTGTGATCGGGACCTTTTCTTTGGCCTCGACCGCCTGGTGCAAGCCTTCACGCCAGTGGCGATCCGGCATGCGGCGGCCGGTGAACTCGTCGATAATGACGACTTTGTCTTTTTCGATCATGTAATGCTGGTCGCAGCGGAAGCGGTAATGGGCGTGGATCGCCCGCTCGACGTGCTCATGCAGCTTATCCATTGCGTGCGAGTGCGGTCCCACGGGCGGATTGGAATAGCGGACCAGATGACGACCCAACTCGCTCAGCTCCACTTTCTGCTTCTTCTCGTCGAGGTAAAAGTGCTGGTCGCGCACCATTTGCTGCGCCAAGGCGTCGGCCCAGTTATAGACGACTTGTTCCGCAGGCGACGCCAGGCGCGACGGCATGGCGATGATCAACGGCGTGCGCGCTTCGTCGATGAAGATATTATCCGCTTCATCGACGACCGCGTAGTTGTGCGCGCGCTGTACGCGTGGATCGAGCGGTTGCTCGAAGCGCCCTTGCGTCGTCCACGGCGCCCAAAACGGCATCCCCAGAGTACCGCCGCCTTTCAGCTTGAGCCGATCGCGCAAAAAGTCGAAGCCAAACTCGCTGGCTGTGCCGTAGGTGATCTCGGCTTTGTACGCGGCGGTGCGGGCCTCGTCGGTCATCTTCATTTGCAAGACGCCGACGCCCAGGCCGAGCGCGCCATAGATCGGGCTGGTCGTGTCGCCGTCGCGTTGGGCCAGATAGTCGTTGACGGTGGTGACGTGCACGCCTTTGCCGGTGAGGGCGTTCAGGGCAACGGGCATGGTGGCGGTCAAGGTCTTGCCTTCGCCGGTGGCTAATTCCCCAAGCGCGCCTTTGTGCAGAACATATCCGCCCGCGATTTGCACGTCAAAAGGCCGCATGCGCGCGAAGCGCCAAGCCGAGACGCAGATGAGGCCGAATACTTCGGGCAACAACCTGTCGAGCGACTCGCCGCCGCGTGCGCGACCGCGCAAATGCAAGCCATGCTTGCGCAGGTCGGCATCCGAAAGACTGCTGTGTTGTTTTTCCCAGTAACGAACGCGGTTGATGCACAGGGCGGCACGGGCCAGACGGCGCTTGGACGGCGGTCCGAACAGGGCCTTGAGGTGGCTGAGCCAGCGCGCACCAAAACGGCCAACCGACGTTGCGGGCAGCATCGCGGCCTGACGCTCGTCGGTCGATACCGTGCGCTGTGTTTCCGTAATGCTCAAAACAGTGAAACCTAAGGTTCGGAAAGTGTTAGACTACCAGAATCGATTCGCCATGCGAATAGAATTTGTAGAAATGGTTAATGTCGGCGCGTCAGGAATTCAACTCCAAATACGGCACCGCCGATGCAGACAGCAAGAAAGCATTGGCTCACGATTGCGAGAAAGTTGTAGTCTCTCCAAAACAAGAAGCCAAAACTAGCGATATAGAGCAGCGTCAGGATGAGTTTTGCTCGGAAACTCAAGTCCCCGAACAACCACATGAACGCGACCAGGAGCAACGTCAAGAAGCCGACGACCAGCGACCAAACAAGCATCGCCTGAGATTACGCCGCGCCGCGCGAAACTGCAAGCGCTTCTCAAAAAAAGCCGTACCGACTCGGCAGCCACCTCTCCCATGACTAGCCAAGCCGGTCGGCCTAGTGGCTCCTCCCGCAGCAAATGTCGGACCAATGCAGCAGAGGCTGCTCAATCCTTTGACACACCGTTCACACGTTTTGCCCATTATTGCACTTGCGATAAGCGATGTTTTCGTGAAACTGCAAGTCAATACGTTGCAACGGGTGCAGTTCGCTTCGTACATGGGCAGCAATGCCCATGTTGTTGGCGAATCAGCATCCGACAAAATGACGTGGATTGTGTTCCAATCGGCTGTCATCGATTTGTCAGCAATGTGTCATCAATTCATTTTTCACAACTCCCTGCCAATAAAGGAGTAACAGAAATTGATGACACCACACTCAAAATGAGCGATGTGTCATCAATTTTTCGACCATTGTTTTGACGTAAGTCTATTACTTTCTTCAAGTTAAATTGCTGACACATCATGTTTTACGATGGTGTCATCAATTATGCTGCCACATGAATTCTTCCATGGGGCTACTTTGCATTCTGAGTTGCGCCCGTGAGGAAGCGGGAGTAGTCGAGGGCTATCCGCTTCCTCACGGGCGCGGCTCTGAATTCAAGTTGGCCTGGATGTCCAGTCGAAGTGAAACTGTTGACGTCGCTGCGCGAGTCGCGTAGGATTTCACTAAGCCTGATGAGTCAAACAATGCTGCCCATCCACCTCTGTTTTTGCACCTGTCCGCCGGCGGTCGCCGGGAAGTAGCGTGGGGCGTCTGCCCTCCCCGGGATCGCCAGAACCTTTCTCTCACATTCCTGTATCCAAACGTTGTCCCCTCATCTTGGGCGAGGGGGAGAAAGTTTTTGCCATGGCTACTGATATTCGCTTGAAGGAATCATTGCCGGAAATTACCGAGGCGATCGTCGCCACCTACACGGAATGCCGGCACATCAATCATCTGGGTCACAAGCCGCTGCCCAGCCGCGAGGCGATCAGCGATATTCTTGCGGACTTTTTGGACATCCTGTATCCCGGCTTCGTGCGCCGGCAGAATCTGCACATGGGCAACGTCGAATACCACGTCGGCGATCTCGTCGACGGCTTGCACGACAAGCTCACGCAGCAGATTGCCCGCGCGCTGCGGCACGAGTGCGAAAATGACAAGGATTTGCCGGATTGCGAACGCGTCGCCCAGGACAAGACGATTGAATTGCTGCAGCGTGTACCGGACATTCGTAATTTGCTCGAAGACGACGTGGAAGCCGCCTTCTTGGGCGATCCGGCGGCGAAGAGCCATCATGAGATCATCTTTTGCTATCCCGGCCTGGAGGCGGTCACCGTTTACCGCCTGGCGCACGAACTGTTGCTTTTGGGCGTGCCGCTCATCCCGCGCATGATGACCGAGCACGCGCACTCCAAGACCGGCATCGACATTCACCCCGGCGCCCGTATTGGCCCCGGCTTTTTCATCGACCACGGCACCGGCGTCGTCATTGGCGAGACCTGCGATATCGGCAAGCAGGTCAAGCTCTATCAGGGCGTGACGCTCGGCGCGCTCAGCTTTCCGCGCGACGCCGCCGGCAACATCATCCGCGGCATGAAGCGCCACCCCACTCTCGAAGACGACGTGGTCGTGTACGCCAACGCGACGATCCTGGGCGGCGACACCGTCGTCGGCCATCACGCCGTTATCGGATCGAACGTTTGGCTCACGCAGAGCGTTGAGCCCTATACGGTGGTGCTGCTGGAAAAACCGCAGCTCCGGATCAAGACGCCGGACCAGCGCGGCGCCCAGGGTTTCTTCCAGATTTGAGAGCGCGAAGCGCGTAGCGCGAAGCGCGTAGCGCGAAGCGCGTAGCGCGAAGCGCGTAGCGCGAAGCGCGTAGCGCGAAGCGCGTAGCGCGAAGCGCGTAGC
>JAKEFD010000087.1 GCA_022616245.1 Gemmataceae bacterium
CCACGGTCAACGGGCAACCGATTCTCGAACTGGCTGTCTATCGGGGCCTTTTGCGCGAGAGCCCGGCGAACCGCGACGCCGCCCGCAAGGATGTGCTCAACTTCCTCATCGATAACATGCTCGTCGACCAGTATCTCACCCAGCTCAAGATCCAGGTCGAGGCGAAGGAAATCGAAGAGCGCATGGCGCAAATCAAGGAGGAAGCCAAAAAGGGGGGCGAGGATTTCGACAAGCTACTGAAGCGCCTGATACTGACCGAAGATGATCTTAAGCGTGAAATGCACGGTGCCCTGCGCTGGGACAAGTTCGTCCTTCAGCAAGGCACGGACAAAGTGCTGCGCGACATGTTTGACAAGAACAAGAACATGTTTGACGGCAGCCAGATGCACGCCCGGCACATTCTCATCCGGGCCACGGACGCCACGCCGGAGCAGGCCAAGGCGAAACTGACGGAATGGCGCAAGAAGATCGACGACGAAGTCAATGCCGCGCTCGCGAAGCTGCCGCCCAATACCGAAAAGCTAGCGCGCGAGGCGGTGCGGCAGAAGGAGCTGCTCGCGTCGTTCGCCGCGATTGCCGGCAAGGAATCCGGTTGTCCGTCCAAAGAACGCGGCGGCGACGTCGGCTGGTTCCCGCGCGTCGGCGTCATGGTCGAGCCATTTTCCCGCGCCGCCTACGCCCTCCAGCCCTACCAGATCAGCGAACCGGTCGTCACCGAGTTCGGCCAACACCTCATCCTGGCTGTTGAATTCAAGCCCGGCAAGGCAGAAGTCAAGTTCGAAGATGTGCGCCCGTTCGTACTCGAGGTCTACGGCGAACGGCTGCGCGAAGCGATTGTCGCGCAGTACAAGCCGCGCTCAAAGATCGTGATCAATGAAGCAACCGCGGGAGCAAAGAAGTAAAGACCTTAGTCGTCCTTTCGGGTTACGCTGCGGCGCGATTTGCGGTTCAATGGTGAGAGGAGCTTCGCCATGGCCGCACCCTCGCCAAGAAAAGCCGCAGTTCTTTACGACGGCGACTGCGTGTTTTGTCAAAAGTCCGTGGCGCTCTTGCGCAGACTCGATTGGACGCGTCGTCTGGAATACGTCAACTTCCGGAATGAAGAACAAGCGCTTTTGCAATCTCCACTGGTCTTGCAAGCGCCGCTGACCGAAGAGATGCACGTCCTGACGCCGGACGGCCGGCGGATCTATCACGGTTTCGGCGCCTTCCGCTGGCTGGCCTGGCGGCTGCCCTTGCTCTGGCCGATCGCTCCTTTCCTTTACTTGCCCTTTCTGCCCACACTCGGCCAACGACTCTATCTCTGGATCGCGCGCAATCGCTTCCGCCTGATCCCCTGTCACGGCGGCGTTTGTGCCATACAAAAAAAGAAGTAGTGGTCGCCGAATCGTGGAAGGGTACATGTTCATGTCCAGACGCTGGGTGCAACAATTGGCCGACGGCGAGGCTCTCGACGAAGTTTTCCTCGTGACCGACAAGCAACTGCGTACGAACCGGCAGAACAACCCGTACCTGCAATTGGAGCTGCGCGACCGCACCGGCGGCATCAATGCCCGCATGTGGAACGCCAACGAGCACCAGTTTCGCTCCTTCGAGGAAGGCGATCTCGTGCGCGTGAAAGGCAAGGTTCAACTCTATCAAGGCTCGTTGCAAGTCATTTTCACCCACTTCGATTCGGTTCCGCCCGCGAGTGTCAATCTGAACGACTTTCTGCCGCGCACCAATCAAGACCTCAATAAGTTGCTCGAGCGCTTACGCGGCTTTCTGTTGAAACTCGACAACCCGCACCTGCGCGCCCTGGCCGAGTGCTTCCTGATGGACGACGCCTTTGTGGATGGTTTTTCCAAGGCGCCCGCAGGTGTGCGCAATCATCATGCTTACATGGGCGGCTTGCTGGAACACGTCGTCACCATGCTCGACGCCGCTGACCGCATCCTGCCGCTCTATCCGGAGCTCAACCGCGATCTCTTGTTGATGGGCATCTTCCTCCACGACGCCGGCAAGGTGCGCGAGCTCAGCTTTGACCGGGTCTTCGGCTACACCGACGAAGGACAACTCATCGGCCATCTCGTCATCGGCGTCGAGATGCTGGACCAGAAAGCCGCCCAGGTCCCGGATCTGACCGGTGAACCTTTTCCCTTGGAATTGCTCCTTCGTTTGAAGCACATGATCTTGAGCCACCATGGAACCTACGAGCACGGCACGGTGCGCTTGCCGATGACGCCCGAAGCCATCGCCTTGCACCACCTCGACAATTTTGACGCCAAGGTGCACAGCTACGCGCGCGACATCCGCGACGATCAGAACGGCACTTCGGCCTGGACGCCGTACAATCCGAAAACGGATCGGCGCTTGTTCAAGGGCCTGCACGAAGGCAGCGGCGTGGTCATGGACGGGGAATAGATGAACGAGCTTGAAAAAGAAATCCTGGCCGCCGTCGCGCAGCCGTCCTACCATCCGCTCAAACCCAAAGCACTGGCGCGGAAGCTGGGACTGTCGGCAAACCAATACGTCCAATTCAAAGGGTCGCTACGCGCGCTCCTCAGGAACGGCCGAATCGAGATTGGCAAAGGCAACGCCGTGCGCCCCGTCGCGGCGCACGCGTCCGTAACCGGCATCTTCCGGAAAACCTCCGGCGGTTTCGGATTCGTCCGCCCGCACGCCGTCGACGGCGCACAAGGGCCGGAGATTTTCATTCCCGAAGAAGCAGTGGGCGATGCCGTGACCGGCGACGAAGTGCTGGTGCGGATTCGCAGCGCTTCGGGCAAGCGCGGCCTGGGACCGCGCGGCGAGATTTTCCGCGTGCTGGAGCGGGCCACGCGCCAGTTTGTCGGCACGTATTTCGAACGCGACGGCCAAGGCTACGCCCGTGTGGACGGCACAGTCTTTAGCCACAGTGTCTACCTCGGTGATCCGGGCGCCAAAGGCGCCAAGCCCGAGGACAAAGTCGTCTTCGAGATGCTGCGCTTTCCGACGCCGGAAGATCGGGGTGAAGGCGTCATCACCGAAATCCTTGGCCCGCGCGGCCAGCCCGGCGTCGATACGTTGTCGATCATACGCGGCTTCGGATTGCCCGACGGCTTTGCGGAGGACGCTCTGGCGGAAGCTCGCGCGGCGGCCGCCAACTTCAATGAGAAGGACCTCGGCGGTCGCGAAGACTTCACCGGCTGGACCACGGTCACCATCGATCCGGCTGACGCCCACGATTTCGACGACGCGGTTTCGCTCACGCAAGATCCCAAAAGCAAGCACTGGTTATTGGGTGTGCATATTGCCGACGTGGGGCATTTCGTTCCACCAGGATCAGCGCTGGACCGCGATGCGCGCAAGCGCGCCACCAGCGTCTACCTGCCGCAGCGCGTGTTGCCCATGTTGCCGGAGATCATCTCCAACAGCCTGGCCAGTTTGCAGGAAGGCAAGGTTCGTTTTGTCAAGAGCGTGCTGATCGACTTCACACCAGTCGGAGTCCAAACCGGCGTCCAGTTCGCCAACTCGGCCATCCGGGTCAAACGGCGCTTCTCCTACGAACAGGCGCACCAGTTGCTTGAAGCTCAGGACGTGCACGCCATAGACTTGCCGGTCGAACCCGAAGTCTACGAAATGCTCTTCCGCATGCGCGACTTGGCGGCGGTTTTGCACAAGCGGCGCTTGAAGCGCGGCGCGCTCGAACTCGACATGCCGGAAGTGGAGCTCGAATACGATGCGCAAGGCCGCGTCGCCGGCGGCCATTTTCGCGAGCGCCTGGTAACGCATCGGATCATCGAGGAATTCATGCTCGCCGCCAACGAGGCGGTGGCCGGCCATGTCGATCGGCTCGACATCGACTTTCTCCGCCGCGTCCACCCGGCCCCCGCCCCCGCCAAGCTCAAGGCCTTCGCTGAATTCGCCCGCATCCTGGGCTACAAGATCCAGCGCGAGACCGATCGCCACGCCCTGCAACGCGTCTTGCAGCAGTCCGCCAACCGGCCCGAAGTGCACGCAGTACACTACGCGCTCTTACGCTCCCTGAAGCAAGCGGCCTACAGTCCAAAGAAGGACGACCATTACGCTTTGGCCAGCGAAAATTATTGCCACTTCACTTCGCCCATTCGCCGCTATCCCGACCTGGTCGTGCACCGTCTCGTTGACCAACTCCTAAAGCGCGGCAAGGCCGGCAGCGACTTTGACGAATTGCTGGCGCTCGGCGACCATTGCAGCAAGATGGAGCGCCGTGCAGATGTAGCCGAGCGCGAGCTCGTTAAGCTCAAGCTGCTTACCTACCTCAACCAGCGCCTGGGCATGGAAATGGAAGTCGTCATCACCGGCGTGGCCGACTACGGCTTCTATGGCCAGGCGGAAAAACTGCCCGTCGAAGGCCTCGCGCACATCAGCACGCTGCCGGACGACTACTATTATTTCGACCAGGCTTCGCACAGCCTGATCGGGCAACGGACCAAACGGCGCTACCGGCTGGGCGACAAGGTGATGGCCAAGGTTGTTCGGGTGGACTTGCAACGGCGGCAATTGGATTTGCGCATAATCGACAAGGAGAAAGAAAAGACGAAGAGGATCAAGAAATGACCAAACGCATTCTTTCCGGCGTCCAACCTTCCGGCAAACTTCACTTAGGCAATTATTTTGGCGCGGTGAAGCAGCACATCGAGCTGCAGCACGAGGCCGAGTGCTTCTATTTCATCGCCAACTACCACGCGCTTACGACCATTCAGGACGCCAGACTGCTTGCGGAAAACACGAGGGACGTGGCCTTGGATTATCTCGCCCTCGGCTTGGACCCAGACAAAGCGACATTCTATCGACAATCCGACGTGCCCGAGGTGGCCGAGCTGACATGGGTCCTTTCCACTGTCACCAACATGGGACTGCTCGAACGCGCTGTCTCCTACAAGGAGAAGATTGAAAAGGGAATCGAAGCCAGCGTGGGCTTGTTCACGTATCCCGTCTTGATGGCGGCGGACATCTTAATCGTACGCTCGCATTTCGTGCCGGTCGGCAAGGACCAGGTTCAGCACTTGGAAATGACGGCGGACATTGCGGGCAAATTTAACCGCGCCTATGGCGTCGTCTTCCCTGAGCCGCAGCCCCTCATCCCCAAGGCGGAAATCCAGGCGAAAGTGCCGGGCATCGATGGGCAGAAGATGAGCAAGTCGTACGGCAACACCATCGACATATTCGCCGAGGGGAAGCCTCTGGAAAAAACAGTCATGAGCATCAAGACCGACAGCACTCCTATGGGTCAACCGCTCGATCCGGACAATTGCAACGTGTTCGCGCTTTACAGCCTGTTCGCAGCCGAAGACGAGAAAAACGCTCTCGCCGCAGATTATCGCGCCGGCAAGATCGGCTATGGCCACGCCAAGAAGATGCTCAAAGCCAAGATCGACGCTCACTTCGGCCCGTTTCGCGACAAGCGCCGAGAGCTCGCGCAAGACCCGGTGACGCTGGAGGGGATTCTGCAGGCCGGCGCGAAAAAAGCGCGTGCTGAAGCGGAAATGACAATGGACTTGGTGCGTAAGGCGACGGGTTTGAAGTAGTTCGCCGCTTGCTGGACTTTTTCAACAACTCCTCGGCCATTCCGTGCCGTCTTGGTGCAATTGGTCCCAGGCGGAATCCTGACGTTTCGAAGCAAAAACCGGTTGTGCGCACTATGATTTGTGGGACAATCGAAGGTGCCCGCCAGCGCATTTCATTCCACTTCATTGAGGTTGCACATGCTTCGCTGGACGATGGTCTTGGCCTATTGCGTCGCATTTTGTGAATCTGGTCTTGCACAGGAGAAGAAGCAGCCGGAGTTGCTGCCGCCGCCGCGGCCCATCATGGAGCAACTCATGCCCTACTACTTACCCAATTCGCTGCCCAACCCGGCCACGCGCGAGATCTGGCAATATTTCGCGGTCGATCGCAGCGGCCGCTTCCGCCCGCGCGTGGTCTACTCCGACCTCGGCTCGTTCTACCTCTACGGTGGCCGCGAATTCCCCTGGACCACGACGCAGCCGCAGTTGTTCATGCCGTACGCTTTGGATTAAGCAGTTCACTTGCTCCGCGAGTGGACGGGGAGGACGCCATGTCCAGAAGTTGGTGTCGTCGAATTGCGGTCTTGTTTTTCTTTGCGGTCCTCATTGGCTGCGGAACTGCTGTGTCCAGTCCGGAACCTGCAGGGCAAAAGAAGCAGGACACCAAGGATCGTGCCGGGCCGCCCGAGCCGCATGTGGTCCTTGTGCGCACGCCCGACGGCGGCATTCAACCGCAAGCCGTCATGAAAAAAGGCGTGCTTCATCTGGTTTACTTCAAAGGCGATCCCAAGCACGGCGACCTGTACTACGTACATTCGAAAGACAACGGCAAAAACTTTTCCAAAGCGATGCCCGTCAACAGCCATCCTCAAAGCGCGATCGCCGTGGGCAACATCCGTGGGGCGCACCTGGCGGTCAGCGACAACGGCCGCGCGCATGTCGCCTGGATGGGTTCGATGAAAGCCGAACCCAAGGCGCCAGGCAAAGAGACGCCGATGCTGTACGCCCGGCTCAACGACGAGGGCACGGCCTTTGAGCAGGAGCGCAATCTCATACAAGTTGGCGTCGGCCTCGATGGCGGCGGCTCCCTCGCCGCCGATGGCCGCAATGTGTACGTGTTCTGGCACGCGCCGGCCCCGGAAACGAAAGGGGAAGAGCACCGCCGCGTCTGGTTCACCGCTTCCTCAGACGAGGGAAAATCGTTCGGCAAGGAGCGCATGGTGTCGCCGCCCGAAACTGGAGTGTGCGGCTGTTGCGGCATGCGCGCTTTCGCCTCTCCCGGCGTGCCCGGCGCACTTTATCGTTCCGCGAAAAACGGTGTGCACCGTGACAGTTACGTCTTATTTCTGGACTTCTCCAAGGCGACCGATTTCAAGGCCGTCAAAGTGCATAATTGGCAGATTGCCGCCTGCCCCATGTCGTCCTTCGCGTTCGCGGACACACACAGCGAATCGCTGCTCGCGTGGGAGACCGACGGCCAGGTTTGGTTCACGCGCGCCAAGCACCTTTCCTTCGAAACAGCCAAGCCGATTGCCGCGCCGGGCAAGGGCCAGAAACAAAAGCATCCCGTGTTGGCGTGGAATGGCCGGGAGCACTTGTTGGCGTGGACCGAAGGGATGGGCTGGAACAAAGGCGGCGCGCTCGCATGGCAGGTCTATGACAACAACGACCGGCCCATGGACGCCGATGCACAACGCAAGACGAACGGCCGGGCGGAAGGCGTTCCAACGTGGAGCTTGATCTCGGCGGTCCCTTCGAATGACCAACGATTCCTGATCCTATATTGAGAAGTTCAATCTGTTTCCCAGCTACAGTCCGTCTTTATGATGTTGAGGCGCGGGGGTTGGGGTGCGCGCTCACTCCGGTGGGACAGGATTTCGTTCCTGTCTCGTGGACGCCGCCCAGTGCCCTCGCTCGCGCGTCGGGCTAGTGTTCCCCAGGTTGGTGCAAATAACCTTTCTCCTTTTTTCGGAGGTTCTAGATCATGCGTCGCACATGGAAACTGTTCGCGTTGGCCGGGGCCGGACTCCTGGCCGCGGCCGTCGTCTGGCGTACGACATCGACGAGCGCTCAGGACAACGGCGGCAAACCCAAAGCGGTCGCCGACAGCCCCTTGCCTATCAAGCAAGTAGTTCTTTTCAACAGCGGCGTCGGTTACTTTCAGCGCGAAGGTGATGTGGACGGCAACGCCCGTCTCGACCTCACCTTCCCCGCGCGCGATATCAACGACCTCTTGAAGAGCCTCGTGCTCCAGGACCTGGGCGGCGGCAAGATCTCCTCGGTGAACTACGATAGCCACGACCCGATCGACAAGATCCTGCGCAGCTTCGCCCTCGACCTGACGGCGAACCCGACTTTCGGCCAGATTCTCAATCAGGCGCGCGGCGAGAAGATCGAGATACTGCGCCAGGAAAAAAAGGACGGGCAATACACCAAACAGACCGGCATCATCATCGGCATGGAGGTGCAGCACAAGCCGGTCGGCAAGGACGGCGGCGTTGTGGAGTACGAACTCCTCAACCTCTCAGGCGTCAACGGCCTTGAAGCGATCCCACTCGAACAAGTGCACGGCGTCAAGTTCCTCAATCCAGTCTTGGAGAATGAATTCCAGCGCGCCCTAAAGGTGCTCGCCTCCTCGCACGACTTGCAGAAGAAGTCCGTCAGCCTCGGCTTCAACGGCCCGGGCAAACGCGCCGTCCGCGTCGGCTACGTCGTCGAGCGGCCCATTTGGAAGACGACGTATCGCCTGCGCCTGGAGCCCAACGGCAAACTCTTTATCCAAGGCTGGGCCCTCGTCGAAAACACCAGCGACGACGATTGGAACGACGTCCGCATGGTCCTCGTCTCCGGCAAACCGATTTCCTATCAGATGAACCTGTACGAGCCGCTCTACATCCCGCGGCCGTTCGTCGAGCCGGAAATGTTCGCCTCGCTGCGGCCGCCGGTGTACAGCGGCGCAATGGGGCCGGATGAACAGGCGGCCGGCAAACGCGCGGATGCGGTCATTAACCAAATGCAGCGGGGTCAAATGCCGCCCGGATTTGGCCAGATGGGCGCCGGAGCGCCTCCTGTCAATTTCCCCGGTGGTAGTGGCGGGATTGGCGGTTTCGGCGGACAACTCGGTGGTTTCGGGTATTTTCCCGGCCAAATGGGGCAATTCGGCGGCGCACAATTCGGCCAACAAGGCGGCATTAATCGCTATCAGGACCGCACGCAGGAGTTCTTGAACTACCAGCAAAACTTCCTGCAGAACAAGCTGACCTATGAGGACCTCCAGCAGCGCCGGCAGAAACAACAAGAAGTCGGCGAGCAGGCGAAAAAAGTCGGCAGCATGGTCGCCGGCCTCAATTTCAAAGAGGGCATTCAGTCCGTCGCCACCGCGGAGGAAATAGGCGACTACTACCAGTACATCATCGATCAGAAGATCAACCTCGCCCGGCAGAAATCCGCCATGCTGCCCATCCTCGATCAGACCATCGACGGCGCCAAGGTCAGCATCTATAACGAATCAACCCACACGAAATACCCATTGCTCGGCCTCAAGTTGAAAAACACTTCGGGTCAGCCGCTCACGCAAGGACCGATCACGGTATACGACAACACCACTTACGCCGGCGACACCCGCATCCTCGACCTGCAGCCCAACGAGGAACGCCTCTTGAGCTACGCGCTCGACCAGAGCACCGAGGTCAAGACCGACACCAAGGCCTCGCCAAGCCCGGACATGAACTTCAAGATCGATAGCGCCCAGCTCACTGCCAAGTACAAGCTGCGGCAGACCAGGACCTACACCATCAAGAACCGCTCCACGCACAACCGCACGGTCATCCTCGAGCATCCCATCCGCGGCGACTGGAAGCTCATCGATCCGGCCAAGCCCATCGAGAAAAGCCGCGATGTTTATCGTTTCTCCCTCGCAGTCGCCGCCGGTAAGACGGAGACCTTCGACGTGGTCGAAGAACAGGCCCGGCTCGATAGTTTCGGTTTGACCAAAGTCGGCGACGCTCCGCTCTATGCGGTCGGGCTGGGCATCGAGGTCAAGCCTGAAGTGCACAAGAGCGAACCGAAACTGACCGGCCTCAAGATCGAAAAGGGTTTCCTGTTGCCCACGCTCAAGTTGCGCGAATCGAAGACTTATTTCGTGCAGAACCTGTCCGAACAGGACCGCAACTTCACGGTGGACCATATCGTTCGCCAGGACTGGGTACGCCTGTTCGGCGACGAGACGCAGCGCGGGCCAGCTGTCTATCGTTTCATCCTCAAGGTCGCCAAGGGCAAGACCGGCCAGCAGGAAATCGTTGAGGAGCGCACTTACACCGAGAAAGGCCGGCTCATCAAGGATGTTTCCGAGAAGCAACTCCGCGATTACCTGGCGAGTGCGGTGCCCAGCGCGGACGTGAAAGCAGGTTTGACGAAGGCGCTGGCGCTATCGGCCAAGGTTATCGAAACTTCGAAGCAGCTCGCTTCGTCCCAGAAACACATGGACGAAATGAGCAAGGATCAGGCCCGGATGCGCGACAACCTAAAGATCATCCCGCCGACTTCGGAGCACCACAAGAAATTCCTGGAGAAGTTCGTCGCCCAGGAAACGGAAATCGAAACGCTGCAACGGCAAATCCGCACGGCCGAGGTCACGCTCTTGACGCAGCAACGCGAGTATGATGCGTTCATCGCGAACCTGAACGCGGACTGAAATTGAACCACGGATTACACGGATGACACGGATTCGCCGGGTTAAGCTCTGCCCGGCTGTCCGTGCATCCGCATCCCCTTTTTAGGGAAATGAGGCATCGATGGGCACACTCTTCAAGCCACCCGGTTACAGCACTGTTTCGCCCTATCTCATCGTCGATGGGGCGAGCCGGACGATCGAATTCCTCGTGCGCGTCTTCGGCGCGGTGGAGTTGCGCCGCTTCCCGGATGCGGAAGGAAAACTTATGCACGCGGAAGTACGCATCGAGGACACCGTCCTCATGCTTGCGGACTGCACAGACAAATGGCCGCCGGTGCCCTGCTACGTGCACATTTACGTTCCGGACGTGGACGCCACATACAAACGAGCGCTGGAAGCCGGGGCCGTCTCGGTGCAGGCGCCGGTCAAGAAAGACGACCCGGACAAGCGCGGCGGCGTCAAGGACGCCGGCGGCACGACCTGGTGGATTTCGACCAAGGTGGAGTAGTGCGAAAAACTCTGGGAGATCCCTCAGGATTCCTTGGGGATTGCTGCTGGTCGCTGCCGGTAAATAACAACATGAAACGTCGCAATCGGTGGCCTCGTTTTTTGGACATGGAAACACCGCTGGAAGCGCTCCAGCCGGACTATCGACGTTGGCAGGCCGTTCAGATCGGCATGACGCGTGAAGAGGTCAGCGCGCTTCTTGGGCCACCGCAGCCTGATTCGTCTCACGGTCCCAAAGAAACTTATTCTACCTATGGGCACTTGCAGTTCCCTCTGATGCCGCATCCTCGCGCGTATGTCTTTATCTTGGGTTTTGACGAAAAGGGGTGTGTCTTTACAAAATCAGATCCATTTGGCGGCGTGTTTTCAACAGATGGCCGCCCGTCGAAGCCAAAGATTTTCACACCTCCTGAGGGTGCCATCTTCTCGCATTTCCCACGTATCGTGGACATGAGGTGGTACCCCGCATCTGGCAAATATCCGATCGTGTATGAAATTGAAGTCGGGCACGGACTAGAAATGGATGGCCCGTTTAGCAGCCAAGTGATCGAAACGGAGTGCCCAATACCGTACTATGTTGCAAGTTGCTTCGGCGGTGACCAACCAGGGCGCTTCCGGGTACGAGGACGAAACAAGATAGGTATCGGCGAATGGTCCGAATATCGGCATTTTGACTTCACACCGCGGCCTTGGAGAATTGTCGAGCGAGAACAAGAGGGGCACATGGAATAAGCGCCTAGGCGGTCCGCTAGCGCTCTATTAATCGGCAGTGTTGACTTGGACGGAGAAGAAGCACGAAAAAGTTCCGGACGAGCATGTCCAAGAGCATCTACTCGCCCACGCTAGGTCAGGGGTCAGCCTAACGGCGGACGTTGATAAGCGGTGACTCCAGTGCAAAGCGAAAGCCGCACCCTAAAGGGTGCGGCTACATAGTTGAATCGAAATCACTTTCAGAATAATTCGGCGATAGGCGTCGGATCGTCCAGCACGTTGACCGGCCGGCCGCTCGGTTCCATGAGTTGTAGTCGCGGGTCGATGCCGAGCACTTGGTAGATAGTGGCGTGGATATTGCAGGGCGTGACGGCCCTCGTGTGCGGGCGTTGGCCCAAGCGGTCGGTGGAGCCGACAACCTGGCCGCCCTTGACGCCGCCGCCGCCCAAGAGGCAGAACATGGCGTCGCCCCAGTGATCGCGGCCGGGCGTGCCCATGCTGCGCGGCGCGCCGCCGTTGCCGCCGTCGTTCATTCGCGGCGTACGGCTGAACTCGCCGCACAAGACGACGAGCACTTGATCGTACAGTCCGCGCTGCTGCAAGTCCTGGAACAGAGCAGACACAGCGCTGTCCACCATCGGCAGATAGCGTTCCATGGCGGATTGCAAATCCCAGTGGTGATCCCAGCCGCTATAAGTCACCGTGACGAACGTGGCGCCCGCTTCGACGAGCCGGCGGGCCAAGAGCGTGCTTTGTCCCCAACTGGAGCGGCCATAGAGGTCGCGCAAACGCGGGTCTTCGCCGTTGATGTCAAAAGCCTGCCGCGCGGTGGGGCCGGTGACGAAATCAAACGCTTCCTGGTTGAAGCGGTCCATTGACTCGGCCGTGCCGCTGTTTTCCAGTCCGTGCAGCATCGTGTCGAAATGGCGATTTAGCTCCCGGCGATCCTGCAATCGCTCAAGCGACAGACCCTGCGCGAAATTGAGGTTCTGCACCGTGTAGTTGGCGCTGTTGGGATCGCCGCCCGGCTGGTACGGGTTGTACTGAGCGCCGAGCATGTGGCCGCCGTGATAGCCGGGGTTGAGGCCGATGCTGTGGACGTTCGGCATGCCGACATAGGCAGGCATGCCGCGGCGGCGCGGGCCGGCCTGGCGCGAGACGATGGCGCCGATGCCGGGGAAGCGCGGCATATTGTTCGCGCCGGAGACGCCCATGTCCTTCGCGGTGAGCATGCGGTGGCCGCCCGCGAAGTGATCGCCCGTGTTGTGGTGCAGCGAGCGGACGACGGAGAACAGATTTGTCATCCGCGCTTGCCGCGTGAAAAACGGACTGATGTCGAAGCCCGGCACGCGCGTCTGGATCGGCCGCCAGATGCCGCGGTACTCTTCCGGAGCCTCCGGCTTCATGTCGTAAAGGTCCATGTGACTCGGCCCGCCGTCGAGCCAAATCAAAATCACGGAGGTATTACGTGATTGCCCAGCGGCGGATTGCGCGCGGGCCTGGCGAAGTTGCGGCAGGCCGATGCTGGCCATGCCGGCCATACCGAGTTGTAAAAAGCTGCGCCGGCTAATGCCGTCGCAATACTTTCTCGGCGCGCGGCCGAGATCCAGGCGAAACATGCGGACCCCCAAACAGGACGTCGACGTTCCTTCGTCGGCAGAAGTGATCGGCGACCAGAACCGCCGATCAGGCAGGATGGTGGAATTCTACCTTGCAGCGGGGTTTGGGTCCAGAAGAATGTGGGAAAGTTGACTCGTTTGCGGAAACAGAAGGGGCGTTTAGCGTTCGGTCATATCCTGCTGCAGCTCAGGATTACGCGAACGCTAAACGGCCCGGGTTGTTCACATTTTGTTAGCTCACCCTAAGCAGCCGGCAGGCTTCGTCGTGGCCCGGAGCGGCTTGCCCATAGGCGCTGGCCGTGACACGGGCCAAAGCCACCACTTGCCGCCAGCGGAAGGCGGGCCGCAGCGACGCGTATTCTTCGCTGGTCGTGCGGTAGAACTTCTCGGCGTGCAAGGCGCCGTCTTCGCTGACGGCGTACTTCAACAAGAGATCGAACATCGCCCGTGCCGGATGGCCAAGTTCCCCGTAGCGGTGTGTCGCCGCACAGGCGCGCATCTGATCGCGATTGCGGATGGCGTCTTCGGTCTCGCGCAGGAGCGCGTCTTGCTCGCGCGCTTGCATGCGCTCACGCGCTTCGGCGTGCGGATACGGCTGCCAATTGAGGAAGTCGCCGCCGCGCTGGGCGCGGTCCTGGGCAGCCTGGTAGCCGCCGAGGATGAGGCAGACAACCTGGTTGCGCGGGTTGGCGGCGCGGGCGAGGTTGCGCCAAGCGTTGACCGCGTCGCAGGAGTGCACGCCGATGCTGTCGCCGTGCACGCTGCCAAGGCCGCGATTGGGTTGTGCTTGATTTTGCGGCCGGCCCGAATCGCGCAGCACCAGTTGGTTGGCGGCCAGCGCCATCGCTTCGCCGATCGCCGCCGGCGGGAACCCTTCGGCGAGCGCGGCGGCCACCGCTTCGGCGGCGCCTTCTGCTGTCGCGCGGAAGATCGTCATGCTGAATTCCTCGACCCAGCGGTCATCGGCCGTCCGCGTGCCCAATTGTCTGCCGACCAGACGATGCTGATCCAACAGCCGCGGCACGATTTGCCGGACCGGGCCGCAGTGCGTCGCGTAGTTCGGTGATTCATTGCGCACGCCGTAGCGAACCGATTGGCGCAATAGTGTATGGGCCTGCTCTCGGCCGATCACGCCAAGTAAATCCCAGGAGCGGTACGGCAACACTACACGGTGCACGTCGGTACCGTCTTCCACGACCCAAAGGACAGCGTTGAGGGCGTCGTCGGGACCGCCTTGGGCCAGCGCGGCGAAAGTACGCTCGGCCGCGTCGGCATTGCGTTCGCGCGCCTGTTGGCGCAGGTTTTCGGGAGTGTGGCCGTTGCCCGCAGCGGGTTGCACGACGCGCAGCACCTCGTTGCTCCGGCCGCCGCGTTCCTGAATGCGGCTGGTGTTGCGATAGAGCACCTTGAAGACCGGCAAGGCGCGGCGATCTTCGGGCATCTCGGCGGACATGTGCCAGGCGGGCGCCATGGCCATGATGGTGTGGAAACCGACATAATCCTCGCCGCCGCAGGAGCGGGCATTGGCCAAGGCGGCCGCGGACACCAGGTCGCGCAATTCCGTTCCTTGCCGCAGCCGTTCGTGCAAGAGCGGCAACAAACGATTGGCCGGCGTCTCTTGCATGAGCGCGACCAAAGGCTCCAAGCGCCCGAAGGTGAGCTCATCGGAGCCTTGGGACGCAAACGCGGTCGAAAAGCCGAGGTCGTCCGCCAAGGTCGAGCCGACGCTGGCGGCGACCACCGCCGAGCCGACTTGTTTCAAGAATTCACGTCGTGAGTTCGGCGCCATCTTCGTGCCCTCCAAATGGAACCACGCCCCCGTAGGCGCATGCCTACGATTGTTGCCGGCCCAAGCAACTACGGATTGTGAATGGTGACAATATGAGGATAACGGGGTCTTGTTACAGAAACAACGAAAAAGCGAGTCCTTTGGCGAGCCGAGCCGCGTAAGCGGCCGGTTTTGGGCAGGCGACGCACCCGACGCCTCACGGCGTTCGGCTCGCAATAGCGCATCTCTCAAAGATGGATTGCATTCCAACCCAGGGAGCCGATGTGCAATTCATTTTGGACAGCACAAGTGCAAGTTGTTTCAAAATCTCGACTTGCGGGGAAACACCGCATTCGGCGCGTTGTGCAATCCATTCGTTCACCGAGGGGCTTGTCTGTGGGTGCAGCGCAACCTTTCCTGCATCAATCAATCCCTGCAACAGGTTATGGAGAATATTTCGTAGCGCGGGTTTGCAACGAATCTGAGTCCGACCGTCCGTCACAATCGAAGTTCTAACGAGTTACTCATCCAGCGGCGTCAATTTCAAGTCAATGGCCCGAGGCTTGGCCAGGTCCCGGATTTGTTCGTCCAGTTTTTCCGCCTGCTTCTTGGCTGCGTCAAGCGCAATGCCTTTGGGTGTGTCGGGCCGTTTGTGGCCCACGTCCGTGAGCCATGCCAGCGCCAGGAGCTTTTGCCGTTGTTCGACGAGTTTCCACAAGGACATTGCCCGCTGGTTCGCGGATAGCGCCGGATAACGCCCAAGGTCCAGGCCAAGCAAAAGATCGTCACGCGCCGCCTCGCCGAGTTTCTTTTCCCCTTCCCAGAGCGCGTAGCGCTTCTTGCCGGCGCGGCTCACGATGAGGTCGAAGCGATTGAGCTGAGTCCGCAATTGTTCGAGCTCGGCCAGACGCGCATGCCAGCGCGGATCGAACGGCCACGGCGTCTTGCACAACCACGTGAAACTCAGCTCGTCGCCGTCCAACTTGACATCTTTCACATTGCCGTTGATCGCCCGCTTCATGCGCAGATCGATCTCGGCCATATCCACTTCATCGGGCGCGTAGATGGCTTGCAGAATCTGGGAAGCGACGAGCGCGTGGCCTGTCGGGTTGGGGTGAATGCCGTCGCCAGACAGGAAATACTTTGGCTCTTTGGAGCGAACGCGGGTGAGAAAGCCGTTCAGCGCAGCATGGGCGTTCACAACCGGAATGCCTTTGGCGCGCAGCGTCAGGAGCCACGCGGAGTATTTGTCGAGCACCCCGTCGTAGTTTTCGTAGGGCTTCATCCAACTGTATTTGGGTTCGCCCAGAGGCAACACGTTCTTGCGAATGGGCATGGGGTCGAACGGCGCGGGGGTGATCCAATAGAGCTTAGCGCCGCTCTTCTTCACGCGCTCGGTAAGTGTTTGCACCCCTTTCTTGAATTCCGCAAATCGTTCGTCGGCGAACGGATGATAGATGCCGTCGTTCATGCCGTAGCAGGCGAAGACGACGTGCGGCTTCGTCTTTTCCAAAGCGCGATCGAGGCGCTCGAAGACATTGGGCCGTGGATAGGGATGGTCCGGCTCGGACAGACCGGAGACAGTTTCGCTGGGCAGGCCGAGATTGATCAATTCGATGCGCTTGTCCGGGAAGCGCGTGTAGAGGTACGCGTCGATGTAGGCGATGTATAGCCCGGCAAACGTGTTGCTGTCGCCGAGGAATAGGACACGCTGGCTGTCTTGCAGGAGGAACTTCTCCTGGGAGATTGCCTTCTCGGAGAGACTGAAAAGGCATACGACCACGATAAGCCAGAGTTTCATGACCAATCCCCACACAACGCTTGCGGCTTCGCGCTCGCAGCGCGCTCGAGCGACGCATTCCACTGAAGAAGTTGTATGCGGCTCATGCCGGGCCCGGCTGCTCCTTTTTCAGAAGATCGCGAATCTCGGACAGCAACTCCTGGTCTTTCGTCAACGGCGGCGGGCCTTCTTCTTTCTTGGTTCGCATCATCCAGCCCAGGAACTTGACAATGAACAGAAACAAGGCGAGCGACACGATCAAGAAACTCACCACCTCGCCCAGAAAAAGACCATACGGAACCTCCGCGCTTCCCACAGTGATCTTCCAGCTTAAATAGCCTTGCTCGCCGGGCAAGAGCAAGCCGATGAGCGGCATGATCACGTTCTTTACGAGCGAATTGATGATATTCGTGAATGCCGTGCCCAATGCGACAGCGACTGCCAAATTGAGGACATTGCCCTTGAACGCGAACTTCTTGAATTCCTCCCACAACGAAAGGACTTGTTGCGTTGGAACCATGACATGCTCCGCGGAAAGTAAGTGAACGGATTCGCCCGCCGCCCTATACTAGGCGCATGTCTTTTCAAAAGATGCAGAAAACTGCATTCGGCGCCGCGCTGCTCCTTTTGTTTGCGCTGGCGCCTTGTGTGGCCCAACTTGCACAAACGCAATCCGGCAAGCTGCAATTTTCCGTGCGCGACGCGAAAGGCCAGCCGCTGCCGTGCCGCGTTCTCGTGTACGACGCCGCCGGCAAGCCGCAGCGGGCGGACAAGCTCCCGTTCTGGCGCGATCACTTCGTCTGCGCGGGCGACGCGGCTCTGGACTTGCCGCCCGGCAAATACCGCTACGAGATCGAGCGCGGTCCCGAGCACGATCGCGTAACCGGAACCGCCGATGTGCGCCCGGATGCCCCGGGCTTCGTCAAGGCGCAGCTCAAGCGCATCGGCAACCTCGCGGCTCTCGGCTGGCACAGCGGCGACTTGCACGTCCATCGCGCGCCGGCCGACATCCCGCTGCTCATGCAAGCCGAGGATTTACACGTCGCCCCGGTCATCACCTGGTGGAACAAGCAGAACCCGTGGGCGGAAAAGCCGCTCCCCGAACCGGCGCTGGTGCGTTTCGACGGCAATCGCTTCTATCATCTGTTGGCAGGCGAAGACGAACGCGGCGGCGGGGCGCTATTGTACTTTCATTTGAAGAAACCGCTGGCCATCGCCGGCGCTGCCAAGGAGTATCCGTCCTCGTTGAAGTTCGCCCTCGACGCCAAGCTCGGTCCCGATGAAGTGTGGATCGACATCGAGAAGCCGTTCTGGTGGGACTTCGCGTTGTGGCTTGCCAGCGGCAAGATGGATTCGGTCGGCATCGCCAACAACCACCAGAACCGCAGCGTCATGTACGAAAGCGAAGCCTGGGGCAAGCCGCGCGATCCCTTGGCCTATCCCGCGCCCTTGGGCAACGGCTTTTGGTCGCAGGACATTTACTACCACGCGCTCAACACCGGGCTGCGGCTGCCGCCCTCCGCCGGCAGCGCTTCGGGCGTCTTGCCCAATCCGGTCGGCTACAACCGCGTTTATGTGCACACCGGCAAGGAGCTCACCTGGGACGGCTGGTGGAAAAACCTCAAGGCGGGCCGCTCGTTCGTGACCAACGGGCCGTTGCTCCTCGTCACCGCGAACGGCCAAATGCCCGGCCACGTTTTCCGAGCGCCGGCGGGCAAGACCGTCGAGATCGACATCAAGGCCGAAGTCTTGTCGAACGATCCGATCAAGAATGTCGTGATCATTCAAAATGGCCAGCGCCAGCGCGTACTCGCCGTCAAGCGCAAGGAGTTCCATGAAGGCCTGGGCAAGATCACGTTCAAGGAAAGCGGCTGGTTCCTTGTGCGGGCGATGGCTGATGTGCCGAACACATTTCGCTTCGCCTCGACCGCGCCGTTCTATGTCGAGATCGGCCCCCAAAAAAACCGTGTGGACCGCCGCAGCGTGCAGTTCTTTCTGGATTGGACAACCGAGCGCATGGCGAACTTGAAACAAGCGCTCGTCGATCCCGAGCAAGCGCGCGAGGTTCTAGCGGAACACGCCAAAGCGCGGGCTTATTGGGAGGACTTGCTCAAGAAGGCGAAGGATTAGGACAACGATTTCTCGGCCAAGAACACTTCCAATCCGCGTGCCGAGGCGGCGCGATAGATCGACTCCATCGCTTCCAGGAAGCGCTCCTGTCCGCGCCAGAAGGGAAACGCGCCGAGTCTTTTCGGAAGCGCCGCCGGCGTGGGAGGACGCTCGACGACTCCAAAGACATCTTCGGGCAGCGCTCCCGTCTGCCAAAACCGCGCTGGGTCCGTCGGCAACGGCTCACCAGGCGTCTCCTGTTTGGGTGCGCGCGCGTCCGTTTTCTTTCGCGCCGGTTCCTGGTCTTGCTTCAGCAGCTTCAGCAGCTCATCTTTGCTCAGGCCGCGCAGCTTGAACAGCAGGAACGGATCGCGGTCAAATTCCTCGCCGATAAGGTAATAAACTGCCGCCACGTGTTTGCACGGATTGGACCAGTCCGGGCAGGAACAGTCGGTTTGCAAGTCGTCGTGCTTTGCCGGAAACAAAGACACCTTGGCCTGGAGGAACACCTCTTCGATGTCTTGCGGCATTTCGCCCGCAAGCAGCTTGGCGGCGAACAGCGCTTGCGACAGGAGTGCGCTGGCTACCTTTTTCCAGTCAGCGTGCGTCAGGGTCTTTACTTTGATCGCGATCGCATAGGGGGTAGGCCGAGAACCCTGCACTTTTGCCTGAACCGTCCCCTTGTCGATGCCGATCGACAGCACCTGGCCATTGCGCGCGTAGGAGCGGCCGCGCGACAAGCGGGCTCCGATATCGAAGGATTCAAGGACTTCGAGCCAGCGTTTGGCCCACCAGCTCTCGCCGAAGCGTTTGGACTGGGCCTTGATGCCGCCCTGGGCCGCGCGGGGCCGCGAGCGCGGAAAGTACTCACGGAAAAACCGCATGCTCATTCTCCCAATGCCTCGGCACGCAGGCGGAACAAGTCTTTGAGTTGGTCGTTCGACAACTCGGTCAGCCACCCTTCGCCAGTGCCAACAACGGCGCGGGCTACGGACTGTTTGCTCTCGATCATCTGGTCGATTTTTTCCTCCACTGTGCCGATGCAGAGGAATTTGTGGACCTGCACGTTGCGCGTCTGGCCGATTCGAAAGGCGCGGTCGGTGGCCTGGTCTTCGACAGCGGGGTTCCACCAGCGATCGAAATGGAAGACGTGGTTGGCGGCGGTCAGGTTGAGTCCGGTGCCGCCTGCCTTAAGGGACAAGAGAAAGATCGGCGGTCCGTCCGGGCTCTGAAAGCGGGACACGAGGCGATCGCGCTGTTTTTTCGACACGCCGCCGTGCAGGAACAAGACTTCACGACCGAAGGACTCCTGCAAGTGGCGGCGGAGCAATTCTCCCATTTCACTGAACTGTGTGAAGACCAAGGCGCGGTCGCCGGCTTCCAGGATCTCTTCGGTCATTTCCGCCAAGCGCGCCAACTTGCCGGAGCGGCCTCCCAGAGCGGAATTGTCGCCGAGAAACTGCGCCGGATGATTGCAGACCTGCTTCAGTTTTGACAGCGTGGCCAGGACGACGCCTTTGCGCTGAATGCCTTCCGCATCGTCCAGGGCCTTTTCCGCTTGTTTGACGACTGCGGCGTACAGCGAGGCCTGCTCCTTGGTCAAATTGCAAAAGACCTTCATCTCTTGCTTGTCCGGCAGATCGCTAATGACGTTCTTGTCGGTCTTCAGTCGGCGCAGGATGAAGGGACCGGTCAAGCGCTGCAAGCGCCGTGTCGCGTCGGCATCGCGTTCGGCTTGGATTGGGATGAAGAACGTGCGTTTGAACTCGGTTGGATTGCCGAGGAATCCAGGATTCAGAAACTCCATGATGGACCACAGATCGCCCACGTGGTTTTCCACCGGCGTGCCGGTCAAGGCGATGCGGTAATCGGCTTTGAGCGCCCGCGCCGCTTGGGCCTGTTTGGTGCGCGGGTTCTTGATGTTCTGGGCCTCGTCGAGCACGATGCCCGCCCAGTCCACGGCGCCGAACAACTCGCTGTCGCGGTGGAGTAGCGCATAGCTGGAAAGGACGAGGGCCTGGTCCTTCGCCGCCCTGCGAAACGACGGCCCCTTGACCCGGTCGCTTCCGTGATGGACGAGCACCGGCAGTTCGGGCGTGAAACGCATTGCCTCCTTCTGCCAGTTGCCGACCACCGACATGGGACACAGCAAAAGCGTCGGGCGGCGAGTGCCGTTGCTCTCCCAGTCGCGCTGAATCAAAGCAAGGGTCTGTACGGTCTTGCCCAAGCCCATGTCGTCCGCAAGACAGGCGCCCAGTCCAAAGCGGCGCAAGAAGGCCAGCCAGGAAAACCCGCGTGTCTGATAGGGACGCAACGTGCCTTGAAATCGCGCCGGCGCCGGCAACTCCTGGAAATCGCTCTTGCTTTCCAGTTGTTCGAGAAAGGTCTGGACCCAGCCATCGGCGACGAGCCCCTCGAAGCGGAACCCGCCCGGCGCTTTGCCGGCGCCCAGCGCCATGCCGACGATGTCGCGCAACGTCGCCTCGTCCTGCCGTTGATTCTGCCAGAAGGTCAGCGCCGCCTGAATCTCCTCCGCGCTGAGCTGAACCCACTGACCGCGAACTTTTACCAGGGGCTCTTTCAATTTGGCCATAAGCTCGAGTTCTTCGCGCGATAACACTTCGCCGCCTAAGGCGACTTGCCATTCGAAAGGCAGGATCTGATCCAAGGACAAACTCGAGCTGCTTTGAAACGGCGTGCTGGCGACTCGGGCCCGGACGGAAAGCCGGACCTTGGTCCCCTTGCGCGTCCACCACGCCGGCAGCAGCATGCCATACCCCGCTTGCTCGAGCAGCCAGGCCCTTTCCGTCAAGAAGCCATGGGCGCCCGCTGCATCCAGATCGAGTCCGGTTGGAGTTGCGGTTTTGAGACTATCGACCAGCGGCGGGCACACCGCCGCCGCGTGGCCCAACGAAGCAAAAAGATACTCGCGTACGTCGAACGAGTTTTTCCGAAATAGGTCGGACTTCGGGCCGCGGGGTTTCCAGGCGTCGGCGACCGGCACGAGCAGACTCGGATCGTCCGCCGCTTGCAGCAGATAGCGCAGCCGCCAGGTTGCTTTCTTCGGCGGGCGCGTTTCGTCTGACTCCGGCTCTTCCAATCGGAAACATAGGCGAAACGGCGCCGTGCTGGCGACGGTGATGGGCCGCTGCCATTGCCGGACCTGATCCGCCAACCCGTCTCGATCCGGCGCGGTTCCTGCCAACGCTGCCGTTTCGGAGCGCAACGCCGCCAGCCACTGATCGTGAGCGCTGGCGAAAGCCGGCTGAGACTTACCGGTTCGCTTATTGGTCGCCGGGGCGGCCAAACCAAGTACGGCCCTGCTGCACGTCGAGCGCACCAGGGCGTCCACCATAACCGACAGAAATTCGTACAGCACATCCGTGGCCGCACGCAGCGGTGGCGCGGTGTCCTCACCGAAGGCGCGACACGCCGGCGGCATGGCCTGAGCAAGCCGCGCAAAGCGTTGCTTGTTGTCTCCCGCAATGACCGGCAGCCAGTGAGCCCGATTGGACTCCTCGTCGAAGCCGGGCAAGAATTGTTCGGTCGCGGTTAATGCGCCCGCGAAGCGCATGGCCATCGACCAATACTTGAGCGTGCTGCCCACGATCCAGCCTGCCTTCAGCGTGTCCTTGCCGGCGCATAGTCCGAGCCATTCCACAGCCTCTTCATCGGTCAATGGCAACGTAGTGACGCTCCAAGGATTGAGCGATGTCGCACTGACTTCGGCATGTTCGCAAAGCAGCGGACTGGATGGGGACGGGCCGGACTTTGAGGTAGGCTGCCACAGCGTCCGCGTCTGGCAGCGCATGCTGGAAACGTGCAGTGCCAAACATTCTTTCATGACGGCCGTCAGCGTGTCCGCGCCGGCGTCAAACGGAAGACGTGCCACACCAGTGGCCTTACTGGCGCGCGGCCGCTTGCTGGCTTTGTCAGACTGGGCCGGGACTTCTCCCCAGACTAAGAAGAGTCGCTGATCATTTCCGGCGTGCAAGATGAGCATGAGAAACTTCCTTGCTTCAGAGTTGAGGCATCCCATCCATCGATAAGTTTAAGGGCGCGGATCAAAAAAAACAACGAAATACGGCACAAATCCGCCGAAAGTGGGATATGGAGGCCTGTGGATCAATGCGCGGCTGAGGTCGTTGTTGTGCGCGGAAGATGAATCATCTGAATGCCCGCGGCGCGGGCCCCGTCTTGAATGGCGATGACCGTGCCCCAGCTGATTTCGCGGGCATCCAGAAGCATTTCAGTTTTCCGGTCAGGACCGCGGACGTACGGGACGAGCGCGTCGCGTAGTTTGTCCGGGTCGACGGACTGGCCGTCTTGGGTCAATGCGTGTATGGTTTGGTTTTCCAGGCGCAGCATTGGTCTGCCCGCTTTGTCCAAGAAAGCTTGCAAGCGGACCATGCGGTTCTTGACTTCCGCTGGAGTGATGGGCCGGGCCTTCTTCGCGTCGGCTTTCATCGAGGGCAACGGCACGACTTTTTGCACCGCGGCGGCGTACGTTGTCGTCAAGATGAAGAAAATGAGGAGCACGAGGCAGACATCGATGAGCGCATTCATATCCAGGCTGGTCGGTTCCACGTGCCGGCGCTCGGGCGGCCTTTCCACTTCTTCGGCAATCTCCGACAAGTCCGCGTGATTCTCGATCGCTTGCCAATCGCTGTCGCCGGGCCCCAGCACCTCGTCGGTCGGCTCAATGCGGCCATTGCGCAGACCCTCCGCGATCTCTGCGAAGGACAGATCACGCAGCGACTCGGGCGAACCTTGATGTCGCAATTGCCATGGCATATTGACTTCTAACCACGGATTTCACGGATAACACTGATAGGCTATCCAACACTTTCCATTTTTCATCCGTGCTATCTGTGTAATCCGTGGTTAGACTTTCATTTACTCTTGGGTTCGCTTACTTCACCGGTGATGTCGAATTTCAATCGGCCCTTGCCGGCGGGCCGCCGCGTGTTGAGCTGTGCTTCCAGCGTTTGCAGCTCCAATGTCAGCTCCCGGATGTGCTCGATGGGCAACGACTGGTCGGCGCGAATGCGAATCTTGATGTCGCCTTCCACGTGGTCCAGCGCTTTTCCCAGTGCGGCCAGCACCGTGCCGTGATCCGTCGTCGGCTCGAGCAATTCCTGTTGTTCCTTGCCAAAACTGTACCAGGGGTGAGTTTTTCCGTCGGGCGTTTTCTCGACCTGGCCGCCGCGGCTCTTGACGTCCATGCCGATCCAGAACGACCCGGCGGCGATGGACGACACCTGGTGCTTCGCACCCGGTGTGTTGATGGTCGAGAAGAAGCCCGAGTTCACCGACGCAGTCATCATAAAAAAGATGAGGAGCACCAGGCTGATGTCAATGAGCGGGATCATATCGACGTCTTCGTCTTCTTCCTCGCCCGGTCGCTTGAAGTCGAAACCCAGATCGACGGGATCCAACGCTTCGGACGCGTCCGCGGTTTGCAGCGGCTCCGTTTTGGGCAGATACGGCGCAAAGGCGGCGACGGAATCGAGAACGTGCCAGGTCTTGCCGCCTGCCAGGCGCACGCGATCGTCGGGCAAGAGCCGCCCTTGCTGGAGCCAATCCGTGACGACCGCGAACGGCACTTCGCGATAGACCGTGTTGCCCTCCACGATCCAGACATCCAGCAGTCGTTTCTTGTCAGCCATTGGAATTATCGTTTCGCGCTTACCCCGTCGCTTGCGGGCGCTGCCATCCGCGCCGCGGGTTTGGCCGCTTGCACCAAGAGCAGCAACTTCTGGGCGGCGCTTTTAAGCTTCACTTCGAAGTTGGCGATCCAAGCCTTGAAAAGCACGTGGGCGAACACGAGTGGAATCGCCGTCACCAGGCCCAACGCGGTCGCGAAAAGCGCGAGGCCGATCGCGCCCGACTGCGAGGTGATGTCGCCGCCCTTGCGGCGCACTTCCTCGATTTCGGAGAAGGTGCCGATCATGCTGATCACCGTTCCCAAGAGACCCACCATGGTCGCGATCTTGGCGATGGCCAGGATGGTCGGCAACAAGAACGTCAAGTCGGGCAGGATTTCGAGCTCGATGACGTTGGCCATGGTCCGGCGCATCGCGGCCAGTCCCAACTTGGCGGTTTCGAGTCCGCCGGCAAACAGCTTGCGCGGAATCAAACCGGGCTGCCCTTTGCAATAGCGGACTGCGCCATCAACGCCGTCCTTGGCAAGCACTTCCTGGAATTCGGGAAGAAACTCATCGAGATTGGTGTTCACGTGCCGGTTGAGCATGATGCGCCAGACGACGAGGGTGATCGCAGCAAAGGACATGCAAAACATCGGGATCGCGAAATACCAATCCTGCGTCACGAATTTCCAGAATTCTTGCATGACGACCGTTCCCCTGCGAGTGTTAACAGTCCTCGCTCGCGCGTCGGGCTTGTGTTAACAGTCCCTCGCTCGCGCGTCGGGCTTGTGTTAACAGTCCTCGCTCGCGCGTCGGGCTAGTGTAATTGCATCCGCTACTTCTTTGTAAACCAGATCCGGTTTTTTCGCCATAGTAGACCCCTCGTTCCATCCGTTACGACCGGCGCAGACTTACTCGCAATCGCACCGGCGGATATCTTGGCGGGCAGGCGAAAAGCAAAAGAGTGATAGAGTTGAGAAAGGTCTGCAACCGGAGGATGCAATGTTCACGCGTGCACAAGGAAAGCTCTGGGTGATCCTGGTTTTCGCGGCGGTTTTGCTGGCTCTTTGGACGTCGTCGACGCCGGCACAATTGCGCGGCGTGCCGAACAAGCCGGTCTTCGCGCCCAATCCGCTGCCCAATGCTCCCAAGCCCACGGACCCAACCAAGATTGGCGGCGGCGTCGAATTCCCGAAGATCATCGGCGGATACCTCGGCAACACCGGCAACCTCGGCGGCTTTCCCACCAACCAGTTCCCCAACGGCCAGTTCCCCAACGGCCAATTCCCGAACAATCCGTTTCCCAATAACAATCCGTGGAACAATCCATGGCAGAATAACCCCAACCCATTCAATAATCCCTGGAATAACCAGGCGAACAACCCGTGGGCCCGCTTCAATCCCGCACTGAACAACCCGTGGAACAGTCCCGCCAACAATCCGTACATGAATCCATACGCCAATCCCTTTGCCAATCCATACACGTCGCCGTGGAACAATCCGTTCGCGCCGCCACAAAACTACAACATGCCCTATCCCTTCGGCGCCGGCTACCCGTTCCCGCAATGGACCGGGCTGCCCATGCCTTTCATGTTCGGCAACCCTTGGCTATGGGGAAATGGCTTTGCTAACTATGCTCCAGTAGTCGGACAGAGCTTCCTGGGCGGCAGCGGCACGCCATGGGGCGGCACATCGGGAAACCAGTACAACACATTGCCGTTCCCGCTGCTGCCTGGTTCGCGCTAAAACCGCAGTGAATTCATAATCACCGCAGAGGCGCAGAGAAGCGCAGAGTAATACGAGGAAAGAAGAAGCATCTCTCTCTCTGCGTTCCTCTGCGCCTCCGCGGTTGAATTCAACAACGAAACCGCTTGGCGAGCCGAAACGCATGGCGAGCCGAGCCGCGTGAGCGGCCGGTCTGGGGCAGGCTACGTACCCGACGCCTTACGGCGTTCGGCTCGCCATGACGCGACTATCCCTGGCGCGCGAGGCGTTTGCGATCAATTTCTTTGAGATAGGATTTGCGCAGCCGGATCGCTTTGGGTGTGACTTCGACCAGCTCATCTTCTTCGATGTATTCGAGCGCCAATTCCAGCGTCATCTGCCGAGGTGGCTTGAGAATGATGCTTTTGTCCGCCCCGGCCGCGCGCATGTTGGTCAGCTTCTTCTCGCGGCAGGCGTTGACGGGCAGGTCGTTGTCCCGGCAATGTTCGGCGACGATCTGCCCTTCGTAAACCTGTTCCCCCGCGCCGATGAACAACGAGCCGCGCTCTTGCAGGTTGTCGAGCGCGTACGCGGTCGAGCGCCCGGTCTCCGAGGAAACCATAACGCCGTTGACGCGCGCCGGAATGTTGCCGCGCACCGGCTGATAGTCGTAGAAGTTGTGATGCATGATGGCCTGGCCGCTGGTGGCGTTCAAGAGGCGCGTGCGCAGGCCGATCAAGCCGCGCGCGGGGATGGTGAACTCGATGTGCGACATCTCGCCGCGTGAATCAAGCTTGATGCATTCCGCACGCCGGTTGCCGCACAACTCCATCACCGCGCCGACGAACGAATTGGGCACGTCGATCACCAGGTACTCGACCGGCTCCATCGTTTTGCCGTCGACGTCTTTATTGATGACGCGCGGCTTGCCGACCGACAATTCAAAGCCTTCGCGGCGCATGTTCTCGATAAGGATGGACAGGTGCAAGAGGCCGCGACCGGAGACGTGAAACTCGTCGCGCTTTTCCTCGCTGGGAACAACGCGCAGGGCGACATTGCTTTCCAATTCTTTCATCAGTCGATCGCGCAGTTGCCGGCTCGTGACATAATCGCCGTCGTGGCCGGCAAATGGACTGTCGTTGATCCGGAAAATCATGTCCAAGGTCGGCTCGTCCACCTTGACCGGCGGCAGGGCCACGGGATTGTCGAAGTCGGCGATCGTGTCGCCCATGTCCACCTTGTCCAGGCCGACCACGGCGCAAATATCGCCCGCGCGCACCTCGTCCGCCTCCGTGCGGCCCAAGCGGTCGAAGACGTACAGCTGCTGCACAGTGTCATCGATGCGCGTGCCGTTGTGCTTGAGCAAAGCGATCCGCTGGTTCTTGCGGATCTTGCCCGCGACAACCCGGCCGATGCCAATACGGCCGACATAGTCGCTCCAATCGAGCGTGGTCACCAGCATTTGCAGCGGCCTGTCGGCGTCCACTTCCGGCGACGGCACGTACTTGAGTATCGCGTCGTACAAAGGGTGCAGGTCTTTGGGGGTAATCGCCAGGTCCGTGGTGGCGACGCCTTGCCGGCCGGAAGCGTAGATGGTCGGAAAATCGAGCGTGGCGTCGTCCGCGTCGAGCTCGACGAACAGGTCGAAGACTTCGTTGAGCACTTGCGTGGCCCGGGCGTCTGGGCGGTCGATCTTGTTGATAACCACGATGGGCTTGAGTTTGTTCTCGAAGGCTTTGCGCAAAACGAAACGTGTCTGGGGCAGCGGTCCCTCCGCCGCGTCCACGAGCAATAGGCAACCATCGGCCATTTTTAGGACGCGCTCGACCTCGCCGCCGAAATCGGCGTGGCCGGGCGTATCGATGATGTTGACCTTGGTGCCGCCGAGCGTGAGCGCGATGTTCTTGGCGAGAATAGTGATGCCGCGCTCGCGCTCCAGATCGTTGGAGTCGAGAATGCAGTCGCCGCGCAGCTCGCTCTCGCGGAACAAGCCCGATTGGCGCATCATCTGATCGACCAGCGTGGTCTTGCCGTGGTCGACGTGGGCGATGATGGCCACATTGCGAATGTCGTCGCGCTTCATCGAGTTATTATAATAGAAGTGCAATCCAACCTGTCCCATCTTGTTAGCCCTGCACGTTTGAGACTGATGGAATCGCTGCGCCCGCAGGCCGTCCAACACCAGCCCAGAAGCGGTGAGGTGGGGGAGTGAGTGGCAGCGCCGGCAAGCTCTCGCAACGTCTTTTTGTCATTCCGGTTGTGTCCGAATCGTAAAAAAATGCCGATGTCGTGAACCCATCGCGGCCCGAACGCGTCTATCCATTGCAAGCGGTTGGCTATTCCCGGCGGGATAGCCATGCGTTCCGTTTGTAGAGGAAGCAATGACAAGAGCCGGTTTACCGAGAATCTTATCCTGTTGGCGGCAAAATGCCGAAGATGCGGCCCGTGAAAAGTCCGCCCATCCGCAGCGATTGTGACACCTCGGATTTCTTGCAAGCAAGGCCAGGTGTTCACTCGCACCTGGCCTTTTTTGTTGACTCCAGGGCCGTGGCGTAAAGGCAGCGTGTCCGCCTTTTAAGCGGTAAGGTGGGGGTTCAA
>JAKEFD010000478.1 GCA_022616245.1 Gemmataceae bacterium
GGGAATTACGATCTCCATTTGAAGAAGTGACGTAGGTCAGGATTCCGTTCGCATGGCGAGCCGAGCCGCGTAAGCGGCTGGGCACCTCGCCAGGCGACGCACCCGACGCCTAACGGCGTTCGGCTCGCCATGCATTGCTGACTGTTTAGCTCGGAGATTGGAGTCACCTCAACAGGAACGGAATCCTGTGCCACGTTGGTGAGTTATGCGAAAGCGGCGCGCGTTCACACTGATCGAGTTGCTGGTGGTGATCGCCATCATCGGCATCTTGATCGGCCTGCTCTTGCCCGCCGTGCAGAAGGTGCGCGAGGCGGCCAGCCGGGCGCAGTGCGCCAACAACGCCAAGCAACTAGCGCTGGCCGTCCACTCTTACCACGACGCGGAAAAACGCTTCCCACCTAACCAGTTCGGCCCGCCGCACGGGACCTGGCTGGGCGGACCGGACGGGCAGGCTTGGAGCTGGCTGGCGCGCCTCTTGCCTCATATCGAACAGGACAACCTCTATCGCCAAGGTGGAATTCCAAACAAGACCCTGTTGGCCAGCGGCATTATGGACCGGCAGATTCCCCTCTTTCTGTGTCCCAGCGACGGCCATTCCAACGCCGGACCGCGCCTCGACGCCGGCAATCTCGCCGGCTACCCGACCGGACAGACGAATTACAAAGGCGTCGCCGGGGCCAATTGGGGCGACGACCTCGATGGCGACGGCCCGAACATTCCGACGGATTGGCGCAACAAAGGCGCCAACGGCTCGTTTGACGGCCACGCCCAGGGCGACGGCATTTTCTATCGACGTGACTTCCTGCGCCACCTGCGCTTGACACACATAAAAGACGGCACAAGCAACACCTTCATGATCGGCGAAGACTTGCCGTCGAAAACCTGGTGGTGCTCCTGGCCCTATGCCAACAACGCAACCGGGACCTGCGCTATTCCGCCCAACGTCAAGAAGGCCGATGGCAAGGATTACGCGGCTTGGAATTGGCAAAACAACGAGTCCTTCCGCAGCCAGCACCCGGGCGGCCTGCACTTCGCGTTCGCCGACGGTTCGGTGCGCTTCATCTTTGATGCCATCGCTTTGACCACGTATCGCGCGACGGCGACGATCAAGGGCGGGGAATTGAGCGGGCCATAAGTCCGCCTATTTTTTCTCCTTTGTTAGTTTTAACGCCTCGATCTGCCCCTGCCGCGCGTAGTCGATGGCCTCGCCCAGAATGCGGGCCGCCTCTTGCGGCGCGTGGAAGCCCATCGAGTTTTCCGCCATGACGAAGTCCAGGCGAAACTGGGATTTGCGGTGCAGGGCCCGCGCTTTCTTCAACGCATCGTCGCCGGCTTTCGATCGGACTGCTGACTCCAAGGCGGCGATCAAATCGACCAACGCCGTTTCGGTGCGGTGAACCAGCGCTTTGTTGCGGTCCTGAATCACCGCCACGCGATCCTTCATCTCCTGTTCGGAAGCGCGGTGGCAAATCTGGCAGGAGGAAGACACCATCAGCATCGGGCTACGCACTTCGTGGTCGCTGATCTTGATCGCCCCTTCGCGCTTATACGGCATGTGGCAATCGGCGCAGGCCACGCCGTTGCGAGCGTGAATGCCCTGGCTCCACATCTCAAACTCCGGATGCTGCGCCTTCAGCATCTCTGTTTTCGTTTTCTCGTGCGTCCAGTCCACAAAGCCGAACTCCTCGTAATAAGCTTCGATGTCGTCGATCTTGAGACCCTTCGCCCACGGATAGGTGACGAGCTTCTCCTTGCCCTTGAAGTAGTACTCGACGTGGCATTGGCCGCACACCAGCGCGCGCATCTCCTGGCGCGAAGCGTGCTGGTTGGGGTCGTAGTCCTCTTTCGGTTTTTTCTGCCGCCAGGCAGTGACGCTGGGCAAGTGCGGCGCGGGCGCGTCGCTCTTGGCGAATTCCTTGATGCCGTTCAAGAACCCCGGCCGGGTCACGCGCAGTTGCAGCGAATCGGGGTCGTGGCAATCGATGCAGGCCACGGGGTGCGACACGAGCTTGCGGGCCTCGGCCAAGGGCAACGGACAGATGGCCTCGAAGCCTTTCTGCAACTGTTCCCACGGCTTGGAGTCCGGCACACCCGCCTTACGGCCCGCGTCTTTGTAAGCCTTCGTGTTCGAAGCATGGCAATGCAAGCAAGCGCCGTATTGATTGAATTCCAGCGTGCGCGGGCTGAGGTCCTGATCGGAGAGCATGTGGGCGTGTCCCTGGGCGGCGCGATAGTCACGCGCGAAGGGATAGCCGGCGTACAGTAGCCGCATGCTCGGAAACACGTCGAGCAGTTGTTTGGGCAACGCTTCGCTGCTCAGAAAGCGCGGCCGCAGCGTGTCGGAAGTCTTTTTGTAGCTGTCGTATTGCCTGGGATAGTTTTTGCCCCATTCCGCGGGGTCGATGGTGTCCTCTGTCAGCTCGACGACGCGAAAGACGAGCTGCTTCGCCTCCTGTTTGCGCTCGGCGATATTTTGCAAGAGCAGGAAGATGCCGAAGGTCGCAGCGGCGGTTATCACAACCGCAACCAAGTACCGTAGCCGGCTGCTTTTCACATCGGGTTGTTGAGCGGGTGTGGACATATGTGTTTCACCTTGGTGCAGCCCGTCTGGCATTGGAAAGGTCACGATGGATTGCATTCCAACCCAGGGAGCCGATGTGCAATCCATTTTTCACTATCAAGGCCCTTCTCCTTTCGCAGAAACGGTTTGCGGCGCAGCACCAATTTCAGCGCGTTCTGCAATCCATTTTGAGCCTAGCGCGTGGGTCCGTGGCCGACTCCCTGATGGCAGCGGACGCAGTCCAGCCGCGCGTGGTCGGGAATCTCGGAAACCAACGCTTGATGGCAGCGAATGCAGTTATTCTGTACGACCGCGCGGTTGAAGTCGTGGATGCGGATCGGCTCGGCAAAGTCCTGAAAGGTGAACGCTCTCGAATGCAAAATGCCGTTTCGGGTCTTGCTGAACCACTTGTCAAAAAAACTATCGTTGGACAGATGGCAATCGTTGCAGGTGGCGACGGTGTGGTGGCTGGCCTTGCCCCAGCTGTCGTAATGCTCGCGCATGACGTGGCATTGAATGCACGCACTGGGACTGTCGCTGAGATAGGCATGGCCGCGCGCGTAGTAGAAAGTGAAAACGGCCGCGCCCAAAGCGAGGCCAAACAAAAGACACAGAAAAAGGGCCGGCCAGGAGAGACGGCGTTTCATGGCAATTTCTCAATAACTCTAACCACGGATTACACGGATGAGCACGGATGGCCTGGACGGGATCGTCCGCATCCGTGCTAATCCGTGCCATCCGTGGTTAGAATACTAATGCCCGAACCGATTCGCATCGAGCAAATTGAACCTGCCCCGATATGCGGCACTTCCTATTGTTATCCTTACGTGTTTTGAGCGAATAACTCGTAAGTAGATCCCTCGCTTGCGCGTCGGGCTCGTGTCCAGATCGGCGGCTGGCAGCTCTCACTAATGGTTTCCTATGGGTCAACAGCGTAACTTCGTGCTTTTCATGGTCTTGAGCCTCGTGATCTTGGTCGGCTGGATGTGGCTCCAGACACAGCTTTGGCCGCCGGATCCCAAGAAGAAAGACGACGCGGTCGCCGACAAAAAGAAGGACGACAAGAAAGACGGCAAGAAAGTCGAGCAAGTAAAGAAGGAAGCGCGTTGGGAAGACCTGACGGACCTGCAGAAAAAACTGGTGGCGCACATGCCGCTGCCCATGCCGATGACTCTCGGGATCTTCGCCCACTTAGCGCCCAAGGAAGACAAGAAAGAAAAGGAGGTGCCTGCGGAAACCATCGCGATCGGCGACCCCAAGAAGTTTCACATTCACGCGCTCTTGACCACGCGCGGCGGCGGCGTGCAAAAGCTCGTGCTCAATCGCTTCAAGGCCGCCAACTGGCTCGGCCAGCCTACCGACAATCCGCTGGAGCTCGTCACCGAGGACGCGGAATACCCCTCCTACCTCATGTATCACTTCCAGGACCCGGACAGCGCTCATCCGGTGCTCACGCTCGGCAAGCAAATCTGGAAGCACGAGCCCTTGAAAGTGCTGGAGGACGGCACGCACGAAATTAGGTTCTACACTTCCATCGACGACTCCAGATACCGACACATCGTCATTTCGAAGACTTATCGCCTGAAACCGCGCGAATACCACCTGGGCCTTGTGCTCGAAATCAAGGACACGCGCGAAAAGCACAAAGACGCCGCCAAGACCAAGCTGCGTTACCAACTGGCCGGCGCGCATGGATTGCCCATCGAAGGCGAATGGTACACCGCCACCTATCGCACGGCGGTCATCGGCGAGGTCGATTCGAGCAAAAGCCTGGTGCGTACTGTTGAGGACTCCGCGCGCATCGGCCACCGGTTAGGCGGCGACAAGGTGCCGGAGGGACAGCGCGCGACCTTTCTGCAATACGCCGGCGTGATGAATCAATACTTCGGCGCGGTGATCGTGGTGGACGACAAGCAGCCGGACGCGGCAGCCGGCGGCGGCGACGCCAAGGACATACTGGCCTGGGCCCGGCCGACGCACGAGAGCTTCGAAATCAAGGGCACTGTTCAGGAATTGCGGCCCGAATTCTTGATACTGGCCGATTCGCAGGGCAGGCCGGGCGGCTATTATCTCTTGCCGCGCGCCCGCAAGCACATCGAAGAAGCCCATATCAAAACAGGGGACAAAGTCGTCGTCAATTTCTACGAGAACGACGTGAAACAACGCTTTGCCGGCTGGGTCCGTCCCGGGCAGACGCCGCTCGCCAACTTCGAGGACATCACGGTCCGCGTCCACAGCGAGCCCATCGAGCTGCAGCCGGGCGAGAAAGTCGCGCACCAGTTCCTGCTCTATCACGGCCCGGTAAAAACCAAGCTGCTCGGCCAGTTCAGCGGCGAAAAAGACGTCGATGAAGACGTCGTCGATCGTTACACGACCAAGCTGCACTTGCGCACGCTGACGGACTATCGTTCGCCCGGCCCGTTGGGCGCCTTCTCGCAGACGATTCACTTCACCGACTTGCTCATCGCCATCACCAGCC
This sequence comes from Gemmataceae bacterium, assembly GCA_022616245.1. Lineage (GTDB taxonomy): Bacteria > Planctomycetota > Planctomycetia > Gemmatales > Gemmataceae > JAKEFD01. The sequence continues at coordinate 5,040 of JAKEFD010000478.1, forward strand.
TCATGCATTGGCTCCTGTACTGGCTGCACTTTCTGGTCGGCAACTACGGCCTGGCCATCATCCTGTTGACCGGCATTGTGCGCGGCTTGATGTTTCCGATCAGCAAGAAGCAGGCTCTCTTTAGCGCCCGCATGCAGGAACTGGCGCCGGAGCTCAAGAAGATCAAGGAGAAGTACGCAAACGACCGCAAAGCGCAATCGGAAGCGATGATGGAACTGTACCGCAAGCACAAGATCCATCCCCTGGGCGGCTGCTTGCCTTTGTTCTTGCAATTGCCGATCTTCCTCGGCCTGTACTATGCGTTGCAGGAAAGCATTCACTTCCGCCTGGCCGGTTTCCTGTGGATGGACAACCTGGCCGCGCCGGACATGCTGTTCTGGTGGACCGAGAGCATCCCGTGGATCAGCGAGCCGGACAGTTTGGGCGGCCTCCTGTATTTGGGGCCGTTCTTCAATCTGCTGCCGATCTGCGCGGTGGTCTTGATGCTGATGCAGCAAAAGATGATGACGCCGCCGCCGCAAGACGATCAGCAGGCCATGCAGATGAAGATCATGAAATACATGATGGTGTTCTTCGGCATTCTGTTCTACAAGGTGGCGTCGGGCTTGTGCATTTACTTCATAGCCAGCAGCCTGTGGGGCCTGGCCGAGCGGAAATATCTGCCCAAACGGCAAGCCGCCGCGGCCGCCGCCCCGCCGCCGGAGATGAAACTCGGTCCCGGCAAACAGAAAGGCAAAGGCAAGGGCGTAGCCAAGAAGGACGAGCCGCCAGGCACCCTGCAAAAGGTAAAGAACTGGTGGGCGGAGGTGCTCAAGCAGGCGAAGAAGAAATAATGACGATTTCAATTCTCCAGATTCCACTTGCGCGGATCGGGAGTTATAATGCGCGAGAAAGGCTGTTGCCATGAACGTTGATATCGCCGATTCCATCCGCAATCAACCCGGTTTGAAATCTGCAGTGGAGCAAGCCACTGATCTTCTGGAGCGGGAGATGCGAAATACGGCTGTTCCAACGTCGGTGCATTGGAACACCGAATCCGATGAACATGACCGACCAGTTTTGGCGCTAACATTGGCCGACCGTTATGGCGTGTTAAAGGAACGATTTGATTTGAAGGAATGGAAGAATCCTTCGCGTCTGCAATCGCGCCTGCATCGTCTTTGGGGGGACATGCTTCAAATGCGTTCTCAAAAGCAAGTCGAAAAACTGATTGAAATGATGGCCGCCTCCAACGGGGAGTAATGTGCCCAGCAAAACCAACACCGAACTCATTCGCGAAGTGACGGTAAGCGTTGCAACGCGCAGGTAATATCGCCTTTCGGACCGAATCTTCTGTTCGACAATGGTGCTTCATGTCGTCCCTCCTTCCTTGTCCCCACTGTTCGCGCGACATGCGCGTGCCGGCTGAAGCGGCCGGCAAGAAAATCCGCTGTCCGGCCTGTAGCACCGTCTTCGAAGCGCCGGTGCTCGCCGAGGTTGTCGACGACGCGACCTTCGGCGTCACCGAAAAAGTCGGGCCATTGCAAGCGTCGCCGCCGGCTGGCCTCCTCACCCCCAACCCCTGTCCCCCGCAGGGGCGAGGGGAGCAAACGAGCGGGCCGCCGCCGCTACGGCGGCGAAGGCGTTTTGACGAGGATGATGAGGACGAAATCGACGTCCGGCGTCGTCGCCGTCGGGAGGAAACGGCCGGCGGTATGCCGCTATGGCTCATCATTGGCTTGCCGGTGGGCGGCGTGGTGCTGATCGCAATGCTGGTCGTCGGCGTCGCGTTGCTGAATCGAGAAGCGGAGCAAGAATTTGCGTTCATAAACGCGCCGCCCGCGAACTTTCCACCAATCGTGCAGCAAAAGTTTGAGAATTTCCAGCAACCCCCAATACAGTTTCCAGAGAATCCGCCGCCCATCTTTCCCCCGCCGGACGTTTTCCCACCCAAGCCGCCGCCGCCTCCGCCGCCGCCGGCATGGAAAAAAATCGCGCCGCGCGCGCCGGCCGCCGGTCCCAAGTTGACCGAGGTCAAGACGATTGCACTCGAGGCCAATGCGCTGGCATACAATCCCACACACAAACATCTCTACGCCGCGGTCGCCTCGTCCGCCGCCAAGAACGGCAACACGATCACGGCACTGGACCCTGCCACCGGCGAAACTGTCTGGTCTGTAAACGTAAGCAGCGATCCGGCCGTCCTGGCAATGGCGGACAATGACAAAGTTCTTTGGGTCGGCCCGCACGGCGCCTCCGGCATCCAGCGCATCGACCTGGTCGAGCGCAAGGCCGGGCCGTTGCTGCCGTTCAACGTCGAGCGTCACGGTACGGTGTTTGCCGAGGACATCGCCGTCTTACCCGGCACGGCCGATTCGGTGGCGGTGTCGATGTTTTCCAAAGGAGTGAGTCCCCGGCACGCCGGCGTGGCCATTTTCGACAACGGCGTCCTCCGCTCCGGCAAAACCCGGGACCATACCGGTTCCAATCGCATCGCCGCGTCAGACCAGCCGGAGATCCTCTTCGGCTACAACAACGAGACGACGGAGTTTGGCTTGCGTCATCTCTACGTCGATGCCTTCGGCATTCGCGAAGGGCGTGTTGCGGGCGGTGTAATTCAGGGCTTTGGCGTCGACATCGTCTATGCCGGCGGCCGCATCTTCAGCACCAATGGCGCGGTTGTGGACGCGCAGAACTTGAACCTCGTGGGCACTCTGCCCACACAGGGCGCCTTGGCGGTGGACGCCTTCAATAAACGCGTCTACATGCTCGCGGGCGACCAGCGGGGAAATCTCAATGCTTACGACACAGAGACGCTGACCAAACGCGGCTCGATGAGCCTAGCGAATTACTCCGATATCCAAGGCAGTCTCGTGCAAATGGGCGACAGCGCCCTGGCGTTTCGCACAAAGCGACAGATCGTCGTCGTGCCGATGAGCCAGCTAAAGTAGCAGGGCACACTCCGTGTGCCGTCGCTAACGGCACACGGAGTGTGCCTACTACAATGGGGTCTTGCCATGCGAAAGTTTTTCGCGGTCCTCTTTGCCGTGGTCCTGGCGGCAGCGGTGCCGGCGCTCGGTCAGGACAAGGCCGCTGCCCCTTACAAGATCGACTTCGAGCCCGCTCGCGACGTGACCCTGAGCGACAAGGACGACGCGGGCAAGCAAGGGCTTTTCGTCACGGTCCGATTTGTCATCACGCTCGACGGCGCGCCCGAAACCGCCGGCGTCGAATACAAGATCATCATCGAAGAAGACGGCCAGCGCGTGAAGGAAGAAGACGTGCCGCGGCCCACCCCCAGCGAAGACCTGAGCGTGGTCCTGGCCATGGACACCAGCGGCAGCATGAAGGAGCACGGCCGCATGAAGCAGGCCAAGAGCGCCGCTGAGACGTTTCTTGATCGGCTGCCCTCAAAGGCCGAGTGCGGCTTGATCCTTTTCGATCACGAGATTCGCCCGCCCACGCTCACGCCGGTGCTGGACCGCGGTCCCTTGGTGGCCCAGATTCGCAAAGTCGAGCCGCGCGGCGGCACCGCCTATCTGGACGCGGCGGCCAAAGGCGTCGACCTGTTGCGCAACACCGTCACCGGCCGTGAACGCGCCCTCGTTCTCATGACCGACGGCGTCGACATCAATAGCGCCACAACACTCGAACAGGTCATCCAAAAAGCCCGCCAGGCGCGCATTCGCGTCTACACCATCGGCATCGGCGAACCGGGCAAGCTCGAGCAGGTCAATACCACCCTTGTGCTCGACCACTCGGGCAGCATGCAGCCGCCGGCGGCCGACGAGGATGTCACGCCGAAGATCAAGGCCTTGCACACCGCGGCCGCGCGCTTCATCAGCATCGTGCCGAGCTACGGCCGCGTGTCGCTCATTCCATTCAGCACCGCCGTGGGCACGCCCAAAGAGTTTACCAATAACAAAGCAACGCTCACCGAAGCGGTCCTCAAGCTGTCGCCGCAGGGCGAGACGGCAATCTTCGATGCGACCTACGCCGCCGTCGCCACTCTGGAAGCCGACGCGGCCAAGGGCAAGCGGGCCGTCATTGCCATGACCGACGGCATCGACAACAGCAGCCGGCGGCGCGTGGAAGAAGTGATCGAGCGTGCCAAGGAAGCGAAGGTGCCTTTATACATGCTCGGCTTCGGCCGGCCCGGCGAGCTCGACGAGACCACGATGAAACGCATGGCGGCCGAGACCGGCGGCCGCTACTACCACGCCAAGAACGAAAAGGCCCTCTTGGACATTTTCGAAAATCTATCGATCCAACTGCACGACGACGGCATCGACGAAAAGAGCCTGACGCAATTGGCCCATCAAACCGGCGGCCGCTACTACCCCGCAAAAAACGTGTCTGATCTTAGCCTTATCGTCGAATCCGTTTCCAAGAGCATCCTGCAGAAATCCTACGAAGTGACCTTTCCCAGCCTCCGCCAGGTCCGCGACGGCACCGCCCGCAACATCACACTCAAGCTCGTGCGCCGCAGCGGCGAATTGGCTTCCAATCAGGTCGGCGGCAGCGTTCTCTTCGGCGCCAACACGGGCATACATGGCGAGGAAGTCCTGGCTACCAAGAAAGCCGGCTACCAGACCCACGGCGTGGTCGTCGCCGAGATGAGCCCGATCGTCTATCTTTTCTTTCTCATTGTCATCGGCATGCTGATCGCGCTGCCATCCATGATGAAGAAGTCCTCGGCATCGTGAACCGCCGCTTGATTGCGGACAGGGCGCAAAACGCTATGTCCGCAATTAAGTCTTATAGGGTGCTGGCGACGATTGTTGATAGCTCAGCTCAACGCGCCCCCCAGGTAATCGTCACGCGCGCCACAGGGCCGGCCACACGGAGCCGCACGAAGCCGATCGGGTCCTGGCCGCAGCGTTCGCGCTCGACTTGGACGCGGCTGGGCAAGGCTCGCAAGCCGTTTTGATAGTGCAGACTGAGGACAACCACGCCGTCTTCGGGAACCACATCGGCAAGAATGATGCGCTGGCTGTCGGCTTGAACGATCTGAGCCTTGCCCTTGAGCGCGTAGTTGCGCTCCGCTTTCCGCACCATGAAGAGATTGCCCGGCACGTCATCGAACAGACTGGTGACCTCGACTGCCCCCGCCCATTGCTGGACGCGTTCGAGCACGGCCGGCGACCAGGCCACGATCCAGCCGACGTTGTAGCGCTTGCAGTATTCCTCGAGGGCTTCGTCGCTCCAGGTGCGGATCGGCCGGCCTTCCAGTGCGCCATTCACGAAGCTGAACGACGAGTGTTCGATGACGCAGTCTGAATCGAGCCCGCCCATGTAGTATCGGTTCGTCAGATAGGGAAGCAGTGCGGACCAGCGCGACGCCGTGCGCGGCAAGGCGCGGTCTTCCCACAGAATTCTCGCCTCGGCGCCGGTGTGCTGGACGATCGTGTCAACGATGTCCTGTCTTTGTTCATTCAGCCCCAATAGCAACGGCTCGGTTGCCACGGCGCGCGCCGCGATCGGGCTAAGGTCGTCGCGCCACCAAAACGCCGCCACCGCCGCGCCCGCCAGAAAGAGAGTTAGTGCCACGCCGCCCGCCGCGCCTTGCCGCGACAGGGCTCGGCCCAGCCAAACCCAGGCGTGGGCAGCCGGAAGCGCGGCAAACCACAGCGCCGGCAAGAACAACGACGAAGTCCCTATCCGCCCCAAGGGATCCCATGCGACTCCCAGAAACGCCAGCACCAACAACGCCAGCGCGCCGAAAAACCACAAGCGCGCCGCCGGCCTCTGCGCCGAAAAGTGCAGGAGCAACACGCCGGCCAAACCGCTCGCCAACAGACCGATCGCCAGGCCGCGCTCGACCGGACCGGCCCACAACGGGGCGTTCCACATCGTCGCGAAGGTGCGGTGCGGCAACATCGCGCTCGAAACCGGCAGCGGCGCACGCAGCCACCAGTAATTGACCCAGTCGATCAGCCAAATGAGATTGGCCGCCACGGCGAGCACCTGGGCCCCCCAAAGCGCAAGATGCCAGGTGAGGCTGCCGTGCCTGGGGCCGGCCATGAGATAGTATCCCAGAAAGAGCGGCAGGATGACGACGAACAAGAGCGGGTGCGACAACCAGCCGAAGAATGCCGTCGCGAAAACCAAGATCCAGGACAAGAGCGATGGATAGCGATGGAAGCGCACGAGCAAGCCCAAATGCGCCAGCCACCAGAGCGCGGAAAAAAACACATCGCTATCGCCCGCTTCCAGAGTCGTCCGGCCAATCGGGCCCCACCAAAGCAAAATGCTCACCACGCCGGCCAAAAGGGATGCCGATCTATCAAGGCCCGCTGCCCGTCCCGCCAGGACAACCAGCAAGGGCACAAGAAGACAAGCGACAGCCAGTCCGATCTTGTAAACCGCGGGCTGGTAAGTTGCGCCGCCCAGGAAAAGCAGGAGTTCGGCGAGACGGCAGCCGTTGAAAATGGGGGTTTTTGGATAGGCGGCGTGAAACGCCGGATCATACACGCAGCAACTGCCGTTGGCGTCGAGTGATTGCGCCCCCAAAAAGCCGAGATACAAATGCTGCGGATGACGGCCCGAGACAATCGGTTTGTCGTCAACAAGGTTTTGCCAAGGGTATTCGCCAAACAGACCCAGCGTCAGCCACGCTTGCCAAGTCAAGAGCGCGAAAAAACCAAGCCAGAAGATCAGCCGGCCTGCCACGGGCGCCGGTGTAGCCGCGCTTTGCTCCATGGCGCGGCATGGTACGAGCCCGAGTGCATCGGAACAAGCCGAATCGCGGGCGAGAGAAGACCGCTATAGCCGCAGACTTTAGTCTGCGGCCGGCTCGGCGTCGCATAAAGGTGCGAAAGGCCGCAACCTAAAGAGTTGCGGCTACGAACGGCAGTTTCCACCGCAAAGCGCGAATTCACCATTCCTTGACAGGGTTGCCCCCCCTGTTACAATGCGCTGAGATTGACCGACTACGCACCGTGTAGGGATCCAAGACAATGCAAAAGTGCCAAAAGTGTCCCAATCCGGCCACCCTGCATGTCACGGAACTTTTGGGCGCGAACCAATACGAAGAGCTGCACTTGTGTGAACAGTGCGCCAGCAAGTATCTCTATGAGCCGCAGCCGAAATTCGGCGCCGCCAAGGGTGCCGTCGAAGGCCGCGAAGACGAAGGCGTGTTCGCGCAGCATGAGTGCCCTTCGTGCGGCATCAAGTTCGTCGATTTTCGCAACAGCGGCCGGCTCGGTTGCCCCAATGATTACCAGACCTTTCGCGAAGAGTTATTGCCGCTCTTGGAGAACATTCACGGCGAAGTGCGACATTGCGGCAAGGTTCCGCGCCGCCATCCGCAGAGCAAGGAAATGGAGACCGAGCTGATCCAATTGCGCAATCGGCTCAAGCACGCCGTCACCAAAGAAGACTACGAGGAAGCGGCCAAGCTGCGCGACCTGATCAAGCACAAGGAGGAGGCTTAGGCTAGAAAGTAGACCCCACGCTCCGCGTGGGGGCGCCCCTCACGCGGAGCGTGAGGCCTACTATGGCCAGGAGGACGAGCGTGAAATGTCAATCGTGCAATCAGCCCGCGACCGTCCACTTGACCGACGTGATCCACGGCAAGAAACGCGAAGTCCATCTGTGCCAGAAATGCGCCGAAAAACAGGAGATCATCAAGCATCAAGAGTTGAACTTGGGCGCGATACTGCAGACCGTGCTCGGGCAGCACCTGGGGCCGATGACCGACGAATTGTCGCGGTTGACCTGCCCCACCTGTGGCATAAAGTACATGGAGTTCCGCTCCGGGGGACGCTTGGGCTGTCCCCAGGACTACGATGTGTTCAAAGGTGCGCTTCTGCCGCTCTTGCAGCGCATACACCGGGCGGCGCGGCACATGGGTAAGATCCCGGTCCACGCGGTGCGCAATGCCGAACGACAGCGCGAATTGATGGACCTGCGCCAGAAGCTCCGCAAGGCCGTGGACGCGGAAGCCTATGAGGATGCCGCCCGCCTGCGCGACTTGATCAAAGACAAGGAATCCACGGATGAACCTGGATAGCCTGACGCAATCAAACGGGGAATGGCTGCGCGGCAGCGGGCCGGAGGCGGACATCGTCATTTCCAGCCGCATCCGCCTGGCCCGCAATCTGTCCTCTTTCCCTTTTTCCAGCCGGGCCAGCACGCACCAAAAGGCCGAAATTGAGCAAATGCTCAAGGACCGGCTCGTGAAGCTCGAAGCCGAGTCGCGCCTCGACTATCTTCCTTTGCCCGCGCTCACTGCGCTCGACCGGCAGCTCCTGGTCGAACGCCAGCTCATCAGCCGCGAGCTGGCCAACGCCGACGGGCCGCGCGGCGTCGCCGTCGCCAATCAGGAAACCGTCAGCGTCATGGTCAACGAGGAAGACCACCTGCGGCTGCAAGCCATGCGCAGCGGCTTCGCCCTCGACGAAGCCTGGACCGACATCGACCGGCTGGATGATCTTCTCGAAGAGCGCATCAACTACGCTTTCAGCGAAGAATTCGGCTACCTGACCGCGTGCCCGACGAACGTGGGCACCGGCATGCGCTCCAGCGTCATGCTGCACTTGCCTGCCCTCGTGCTCACCAAGCAAATCGAAAAAGTATTTCGCGCCTTGCAGAAGATCAACCTCGCAGTCCGCGGCCTGTACGGCGAAGGCAGTCGGGCCTCCGGCGACTTTTATCAGATTTCCAATCAGGTCACCCTGGGCAAGAGCGAGGCCACGATTCTCACCGAGATTCGCGAGGTCATTCCGCAGATCATCAGCTACGAACGCCAGGCCCGCTCCACGCTCACGCGCGAAAGCCGCCAGGCGCTGCACGACCGCGTCAACCGCGCCATCGGCACGCTGCGCTCCGCCACCATGATGACTTCGGAAGAAACGATGGACCTTTTGTCCAGCGTCCGCCTGGGCGTGAACATGGGCCTTTTGGAAGACACGATTTCCATACCTACCGTCAACGAGCTGTTCTTGCAGACGCAGCCGGCCCATCTGCAAAAACTGATGGGCGCCTCTCTCGACGGCGAAGAGCGCAATTCCGCCCGCGCCCGTTATCTACGCAACCGGCTGCGCGAGGCCGGCCCAAACTTGAACTAACCAGACTTGATGTCGAAGCGTCGCTGGCTGATCTGGAGCTTTTACGTCGCGCTATGGACCGTCGCGCTCCTCTTGCCGCCGGAAGTCCCCGAGGCCATCGTCAATCACGAAATCATCCGCGATCGTAAGTTCCTGATCGGCAAGACCGTTCACATCGTCGCCTTTGCCGTCATGACGATCCTCACCGGCTGGCTGCGGTCGCCGCCGCGCTGGCGCTTGTTGCTTCTGGCATTCCTGCTCGTTCATCCGACCGTTACCGAATTGCTGCAACTGGAAGTGGGCCGCACGGGCTTGCTGACCGATGTGGCGCTCGACCAGGTCGGCGTCGCACTGGGCTTGGCGCTCAGCTGGAAATGGTGGTTCGAAAACACTAGCGCGTCGGGCTAGTGTTGCATCTGTTCGCGCGGCGCGCGCCGCCAGACTGCAATAGCCAGCACTGTCGCCGCGATCAAAACGATCAAGCTCACATTTTGCGACAGCGTCATGTCGAAGGCGACTTTTTCCGTGTCGGTGCGCAGCATTTCGTTCAAGAAGCGATGCATGCCGTAGCCGTACATGAAGAGGACCATGACCGAGCCGTCATACTTCTTGTACGGATAATACGACAGCAAGAAGAACAGCAAAAGCGCCATGCTGATGGACTCGTAGATTTGCGTCGGCTGCACGCCGATGGTCCAAGGGCTGAAGGCCGGCAGCGTCACGGAGGTGTCGTTTCGTTGAACGGTGAGTGCCAGGTCGTTCTTGCCGCGCGGGCGCTCCTTCTGCATGTAGTATTCCAAATCGCCGAATGTTCCGACTTTGTTTCCATCCACCATCAGGATCTTGTCGCCCGGCTGCAGCCCCGCCTGTGCAGCCGGCGATTCCCGCTCGACCGCGCTCACCAGCGTTCCTTGTTTCGAGTCCACGGTGAAGCCCGCCGCGGTTTGGTAGCCGCGCTTAACCATCGTCCAGGTTGGCGTGGCCGAAAGCGGGAAGTGGATCGCGGGGCAATCGGTGCAGGCGACGTTGCCGTAGCAACAGCCGTTGAGGAGACATCCGAGCCGGCCAAAGCACAGACCGATGGCCGCGCAGGGGGCAACCAGATCGGCGACCTTCCAAGTCGAGACATTTTGCTTCTTGAAAAAGACGGCGTAGGCGACAAAGTAGCCAACTACACCGCCTATTGCCGAACCATAAAAGACCAAACCGCCATCCCACAGTTGCACGAATTTCAGCAACCATTGGAGCGGTTCCTCTATGGGGTTCACGAATTCGTGGCGATATTGAATCATGAACGTGATGCGAGCGCCGACTATGCCGAACAAGACGATCCAAATGGCAAGGTCGGTGAGCGACTGTGCCGCGATGCCCTCACGACGCCCGAGCCGATGCGCCAACCAAATGCACAAGAGGATGCCGAGAAACAGCATCGCGCCGTA
>JAKEFD010000088.1 GCA_022616245.1 Gemmataceae bacterium
AAACCGGTGACGTCCGTGCCCGCGTGCGCGCCGAATTCGATCATTGCGTCCCGGCCTATGTCGTTGAGCTGGATCATGCTTGCGACCGCAGCCTGTAATAGCTCGTCGCTGCACGCGCCGGCTTTGTGTGCCGTCGTTGCAAACCCTGTCCCGAGCGCTTTGGTCAAGACGAGCTTGTCGCCTGGTTTGGCGTTGGCGTTGGTGAAGATCTTTTGCGGATGGACGAGACCCGTGACGGCATAGCCGAATTTGATTTCCGCGTCGCGCACGGTGTGGCCGCCGACGATGACGCAGCCGGCGGCCTGACAACGTTCGGCGCCGCCTTTGAGGATGTCGGCCAGCCATTGCATGCCCGGGTCTTTATCGTCCGGATAGCCGACCAGGTTAAGCGCGGTGAGAGGACGGCCCCCCATGGCGTAGACATCGCTCAGGGAGTTGGCGGCGGCTATCTGCCCGTAGACGAATGCGTCGTTGACCACTGGGGGGAAAAAGTCGATGGTCTGAACGAGCGCGATCTCGTCCGTCAGGCGATACACGCCGGCGTCGTCGTGTGTTTCGGTGCCGACCAACAGATTCGGATCGTTGATCGGAGGCAAATGGCGCAGTACCTGCGCGATCCCCTGCGGGGGCAATTTACCGGCTCAACCGGCGCACGACGCGAAATCGATCAGGCGTTTCTTGCGGCCAAAGAACAGCATGGACTACTTCTTGAGCCGGCTTTTCACCGTGTCGAGAACCCATTGCTCATCCGGAAACTGCCCGGTGTTGAGCTTGGAATAAATCAAGTCGCCGTTGACAGCTATTTCAAAGCAGCCGCCGCCGGACGGTATCAGCTTAAGGTCCTTGACAGATTGCTTCAGGGTGGTCATCAACTTGCTCGCCAAACTGACGGCTTTGGGCTCGTAGTTTCACATCGAGCAATAGGTGATTTCCAAATGCATGAACTACCTCCTCAAAAATGAGGGCGGTGGGCCGCCGGCATTTTTATAATTCTAAAGGCCGAACAAACGGAATCAAGGAAATCAACATTGCGGGCATTCTTCTATCTGGTGCGCCTGAGCTTTCAGCGGCAAGCTCGGGCGCATCTCATGGTGTGGATCGCCTTGGGACTCTTGGGCCTTTTGGCGCTTATCGTCTGGATCAACACCCAGCGCGGCCGATGGAGCATGAGCCATTGGCGATTTCCGCCGCGCTCGGGCTTGCCTTACTCGACCCATCTCCAGCACGTTGAATTACTCGGCCGGTTTCCATTGAACGCCGCCGGCCAAGCCGCTCATCAGATGAGCTGGGGCTCCCTCCATGCGGTCTTGTTTCAGGGCTCCGGCTTCTTCGTCTTTTCCAACTGGATCGTCTTCTCCATCTTCACTACCTTTCTCTTGCCCTTGTGGACCCTCAGCTTCGCGACGGAAGGCTTGGGCCGAGAGCGCGAGGCCGGCAATCTTCTGTGGGTGTTGACGAGGCCGTTATCGCGCCCCAGTGTTTTCCTCGCGAAATATCTTGCCCTTCTGCCTTGGTGCTTGCTGCTTACCGTCGGCGGTTTTTTTCTCGTGAGCCGGCTCGCCGGTCCCCCCGGCATCCTCGCGTTCGAGGTCTACTGGACGGCGGTTTTTCTGGGCACGCTCGCCTTCGCAGCCCTGTTTCATCTGTTAGGCGTCTGCTTTCGCCGGGCCGCCATGCTCGCGCTCTTGTACTCCTTTTTCCTGGAGACGATCGCCGGCAATCTCCCTGGACATTTGAAACGTCTCAGCTTGAGCTTTTACGTGCGCTGCTACATGTTTGAGAGCGCTCACAGCTATGGGATTCAGCCGGAAAGGCCGCACGTGTATTTGCCGGTGAGCGGAACCACGGCATCGGCCGTCCTCGTAGGCGCCACAGTCGTCTTTCTGACAATCGGCATGTTCGTCTTTTCACGAAAAGAATACGTGGAATGACTATCCGTGTCGCGCCTGCAATGAAGCCGGTAGATGCCCGCAACTCGAATCCGTGCGAGCGACGCAAATCGGATCCGAAAACCGTTTGGCCGTGGGTGTAACGCGTCGTATGCTTGAAATAGCACAGTCAACCTAGGGGATTCATGAGCGATCATCGTCTACCCAGCGAGGAACAGGCCTTCCCTTCGGAGGCCGCCGGGGAAAGTCCCCGGCACGGCTTCCGCGGAGAAGTTGCGCAAGTGCCCGTTTTGCCGCAGGGCCTGACCATCGCCATTAGCCGGGAGGCGGGAGCGCGCGGCGCGACCATCGCCAAACGTGCCGGCGACAAGCTCGGCTGGCAAGTCTACAGCCAGGATCTGCTCGAATTCATGGCCCATGATCCTGCGCACCGCCAAGAACTGCTCACGAATCTTCCTCCTTTGGCCGCCGCCTGGGTCGACGAGAACTTGCAGCGGTTATTGAAAGAACAAAACATCAGCCGCAATCCGCAGATCCTCGATTTGGCCCGCTTGATCCTGACACTCGGCGTCCAAGGCGAGGCCATCTTGCTGGGGCGCGGCGCGGGCTGCATTTTGCCGCCTTATGCATCACTCAATGTGCGACTGGTGGCCCCGTTGCCGGATCGCATTGCCTACATGAGCCAATGGCTGCGCCTTACCGAGGAAGAGGCGGCCGAGCAGGTCAAAAAGCGCGACAGCAAGCGAGCGGAATTCTTGACAACGCATTTTCACCGCAGACCACTGGACGTGCACCAGTACGACCTGATCCTCAACTCGAGCCTGCTCGGTGAAGAACGCTGCGCCGACTTGATCATCCATGCCGCCAAAGCCAAGAGCGCCGCCTTGCCGACGCGCAAAGAGCCGTAAAGCGTTGCTTATCCTATCCATGTCTTCCTTTGCCGAACTCGTTGCTGAGTGCCGCAGACAACCACCGCTTGTCGCGTTGGTGCTCGGCTCCGGCCTGGGGACACTGGCGGAACCACTGAAGGATGCGTTGGCAGTCTCCTATTCGTCACTCGCTGAACTCGGGTCGACCTCCGTGCCGGGCCATCACGGCGTCCTGCTGTTGGCGGAATGGGGCGGCCTGCGCTCGTTGGTCTATTCCGGCCGGCTGCACTATTACGAAGGACATCCTTGGAGGCGAGTCGAACAACCGGTATTATTGGCTCGCGACCTCGGCGCCAAGATTCTGTTGTTGACCAACGCGGCCGGCGGCATCCGCGGCGACTTGACGCCGGGCAGCCTGATGGCGTTGCGCGGCCATTTGGATTGGACTCAACCCACAGCGTGGCGACAGTCCAGTCCGGATAAGTCCCCGTATTCGGCGCGATTACTGAGCAAACTGCACGACGTGGCAACAGAACTCGGCATCGGGCTTAGCGATGGAGTTTACGCTCAGGTGACTGGACCTTCGTATGAAACAAAAGCTGAAATCCGTGCGCTGAGGAGCATCGGTGCGGACGCGGTCGGCATGTCCACGGCGCGCGAGATCAACCGTGCGATTGAACTTGGCATGGAATGCGCCGCGCTTTCGTGCATCACGAATCGTGCGGCAGGTCTGGGCGACGGGCCCATCCATCATGAGGAAGTGCTCGCCAGCGCCGCCACGCAGCGCGACCGCTTGGCTCGATTGTTGGAGACATTTCTGCAGCATCTGCCGCATCTGTAGCCGACGCTGCCAGCGTCGGCGGCTGGCGCGAGCCGACGCAAGCTGCGTTAGTTACATCGAGGTCTTGCATGAACGAAACCAAACTGAGGTCCATGCAGTCCGTCTTGGAGGCCGCGTCGATAGCCGGCTACGCGCACCAGGGCCAGTTGCGCAAGGACCACAAAACACCGTATGTTTGCCACCTTTTCCGCGTGTGCCTCATCCTGCGTGAACTGTTCGGCTTCGACGACCCGCGCATGCTCATAACGGCGTTACTGCACGACACCATCGAAGACACGCTGGTTGATTTCGACGATCTGGAAGCGGCATTCGACGGCGAAGTCGCTCAATGGGTCAGCTTGTTGACCAAGGACAAACGGCTGCCCGAATCCAAGCGCGAAAAGGCCTATCTCGCCAAACTGGCGCGCGCTCCGTGGCAGGTGAAAGCCTGCAAGCTCGCGGATTTGTGCGATAACATGCTGGATGCAAGCACTCTGCCAAAGGCCAGTTTGAAGAAGAGCCGCGCCCGCTATGACCACTACTGGAAAACATTTCGGAATTGGTCCGAGCCGCAATTGAAGAAGCCGCTGGAAATCACCGCCCGGATCATGGCGGAGATGGGAGGTGTTACCGCGGGAGAGGGCAGGGTGAGGGGAACCGCGGCGGGCGACGATCGTGATCCGGGACCGGAAGCTGACCGTAGCGGACGGGCACGTCGGCCAGGCGGATTTGCACGTCACCGCCGACGCGAAGAC
>JAKEFD010000089.1 GCA_022616245.1 Gemmataceae bacterium
GACGATGACGCCCGTGGCCGAGGTGTCCTTGCCGCTATAGCGCGGCGCTTTGACGGTGACGATGCTGGGCTTGGTTTTTTCGACGACACGCACGATCGGACCGCGGCGATCCTGGGGCGCGTCGTCGTTTTGCGCGCAGAGGGTCACGTGAGGAAAGAACCAGAAAACGGCGAATGTGGCGACACTCTTAAGGGGAACGGCCCACATGCTTGACTCCTTTCAAGCTAGTCTCCGCACAAAGAACGCGTGCCACTGCTTGCGGGCCGCGCTGAGACAGGGCCGGCAAGCAGTGCCACTGAGTCTTGTAGCTTGAGCAACATTCGTGCCGAGGAGCGTGGGAAAGAACTGCAATCGGCGCAACTCGTTGCAGCAATGGACGCTTGTAGAAAACTTGAGAAGCCGCCGAAAACGCGCTTGGCGCTGCACGAATTGCGGTATTGTAATTTCCGCAAGGATGTGCCTGCTAACTTGCGTTATTTGCGTCTTGAGGGTTATTGGCGGCGGAACTCGGCGATGATGCCACCGAGGCGAAACCAGGCGTGCAGGCGTGTGAAATAATATGGCCGAACCCATTGCAGGCCGCAGTCGGCGCAAACGCGCTTGAGCTCTTCGCGATTGTAGGTGCGGCAATGCCACATGCGGCTGCACATGGAGCCGGTGAGGGTGTCTTCGGTGACAAGTAGCAAAAGCTTGCCGCCGGACTGCATGACTCGGGCCAGTTCCTTTAGGCCGGGCCGCGGATCGGGCAGGTGCTCGAGAACCCAGCCGCACACAACGGCGTCGAAATACGCGTCGGGGTAGGGCAGGCGCGTGAGGTCGGCGGCAACGTGCGTGACGCGCGGACTCTTGAGCCGGCGGCGCGAGCGCTTGAGCATGCGCTCGGAGAGGTCAAAACTCGTTAGGAATGCGTCCGGGTCGGCCCAGCGGAGCAGGAACTTGGAGTAACGGCCATTGCCGCAGCCGGCGTCGAGAATACGCTTGCAGCCGCGCACGTCAAACGCCGAGGGACGAATGAGTCGGCCCGCCAACGTTTCGTGTCCGGTGACGAAGCCGGTGAAGCTGGTCAGCTTACCCGCGAGGCCGTCGTAATGATCCTTGATGAAGGTGCGGTAGTTGTCGAAGGTGCGCCGGGACAATTGCTTCGACTCGATCGCGCCCTTGAGGCCGCGCTTTTTCGTAGGCGTTGGATCTTGGAGCTCGGGCATGACTTTCCTTGACTTTACCGCAGAGGCGCAGAGTGACGTAGAGGAATGAAAAGTGATGATTCTTTTCTCAAGATCTTTTTGATTACTTTTGTTTTCTCTGCGTCCCTCTGCGCCTCCGCGGTTCAGAGTCTTTTCTCTAAATCGCGACCCGCTTGGTGTAAATGTACCACTCGACCAAGAGAAGGACCAATGCCAAAACCAGAATCCATTTCCAAAGGTCGCGTGGCTGGGGCCGGTCCTGGCCGGCGCTGATGCGCTCGTTGCCGATGCGAATCTCGTCGCGCGGCTCGATGTTGCTCTCGTTGGCGTCGAGCAAGTTCACAGAGAAGTTGCGCACGCCGCCGTCGTCGCGCTGGACGAGGTAGACGCCGGCCTTGTCGGTCGCGGAAAACACGAAGTCGGGCCGGTTGCCGCGTTTCATGTGGATCATGGTCCCGCTCGGCGGCGTGATCTCAAGCGCTTGCACGCCGGCTTCCGGCCGCAAAATCATCGGCTCGCCCGGTTGGACCGTAACAGATCGCACCGCATCATCCACATTGCCGAATAGATAAAGCACATTGCGGAAGAACAAAGGGAAGCTGGGCTGGAGCGGCCAGTTGGACATGAGCTCGCCTTCCTCGCCGACCAGGGCGAAAGTCATGACGAGATCGGTATAAGCCCCGCGCGGCATGGTGAACATCAAGGGCAAGCCCCCCCCGGATTCGAGCAGTTTGGTGAGCGGCGGATAGACACGCCGGTTCGGGTCGCTTTCGGGCAGCTCGAACTTCGCTTTCACTTTCTCGTCGAGGTTCTTTTTCACGTCGAACTCGAACGCCTCGTTGACGCCCACGTCCCAAAGCGTGGTTAGATAGCGCAAGATAGGATGATCGCGCTTGCTGACTGCCAGGAATGGATTTTTCAGCGTGTTCTTCGGGCGCTGCCAGGGGGGCGGCGGCCGGTCGATGAAGAAGGCGTTGGCCTGCGGCATATCGGCTTCGTCGGCGGGGGCGCAGCGGTCGAAGATGACGAGATCCACATCGCCGCCGCTGATCTTTTTCCGGTAGGCCTCGCCGCCCAGGTCGGCAACCGAAAGCTGCTCGGTCGAAGCGAGCCGCAAGGACGCTTCCTGCTCGAAGAAAGCGTCGAGCACGGGATTGTTCGGGCCGACGATGAGCACCTTGGCCTTACGGACAGTGCCGACGACGAGCCAGGCCTGGTCGTCGAGCGGAAACTGGTCGTTGGCGCCGTCGATGCGGGCGTGCAAGATGAGGTTGTCGCGCACGTCCAAGGGCGGCAAGAGAATGTTGGCGGCGTTTTCGCCGGGCACGTCCTTGTCTTCCTGCTCCGATTCTGGATCGGCCTTTTTGAATTCGCGTTTGGGCAACAACACCGTGGTCAATTCGGCGTGGACGATCTTGCCGCCCGCGTAGACATCGAGATGCACCTTCGCTTGCGCTGCTTCCGGCCGAAAGTTCTGGAGTCGCAAGAGCACCTGCAGCTTTTGAATGTCGAGGTTGGCCTCCTTGGCGTTTTTGCTCAGGATGCGGACGGCGTTGAAGGCTACGATGCCGAGGTTGTTGACTTTATCCGCGCCCGATTGTCCCGCGCGGTGATAGCGCAGGTTGAGATCGCCGAGCAACGTCTTGCCGGTTTGCTTGGCGGCCAGGTTGGCAAGGCTGGCCTCGGTCAGCTTGGCGTAACGGCCATCGGAATAAAGATGCACGACGGCGGAGATGCCCTTCACGGGAACCAGCACGCGCTCCTGTCCTTCGGGAACATCTTGGGGCTGCACGGCGACGTCTTCGGTCGAGCGCACGGGGTTGGCGAGGCTCTCGGCCAGGGACAGTGCTTCTTCGATGCGCGTCGGCCGCTCGGTTTGCTCGATGCTCTTAATAGCATCACGGAACTTCGCTTTGTTGTTGGTGTAGGTTTGCAGCGTGGTCGCTTTGGAGTTGAAGACGAGGATCATGCCGTAATCGTCGTCGTCGGCCGCTTCGACCTCCTTGAGCGCTTGTTGTTTGGCCCACTCAAGCCGGCTGGGGGACACGTCGGTGGCGGCCATGCTGGCGGAGTTGTCGATGATGAGGATGTAGTGCTTGCCCTGGCTGGTGCCGCCGTGGAAGCGAATGCCGAGCACGGAGTAAATAAGGATCATGACGGCGAGCACTTGGATCAGCAGCAGGATGTTTTCGCGCAGCCACTGAAACAGGCTGTTGACGTGCAGGTCTTCAATGCTCTTTTTCCAAAGATACGTGCTTGGCACCTGAAGCGGCTTGCGCTTGAGCTTGAGGAAATAGAGGATGACGATGACGAGCGGCAACAACAGAAACAGTATGGTCAAGAACGGCGCCAGCGACAGGTGATAGCTGAGGTTGAAATTCTCCTGCAGCCAGGTGTTAAACTCGGCGTCGACGCCGAAGAGGTTGAGAATGCACAGGATGAAGCCCGGCAATGAAAACACGAAGAGGGCGATGAGAGCGAGCGGAAACCAGTTGCGTGCTATGAACTTCAGCATGTCACTTCACCAGTCCTCGCTGCCTAAGATAGGTCAGCACCAGCCGGTCGAACGGCACCTGATTGTCGGTGAACAGGCAGCTAATGCCGCGGCGGGTGCAGAATTCACTCAGCGTCGCGCGAAAGGACGCCAGGTTTTGCTTGTAGCGCTTTAGGAGCGGGCCGCTGACGGTGATTTCGGCCACGTCGTCGTCCTCCACGTCCACAAGCTTGAGGTCGCCGACGATTTCCGGCTCGATTTCCTCGTGGGCCAGCACCTGAATGCAGTAGATGTCGAACTGGCGGGCGACGAGGTAACGCAAGGCGTCTTCGTAGCCGTTCTTGTCGAAGAAGTCGCTGAGGACGACGACGATGCCTTTGCCGCTCGACTTGAGGCTGAAGGTGCGGAGCGATTCCTTGAAGTTGCTGCCGCCGCCGGGCTCGATCTTGTTCAAAAAATCAAGCACGCGCCACAGGCTGCGCCGGCCGCGCACCGCCGGCAGCGAGCGCGTCAGCCGCTCGTTGAAGGCTTCAATGACAACGCGGTCCATGTTGCACAAGCCGACGAAGGCCAGCGCCGCCGCCACCTGCTTGACGTAGTGCAGCTTGCTCGGTTTGCCGAAGTCCATGGACATACTGGTGTCGATGAGCACGTAGAAGTGCAAGTCCTCTTCTTCCATGAAGAGGCGTACGAACAGGCGGTCGAGGCGGGCGTACAGGTTCCAATCGAGATGGCGGAGGTCGTCGCCCTTGACATAATTGCGGTAGTCGGCGAACTCGACCGATTGCCCTTTGCGCTTGCTGCGGCGCTCGCCCTTCATGAGGCCCATGAAGATTTTCCGCGACACCAGCTCGAGCTGCTCGAGCCGGACGAGGAATTGGGGGTCCAACAGAAGTTGTGGTTGCGTGTCGGCCATGCGATTCGTATTATTCGTTCTCTACGAGGTTTAGCTCCCGTGCCAGATCCGCGCGACAAGCAGAAAGCCCGTGATATAATTGCAAAGGAGTGCGAAGCCGGCGTGCTTCGCGAATTCCCCGCGCAATGGCTCGATCAGACGTCCGAAGCCATTAACAAGGCAGCCAAGCAAGGCGATCGAGCGGCTCAGAAAGCAAAAAAACTCCTGAGCGACAAACGTTTCAAGAAGACGAAGGACTAACATGTGGTACGCGGTCAATCTCCTATTCGAAGGCGTTCATCAGGGCCAGCCGGCTTCGGAGAACCTTTGGGAAGAACGGCTCGTCCTCTTTCAGGCTGATTCCGAGGAGGCTGCTTGCCGTCAGGGTGAATCCTTCGGTCCAGCCCAGGATCACGAGTACGAATCCGCGACCGGCGAACATATTGGTTGGCGATTTCGTCGGGTCGAGCGTGTTTTTCCCATTGAGTCTCTGGTGTTGGGCGACCAGACCGAACTCTTCTCTCGTTTTCTTCGGGCGAGCGAAGTTGAAAGCATGTCGACATCATTTCAGGTTACACCGTCATAGCTCCAACTATGGCACGGTTTTCGTGAGCGCGAAACGGCAAGCCAGTCTCAGCTTCGTCCACCTGTTTCGGGCGGCTTCTCCTTCACTTCATTGAGGACATCCGCGAGGACGTTGTCCGGCGGAATGTTCTCCGCCTGGGCTTCGAAGTTGAGCAAAATGCGATGCCGAAGCGCCGGTAGATAGACGCGGCGGATGTCGTCGAAGCTGACGTTGTAGCGGCCTTCCAAGAGGGCGCGGACTTTGCCCGCCAGCACGAGGGCCTGGGCGCCGCGCGGGCTGCCGCCGCAACGGATGAACTTGTTGGTGACGCCGGCCGCGAAGTCCCCGCCGGGGTGCGTCGCCAGGATGAGGCGAATCGCGAAGTCCTGCACCGGCGGCGCGACCAGCACCTCGCGGATCAGGGCTTGCCACTCGCGGATACGCGCCCCGTCCATCACTTTGCCCGGTTGTGGAAATTCGCCCTTGGTAGTGCGGTCGAGGATGACACCCATTTCTTCGCGCGTCGAGTAATTCACAAGCAGCTTGAAGAAAAATCGGTCGAGCTGCGCTTCGGGCAGAGGATAGGTGCCTTCCTGCTCGAGCGGGTTTTGCGTCGCCATCACGAAGAACGGCTCCTCTAACCGGTGAATCGTGCCGCCGATTGTGACGCTGTGCTCCTGCATGGCTTCGAGCAACGCGGACTGCGTCTTGGGCGTGGCGCGATTGATTTCGTCGGCGAGCACGATCTGCGCGAACAGCGGGCCGGGCTGAAAGGTGAAGATGCGCTTGCCGTCGTCGGCTTCATTGATGATGTTGGTGCCCATGATGTCGGAGGGCATGAGATCGGGCGTGAACTGGATGCGGTTGAACTTGAGGTCGAGCACCTGGCTCAACGTGCGGATGAGCAGCGTCTTACCCAGCCCGGGCACGCCTTCCAAAAGGGCATGGCCGCCAACGAACAAGCACGTCAAGACGCCGTGAATGATGTCGTGGCTGCCGACGATGACCTTGCTGATTTCTTGAAAGACCTGTTCATACTCGTGACGAAACTGGTTGGCACGTTCCTGAATGGGCAGAGGCGCTGTCATGCAATGTCCTTTTTTGATGCTCTGGGTATTCTCAAATCCGAAACTCGAATATCGAAATCGGAAACAAATCCAAAATTCGAAGAAGAAAACTCAAAAAAAGAGTGCTCGGTGGTTTTCCCCTTTTTTATTTGAAGTTTTGAGTTTGTTTCGGAATTCGGATTTCGAATTTCGGATTTGTTATTTTTTGTCTCGTTCTTCCATGGCCTTCTTCTTGGCTTTCAGGAGGCGCGAGGCGAAGTCGGCTGCTTCCTCTTTCTTCTTCTCCGGGGCGAGTTTCTTGGCTTCGGCTTTTTTGGGCGCAGCGCCGGCGGCTTGCGGTCCGGCGACGACGATCTCGCCCACGACCACTTCGCCGGCCTCGAAGCGCTTGGCGGCTTTCTTCTTTTCCAGAAGCTCGCCCACTTCGGCCTTCTTGGTCTTCAAGCGCTCCAGGAACACGGTGGTTTGCTCGGCGACCTCCCGGCGGCGCAGGCGGTCCCAAACCCGAGTCGCATAGGCTACCGCGACCGCCGGTTCCAGGGCGATGCGGCGCACCGCAATGTCAAACAGGAAGCAGACGCCGGCCAAGAACACCAGCCAATACCACAAGGTTTGCATGCTCTGGTGGCTGATGGGCGCGGTGCGGAATACCTCGCGGTTCTGGGCGGCGAACATCAGGTTGGCATAGTCGTCGTCATAGCGTTTGCCGCCAGTGATTTCGCGCAGCCGTTCCAGCAGGGCGGTGTTGCTTTCCATCTCCGCGAATTCGGGCGAATACGGAATGGTGACGCCGGTGCGGACGGCATCGACGATTTCCTTGCCGTCCTTGCGCCATTTGGCCTGGATGGTAAGGAAATAAGAGCCCACTTCCTCGGCGACAAACTCCGCTTCGTAAACGCCGGCGTTTTTCTGCTCGAACTTAAGGTCGATCTTGCGGCCGTCTGGCCCCTTGAACGAAGGTGAGGAAATGCCCGCTTTGAGCTCCACGTCGGTGATCGGCGTCTTGTTGCTGTCTTCTTCGTGTGCCTCGACAATGACGCGCACCTTGCCGTCGCGTGTCTCGGTGTTGACCTGCAGGAATTTACCGGACTCGAGCGAGCGCAACGACCAATCGACGGTCTGCTCCCAGAACTTGATATAGATGTTGGAGTTGGCCCAGTCGCGGTCCCAGTAGGCTTTGCCGCCGGGCTGAGTGCGCGCGTCGCTGGTGAAGGCGACGGATTTTCCTAAGCCATATTGCCAATAGGCGAGAATCGGAAACTTAGCGTCGCCGATTCTGGGCGTCTCGATCGGCACTTCCACCAAGGGCGACGGCCGTCGCGTGGTCCGTACGAAGCCGTGCAACGGATCCAAGGGATTCGACATGCCTTCCGTCGGACCACCGCGGAAAACCAGTTGCGGCTGGAACGGCTTCTCGTGGACGAAGGATTGGCTGATGAGTCGTGCTTCCTTGATATAGATCGAGGGCAGCTCGGCGGGATCCTTGACATGGTAGGAGCGGCCTTTGGTCATCGCGGCCACCATCGCCATCTTCTGGATCTCAGTTGCGCCGTGGGTGGTGATGCACACTGTCGTGCAGGTAATCTTGGCGTTGGCGATCTTGCGCAGGATCGAAGGGCTGGCGTCCCAGTGGTCGCCGTCGCTGATGAAGATGATGTGCTTGGTGCCCAGGGCATACTCGGGCTTCGTGAGCTGGTCGAATGCTTTGATCAAAGAAGGATCGACGTCGGGCATGTCGCCGGGCATCATGCCGTCGAGCTTGGAGATGAGGGCGTTGCGCTTGGTGCCGATTTCCTGGAACGGGATGAACCAGGTGTGCCCGCCGGCGCCTTGAAAACCGTGGTCGTAGTACAGGACGCCGACCATGTCCATGGGGGACAGCTTTTCCATGGCGAGCTTGGCGATCTTGCGTTGCCAGGCGTTGCCCTCGGCCATTTCCGAAGCGTGCATGATGAGCACGAGGCCGCTCTTGCCTTCAACCTTCATGGACTTGAGGTCGGAAGTGACCGGCATGGCCTTTTCCAGCTCGGTGCCTTGCCAGCCGCCGGCGCCGAAGCTTTGCGGCCCGCCGACCATGATGAAGCCCGCGCCTTGATCGTGCGTGTTGCTGCGGATCACCTTTTGCTGCTCGTCGGTCAAGGCGTCGGCGGGAATGTTTGCCAGAATAATTCCGTCGAATTTGCTGAGGACGATGGCGAGCTGCATCGGGTCTTGCGGCAGCCGGCCGGGGTCGATGCTGACCACCTTCATGCTGGACTTGGCCTGCCGCAAGCGGTCGGCGAGGAGTTGGTGATCGCCCACGTTCGGCTCGATCAACAAGACAGCGCGCTGGCCGCGCGACATGACGCTGACGCTGGCCCGGTTGTTCTCGATGCGGTCGCCGGGAAAGTCCTTCTGGACGACCTGGCCGCGATTGCTCTCGACATAGAGCGGGACGAACTTGGCCTCATAGGTGTAGGCGTCGTCTTTCTTTGAGCCGGGTTGCTGATAGTAGAAGACGTTCAGGCCGGGCTTGAGCTTGACTTTGGTCTCGAAGAGGGGAGCGCCGTCGAAGACCGGTTGGTCCTTGATCATGTCCAGGCTAATCTTCGAAAGTTGCAGGCTGCCGACGACAGTTTGCGGGTGAAAGCTGCGCAGGACGATGCGCAACGGCAATCGGGTTTCGCGCTCGGTGAAGGGCGGGGCCTCAATGCGCTCGACGAGGACTTCATTCGGATTGCGTCGGCCGGCCGCCACGGGGATGATGTCGATCTCGACGCCGTTTTGCTTGGCGATGCGCGCTTGCTCTTCGGACAGGCCCATGTTCTCGTTGCCGTCGCTGATGAGGACGATGCGCTTGCCTGTATTTTCAGGGAACGAAGCCAGGGCCAGCTTGATTGCTCCGGCAATGTCGGTGTAGGTGTCGTCGATGGGGCTGAGGAAGTTGCGCGGCAGCTTGAGCTGGGGAACGCTGGCGGGCGGCAATTCCAAACGCGGTCGGCGGCCGAACAGAATGAGCCCCGCCTTGTCGCCTTCTTTGCCCGGACCGCGCTTGGCAATGGCTTCGCCGATGAAGTCCTTCAGGCGCTCTTCGCGCACATCGCGGTCGCCTTCGCGCTCGGGCGGAATGCTGAGCGAGCGGTCCCAGAGGAACAACACGGTGAGATCCTTGTCCGGCCGCCGCGCATGTGTTTCCGCGAGCGCCAGTGCCAAAAAGACAATGAGTAAGGCGCGCAAGGTCAAGGCGACATAGCGCCGCACGGGGCCGAGCCCGGACAGGTTGCCAAAACTGAACCAGATGAGGGCGGGCACGAGCAGCAGCAAGAGCAGCCAGATGGGCTCGAGCGGTTGCAGGCTGAGAAGAAACAGACCCGCGTCCTGGAGGCTGCCGGCCACGGGCCGAACCAGCAGCGCGCCGGCAAAGAATAAAAGCGCAGCGCCTGCCGCATAGCCCAAGGGCGCGGACCACTGGCCGGTGACAATGACGACCAGGAGCATGACGATGAGGAGCCCGAGCGTGCCGCCGCTGCCCCACCAGATCGCTTCCTCGGGCAGAAATGCAATGCCGCCCACGCCCAGAAGAATGAGTGACGCGGAACCAAGAACGAGGGGCATGGACCAGCGGCCGCTTTGTCGCTGCACATAGAGCATCCAGCCGGCGAGTCCTAACCCCGCGACGAGGAGGAAAATTGCCAGCCAATAGTCGTGCAGGATTTCCGCAATGCTCATACCCGCACCTTTTGTTAACGGTCCCTCGCTCGCGCGTCGGGCTAGTGTTAACACTCCTTCGCTCGCGCGTCGGGCTAGTGTTAACACTCCTTCGCTCGCGCGTCAGGCTAGTGTTAACACTCCTTCGCTCGCGCGTCAGGCTTGTGTTAACACTCCTTCGCTCGCGCGTCAGGCTTGTGTTAACAGATTCTGTCCGCCGCTTTCTTAGAAATCAATCCTTTGCACGCGATCATTTTCGCTATCGACCACATGCACGCGTCCGCGGCTATCGACCGCCAGGGCCCACGGACTGCTGAGCCGGCCCGGTTCGCGTCCCGGTCCGCCCCACGTGCCGAGCGATTTGCCCGTGAGCGAAAACTTCTGCACACGGTGATTGCCGTATTCCACGACATAGAGCGCGTCGGTCACCCTCGGCGAAAAGGCCACATCATAAGGATACGAAAGCTGCCCCGGACCGGTGCCGGGCGTGCCCCAATAGCGAACCAGTTCCCCCTCGCGCGTAAATACTTGAATGCGGTGGTTACAGGCGTCGGCCACATAGAGGTTGCCGTCAGGACCCAGCGCCAGGGCGCGGATGCGCGCGAACTGTCCGGTCTCCGATCCCGGTCCGCCCCAGCACTTCAGGAACTTGCCGTCTTTGTCGAACTTGCTGATGCGCTGATTGTCACCGAATTCCGCGATATAGAAGTTGCCGTCCGCGTCGCGCAGACAATCGCTGACGTAGCTCAATTGTCCCGGTTCGGTGCCGATCTTGCCGCCGATGCTGCGCAAAAGTGTCCCATCCGGAGAATAGATGCGCACGGTCTGGTAATGCGAGTCGCTGACGACTAGGTTGCCGTCCGCATCGACGCTGAGCCCACTGGGCCGGCCATTGCGATAATCCGGCGGCGTCCAGGAATGGCCCAAGAACTTGCCGTTGCGGTCGAACGCTTGAATGCGCGCCGTCCAATCGACCAGAAAAAGCCGATCCTGGGCGTCTATGGCGATGGCGCGCGGCTTGACCAATCCGCCGCCTTGCACGCCGCGCTTTCCCCAGACGTGTTCTGGTTCATCACCGGAGTTACGGCAGCCAGAAACAAGACAGAGCATAATGCAAACTGGGAATGGGAGTCGCATACCCTGTTCAAAATAACATGCCTATGAGATTGACGCTAGTGGGCCGGAGCTGTTCCAATCAGATTGGAGTTTCCTGAGATGTTGGCTGGTTTGGTTGTATTTCCTGAACTTGAGGGGACGCCTGTGCCGGTGCGAACTCGGGTCGCCGGAAGAGCTGACGCAGCTCTTTCCAGTAGCGATTATCCACAGGATCATGGGCGAAACTCGTCGACGGAGCCCAACTTACGGGAACCTCCGCCATGATGCACTCCAAGTGATTCGCTTTAGCGACGACTTCGATGTGTGCGGCGCTCGTTTGGCACTGGATGGGAATGCGGCGAAAGACTTCTCTGCGATAGAGCCGAAAGGGGCATTCCGGATCTTGCACGCGGACGCCGAAGATCCAGCGCGCCGCCAGACGTCTGCGCCAGTGCCGCCAACCGAGCCAGCAATCGCGTTTTTCCGGCGTAGCGCCGAGCACAATCCGGCCCAGCGCGCGGCGGATGCCATCCCAGACGCGCAGCCACGGCGGCAGCAGTTTGCCGACACGATAACCTGCGACGAGATCGACCTGGTCGATGGCGTCGAGGGCACGGGTGAGGTCGGGGGGAAAGAACTGCTTGTCGGCGGGCGCCGTGACCAGAAGCGGGTGCTGGGCGGCGCTGATGCCAATTTGGAGAGCCTTGCCGACACCGCAATGCGTTTCCAAAAAGGAGGAACGGAGATTCGGAAAACGTGGGCACAACGCTTCGACCTGAGCGCGCGTATCGTCGCTGCTGCCGTCATCGACAACGATGATTTCGAAAGGTCGGTCCAGACTTTCCAGGTGTGTTTGCCACGCGGCGACGACGTCGCGCACGTCCAGAGCGTTTTGATAGGCGGTCAGGACGACACTGATCGGCGCCTGGCGAATCGGCGTCCGTGCGAAACGGGAGTCCTTCGTGTATTCCATCCGCGGTAACTCTCGTTCCTTTCCATGCGACGCGAAGACTACTACTGAACTACGATCTGTTCCGTCTTAATGGTAACAAGAACTGTGTATGAGTGACTTTTCGTTTTGCGAAGTCGAATTCTCCCCGCGACCAGATTGGTGCCAGATCCGCGCGACCTATCCGTTGCCGTAACTTATTGGAGGACAAGGAGGTTGTAGGATAGGTCGCGCCACACACCCACACCCCCCATTCCGGGCACCAATAAAGAATGCCCGAACCCTACTCCCAAATGTTAGCACTTGCTTAATCAACAAGTGGCCGCTTGACACTACCAGGGCAGCTGCGCATCACGACCAGCGGCCGATGGCGTTCGCCGAAGTCCGGCGTGCGGCAAACTTCCTCCAACCGGCCTTTCGTCAGGTGCTCAGGCCATTCGTCGGCGCACTCCGGCGGCATGACAAAGTACACAGGCAGCTTGTGGCTCACCCAGATGTCGAGGTTTTCCCATTCGAGAATTGTGCCCAGCGGCCGGCCCAGGTGAAACGCCAAGAGATGCGATTCCGCGCGAAAAAAGACCACCGGCATGTGCGTTTTCGCGCGGATTTCCCGGCCCAAGCGAGCGAGCGGCCAACCTTGTTCCTGTTTGGGCACAATGATCCCATTGAAAATGCCCCAGCCGGCGGCGACAGCGACGAGGATTGCCGTAACAATGTAGCCGCTTGCGTTTCGCGTTCGCAGCGTCCCACGCGAAGCACCTCCGGTATTCAAGACGAACTTCTCCGCCGCGCAGCCTAAGAGGATCGCAACGCCGGGGTAGGCGGGCAGCAAGTAATCCGCGCGCTTGAAGCTGAGACAGGAGAGAAAAACCAGGATCGAGAAAAACCAGACAGCGCCCAACCGCGCTTCCCGTTCGGAGAGGACGGGCCTGCAGACCCGTCCTACGCTTTCGCGCCGGCGCCACAGCCACCAACACGCGGCAGGCAACGCCGCACTCCAGGGCAATAGGTCCAACAGCAGGCGCGGAAGATAATACCAGAAGGGGTAGGCGGCCAACGTCTCCGAGCCGCCGAGGGCCCGCTCGATATTATGGTTGAAGAAAAACACTTCCCAGATGCGATTGTCCGTTTGCACATTCGCCCACAGGAACCACGGCGCTGTCAGCGCGAGGACCAGCGGGACGCCCCACCACAGGGAGCGGAGTGCCTGCGC
>JAKEFD010000479.1 GCA_022616245.1 Gemmataceae bacterium
ATCCTGACTCTTCTTAGATACATACCGTTGATTCTGCGTTTCATTCCTCGCCACATTATGTATCACGACGAAATCATTAATGTCGCAATCGGGATTCTAATCGTCTTACTTGTGCTTATCGTTTTGCAACCTCCCTGGTATACGAGTCTGCTGCTGATCATTCCGACTTTGTTCGGAGCATGGCTCATGTTGGGTGCAAAGCGTCCTAAGAGTGAATTGAAAGAACCTTTGCAAGAGGCGGATGCTTCGCTGATAGACAACGTAGCTCGTACAGCTACAGGCATGGGGTTCCTTGTTTTCATGATGCTGTTGATTACTTTCTTCACTTATGGATTTGGGCACACGTATGCGCGCAACAAAGAAGGCTTTCTTGTTCGACTAAGTAAGCCAAACGAAGTGCTCGCGGCAGTCTATGGGGAAAGTTTTGTCTTTGTTGAATACAATCCAGATGAGTCAAGACTCACTGGTGTCGTGCGAGTCCTTACAACTGATAAAGTGGCCGACGAACAACTGAGATTCACGCATATTGGTACGCTCGCCAAATTCAACCCAAGAGAGAAACTGGGCAAATGACTCGCTGGGGTCGATCGACAACTTGCTTTGTTCGTCCGCTCCGCTATTTGATGTCAACATGCTCGTTGCGGATTCGCCCGCCCGACGAACTTCCAATTGTCAGCAAGCGCGTAGATC
The DNA here is from genome assembly GCA_022616245.1 of Gemmataceae bacterium. Classification (GTDB taxonomy): domain Bacteria; phylum Planctomycetota; class Planctomycetia; order Gemmatales; family Gemmataceae; genus JAKEFD01. Next base: position 691 of record JAKEFD010000479.1, read on the forward strand.
ACCGCATCGCAGATTTCATCGGACCACAGGCCCGAAAAAAAGCAGGATGCCGGCGCTGAGAATGGCGACAAGAGACGGCCCTACGTAGGACGCAAGAAACGACGGCGGCGGAAATAGATCATGCACAAGAAGCGCGCTGGAAAACTGATCAATGACGCCTTTGCCCGCGAAGATTGGGAAAAGGCTCGCGACATTATCATTGGAGAACTAAAGCGGGCGCCTAACGATCATTGGCTTTTGACGAGGCTCAGTACGACCTACTACGAGCAGAAAAACTATAAGGCGGCGCACAAGCACGTCGAGGAAGCGGCCAAGATCAAGCCGGATTGTCCATTGGTGCTCTGGGATCTCGCCGGAACGCTTGACGCACTGGGATAACACCAGGAAGCGATCGACACCTACATGAAGATCTTCGACAAGCCGACGCAGGAAATGGTCGACGGTCCGAGCGGGGAAGGCTTCGATTGGGCGCACGCCTTGTTGACCGATTGCGTCTTTCGGCTGGGTGTGTGTTTCGAACGCCTCGGCAAGAAACAAGAGGCGCTCGAAATGTTACGCTATTTCTTGAGACTCCGGCCCACGGAGAAAGGGAGTTCGTACAGCCTGGATGACGCCGCCAAGAAAATCGCTCAACTCACCAGCCAAACAGAAAAACTGAGCGAGATGAATAGAGTCCTCGAAACGGTCTTGTCACGGTAAGACCGGCCTGGCCGATTCTTGTCAGCTTCGAAATCTGTGCGCGGAAGTTGCCCCAGGCTCGGGCGAAACATTGTCGGTTGACATTTCCCTCTGCGCATTTGACAATCGCCACATGCCATCCACCAAAAAAATCCTCGCCTTCGACCTGGGCGCCGAAAGCGGCCGCGGACTGATCGGCCTCTTCGACGGCGAGCGCATCGGCCTGGAGGTCGTGCACCGCTTTGCCAACGGCGCGGTCGAGACGCTGGACACGTTGCACTGGGACGTGCTCGGCCTTTATCGCGAAATGCTGTCGGCCATGCGCAAAGCGGCGGCGGAGCATGGACCGATCGCCAGCGTCGGCGTCGATACCTGGGGCGTCGATTTCGCGCTTCTGGCGCGGGACGGAACCTTGCTCGGCAACCCGCGGCACTATCGCGACCCGCACACCGAAACCATCATGGACGCCGCCTTTGCCCGCGTGCCCAGGTCGGAGATTTTTCGGCAGACCGGCATCCAGTTCATGCGCTTCAACTCGTTGTTTCAGCTTCTCGCACTACAGCGCGATCGCTCGCCGCTTTTGGACATGGCCCAGACGCTGCTCTTCATTCCCGACTTGTTCCATTACTGGTTCACGGGCATCAAGGCGAATGAGTATACCGACGCCAGCACGAGCCAGATGATCCACCCGGAGACGCGGACCTGGGCGCGAGAGTTGATCGCGAAGTTCGGTTTGCCGGACAAGATTCTCGGCACGCTGGTGCAGCCGGGCACGGTGCTGGGACCGCTGCGTGGCGTGGCGGCGTCGCAGACCGGGCTAACCGGCGTCCCCGTGATCGCCCCGGCCACGCATGACACGGCGGCGGCGGTGGCGGCCGTCCCCGCGCGCGGCGACTCCTGGGCCTACATCAGCTCCGGCACCTGGTCGCTGGTGGGCGCTGAAGTAAAAGAGCCTTTGACCGGCGACAAGGCGCTCGAATTCAACTTCACCAACGAAGGCGGCGTGGGCGGCACGATCCGTCTCTTGAAAAACGTGATGGGCCTTTGGCTGGTGCAGGAATGCCGGCGGGCCTGGGAGCGAGCCGGCGTCGAATACACCTACGATGCGCTCATGCGGCTCGCGGAAAGCGCGCCGCCCTTCGTCAGCCTGGTCAACCCGGACGACACCTCGTTTATTCTGCCGCCAAACATGCCGGAAGCGCTAGCGGCTTTCTGCCGTAAGACGGGCCAACCAGTCCCCGAAGGCCCTGGCCCAGTCGTGCGCTGTGCATTGGAGAGCCTGGCGCTCAAGTACCGCTGGGTATTGGAGCGACTGGAGGATCTGGTCGGCAAACGGCTGGACGTTATTCACGTCGTCGGCGGCGGCAGCCAGAACACACTCTTGTGCCAGATTACCGCCGACGCCTGCAACCGGCCCGTGCGCGCCGGCCCGGTCGAAGCCACAGCGCTGGGCAACATCCTCGTGCAGCTTTTGGGGCTGGGAATGATCAAGACACTGGACGAGGGCAGGGCGATCATCAAGAAATCGTTTGAGGTCGTCTCGTACGAGCCACGGCAACCGGCGCAGTGGGAAGAGCCGTACCGCCGATTGCTAACCTACCTCTAGAGTTGGTGTAGCTGGAATTGCGCTCTAGGTCCTGCCCGGTTCCAGCACGCTCGGACCTCATCCGTGTTCAATCCGTGTTCATCGGAAGTAAAACTCGCAACTGTTGGCGACGCGTCGGTCCGAGCTGTGGAGTAGAGGGTGTTTGAAAGTGCTGTCGCCTTATCGACCCGCAATCGAGGTTGCGATAGGATGTAGTCTGGATGCTATCGACTCATCGATCAGGACGATAGCTGAAGTAGGGCTGATGCCCGAATTGCTCGACAAGGCCCAGCGGCCCTCGGATTCGAGACGTGCCTGCCTTCGCGGAGGTCAATCATGGTTGCCCGTGGTCGCGTGCAAAATGGTGTGGTCGTATTGGCTGACGACGTGCGCCTTCCAGAAGGGGAGGACGTGACCGTGCTCGCACCCACGCCGGGCGGCTCAAAAACTCAAAGCATTCTGGACATTCCGCCCATCAGCCTCGGTTCAATGCTGCGCGCGACGGCGTCTGATAACGATCTGCTGGGCGAAATGCTTGAAAACCGCCTATGATCCATGGACTTGATACTGGATTCTTGGTGGCTGCGGAAGTCCTGGAACACGCCGAGCATGTGGCTGCGCGAGCAACCCTGGCCAGGCTGCTGGCAGGCCAGGACTTCATTGCAATAGCGCCACAGGTGCTTGCCGAGTTCATCCATATCGTGACGGACCCGCGCCGCTTCTTGCAGCCACTGGACATGACGGCTGCACAGCGGCTTTCCGAACAGTGGTGGACCGCGCGCGAAGTCGTGCGCGTGTTTCCCGATGACGCGGCCACGCAGCAGTTCCTTGGTTGGCTGCAACAATTCTCTTTGGGCCGAAAGCGACTGCTCGACACGCTCTTGGCCGCAACCTACAGCCAAGCCGGCATTTCGTCTCTGCTTACCACGAATGTCGCCGACTTCGCGATTTTCGGCGTCTTCAACTGCATCCAACCGGCCAATCCGACGACGACTCCCTGACGGCTTTTGTCGTGCTCGAGACTCCCGGACTGAGCTTGGACGGCCCCGACAAATCGGTTACATTGCCGACGCGCGAAGAAGCAACCGGATTCTGCAAGTCCTATTGCCAACCACATGTCGACGGAATGAAAGGGAATTCATGCGAAGTGCGGCACTCAGCGAAGCGATCGTTTTCGCGGTTGGCGCAGCGTGCATAATCGCATGCCCTCGCCGAGCGCTGGCAGATTCCGCGGACGACTTGCGCGCTAAGATCATCGCTCACCTGAGGAGCTTCAAAGAATTCCCCGATGATTGGAATCAGGCGAGAATTCGCAACAAGATCGGCATGGCTCAGGTTGAATTGCGCGATCTCGAAGGCGCACGCACGACTCTTAAGTGGGTCGTGGACAATCGAGATAGTACTGTTGCGTTGATGGGAAACAAGTTCATCGAAAGGGTAGCGCTCGCGGAGGCTGCGGCCGGTGATCTCGACGCCGCCAAGCGGACTTTGATCGCGTATCGCGGCAATTCTGAGCATCCTTACTATTGCGATGACCTACTCACCGCTGCGCTTGCCGCAATCGAAACCGGGAACAAAAAAGATGTCCATGCGGCAGTTGCAGGTGTTGCCGAGACTCTGAGTTTGAAACATCGCGACAAACTTTCCGATCTTTTCAAACTCGCGACAACGCAGTATGCGATCGGGTTGACGATTGACGCAAGAAAAACTGCGAAGGTACTGGAGGACTTGATCGACAAACGCGGCGACAGCGGACTTGATCGAGGATTTGTGCTGTGTGGATTGGCAGCGCTTAGTGCGAGACTTGCCGATCAAGCCGCTGCGAAGCGGTTCCTAGCCGATGCAGTTCGAGCAGCAAGGGCACATTTGGGAGGTGATACATACCAGACGCAGCAATTCGCTGTAATCTTAGCGGAAACTGGCGATGTCTCCGCTGCATTGCAAATTGCGTTGGCGATCCCAGAGCCGGGCGATCGCGATTGCGCGCTTGGCGGCATTGCTCTGGTCCAACTGAAGAATGGCGACTGCACAGTCGCCGAACAGACTGCGCAAAAAATCGAGAGTTACCAGTATTTCAACGAGGCTCTGCTCGCCATTGCTGAAGCGTACGCGCGACGGGGCGAAACCAAGAAAGCTCTTGAAGCCGCCGGCACGATCAAGAACGACTCGCGCAAAGCCCAAGCCATGCTCACCATTGCCGCGATCGTTGCGGAACGCGGCGACAAGCAGGCCGCTTTGACAATTGCGGACAACCTGACGTATCCGAGTTGGCCGGGAAGACCATTCATGTTTCGCGACCCCGAGACTTGGGGCAAGATGTACGAGAGCACTGGCTTGTTTACCATGCTTATGTGGCGGATGGAAAAGGACGCTGCCGCCGACTTGACCGCCGCAGCCATGCGTTGCCGAGTCGCCATAAGAGGACGGGGAGATATCAGCTATAGCAAGGAACTCGAGCAATGGGACGCGCGCAAGGCTGCCAAGGCGCAGGCCCTCGGTGGCGACGCCGGCGGCGCACTCAGCTGGGTTGAACGCCTGGCGCCGGAGAATCGGTTGGACGGTTTGTTGGGAATTGCCGAAGGAATCAGCGCCGAGGCATCGCAACCGCGACGGCTGCGCCCGGATCGAACTGAACGCCATCCATTCTGAGCTTTCGGACCTGACGTGGAATCGCCGAATACAAATCATCGTGGGATAGATCTCCGATTCTGTCCGATGTGTCGGTCGTTCAGAATCGAGTACTAACCCACGTCGAAATAGATTGCACATCGCGCTGAATTCGGTGCTTCGCCGCAAGTTAAGACACTGAAAGGACTAGCTGCCGTATTGCCCAATATGGATTGCACCTCGTATCCCAGGGCTGGAATGCAATCCATCCGTTAGAGCCGCGCGAGCAGTAACGGGTCGAAGTCGGCTTACGATTCCTAACAGGAAGGGGGGGGTGTGGGTGTGAGGCGCGACCAATCCCACAACTTCGTTGTCCTCAAATAAGTTACGGCAACGGATTGGTCGCGCGGGTTTGACACCAATCTGGTCGCTCGGCTTGGACCAGGGTGTTCCGGCTAAAGTGCGGGCACTTCGGCATTCTCCCATGGGTCGCGCCAGGCGGTCGCCGGCACGGACTGCGGCACGGAAGGGGCGCCGGTCAAAAGCGGCCGGCGGCGCACCCGTCTTAGTAGCCGAAGCAGGTTGCCGCTAACGACAATTTGTTCGTCCGCTTCGGAAAGGTGCAGCGCGCGGACTTTGGCCAATTCCAGACCGGGATGTAGCCAGGGACCGTCGGAACCGAACAGGACTTTGCCCGCGCCGGCCCGTGCCACCGCCTGTTCCAGAAGCTCGAAGCGGCGCACCCCCGACGTGTCGGTAAAGACGTTCTTGTGCCGCACCAGGTGGTCGAGGAACGCGAGCTGCGCCCGCCAGTCGTCGCCGAAGCTGCCTAAGTGCGGAATGATGAACGACACATCCGGGTACTCGGTCGCGAACAATTCGATGGGCGCGGTCTCCCCCATCACGTCGTAGAGGACCGGCAAGCGATAGGCGCGGGCGGCAACGCAGATCTCGCGCGTGATTCTGCCGTCGTAGCGGTGGATTTTGATGCCGCGAAAGCCGTATTGCTCGACGGCGACCTTCACCATGCGAAAGATCCGGCCGCGATCGCGCTCCGGATGGAGGAATGCGAAGCCGAGAAAGCGCTCCGGCCGCCCGGCGACGATCCGGGCGACTTCGCGGTTGGCCACGGCGTAGTCGGAGTGGAAGGCGGCGAACAGCACCGTTCTGTCGATGCCGGCCGCGTCGGCCAGCGCGAGGTATTTCTCCAAAGGCGCAGCCGTATCCCATGGCCCGGTCAGGCCGTCGCCTTTTCCCGCATGGCAGTGGCAATCGATGATCATGGGAATTCATGGTGGATGGTGAATGGTGGTCGGTGAATGGTGGTCAGTCGAGGCCGACACGATCCACCACGATCGACCATTCACCATCCACCATTCACCTAAAACGGCGTTACCAGCCGGTTCCAGGATTGCGGTCCGACGATGCCGTCGACCAAAAGGCCGAACGCTTTTTGGAAGGCGCGGGCGGCGGCCAGGGTTTTTGAGCCGAAGTCGCCGTCGACCTTCAGGGGGGCCGGGGCGCCGGGCGTAATGACGATCCAGATGTTGAGGCGGTATTGCAGCTCGCGGACAGCGGCGCCTTTGGAGCCGAAGCGAATGGTCGGCCGGCCCGCGGAACCGGGCGGCGTGGCGCCGGGTGGGTAGAACGCATGGGCGCGCACGAATTCGAGAACCGGGCCCCGGATGAAGACGCCGCGATTGGCCTTGTCGGAAAATTCGTCGGTGTCGCCGGAAACGTGCACGGCGACCAGCGTGCGGCCGCCCAGGTTGGCCGGCAGCTCGCGCCACACGGGGCTGCCGCTCATGCCGCCGGCCGTGTCATTCACGTATTCGAGTATGCCGCTGGAGCTGATCCTGAGCGCCTGATTGATGTCGATGTATTGCACGGTGGCGGTCAGATCGACTCCGGGGACGAAACAGGGATCTCTGCGGCCGCCCAGGTGCGAGGCCGCGGGCAGGTCGCCGGGATAGCCGGCGATGCGCACTTCGGTGGGCGTCGGGATGTTGCCGGCCTGCAGCACGCTGGCGCCTACGGTGTCGCCGGGCCAACGGAAATTGTCGAAGGTCCACCAGCCGCCGCGCGTGCCGATGGGATCGCGCAGGATGATGACGCCGTAGTCGGTCGGCCCGGTGGAGATGAAACCGGGAGCGATGACCAAGGCGGCGGCGCGCGTGTCGCCAAACGGCGGCGGCTGGTGGGCTTTGCGCCCCGGGATGACGCGCAGGGTCGCGGCCGCCATGCCTTCGAGGCAGTGTCCGGCCGTCAGTACCGTACGCGGCCCGATTAAAGTGCCGCTGCACATGGGAAACGGCGAGCCCGGCACGCTGACGTCTTCCAGATTACAGATGAACCGGAAGGGAAAAGCTCTAGTGTCGGGTACGCAGGAGCGGGTGTCCACAGGCCCGATGACTTCGAACTGGGCTGGGTCAAACTCCTGGGTTGGAAAGGTCAATTCTTGATAAGTGTCGTACATTGCACATCTCCTTTTGAGGTTGAATCAAGCACAGTTGGCCAGCCAACGCAATGCTCTCTACGAGGCGATCAATGTCATTCGTTGTGTGTTGCGCTGTCAGCAGCACGGCCACGTGCGGTTGTTGGACACGGCACGTGCCGCGCAAGAGCACCGTGCGAATTCCGCCCTCCAACAGTTGCTCGTGTATTGCCGGGGCGGCCGGGCCTGCCCTCGTCAGTGTTTGCATGGGAAAGGTCCCGCCGATTGCGCTTAGCCCGAGCTTTGCAATCCCCAACTGAAAATGCCGCACCAGATGCCGTAAATGGTGGCGCAGTGCGTCGCCGTTTTCCTGGTTCACGCGCAGGGCATGCTCCGCGGCACGTATCGCGACGGCGGATGGCGGACTGCAATGGACGCGGGTTTCACTGTGCTCGCGAAACCAATCCACGTTCGCGCGGCTACCGGACAAGACTGCCGCCGGCACACCGAAAGCTTTCGCGAGCGAGGCCACCAGGATGACGTCCGCGCCGTGGCCCTCGCTCGCGCGTCGGGCTAGTGCTGCTCCCTCGCTCACGCGTCGGGTTTGTATTGATCCCTCGCTTACGCGTCGGGTTTGTATTGATCCCTCGCTTGCGCGTCGGGCTAGTGTGCCGCCGCCGTGTTGGCCGAGGACTCCCAGCGCTTGCGTGTCGTCCAGGATAAGCCGGCCGCCCCGATTCTGGGCCAGCTCGAGCATTTCCAACAGTGGCGCCGTTCGGCCGCAACCGGGGCAGACGCCGTCGGCGACGATCAGCGGTTGACCAGGGGTGCGTCGCAGGACCCGCTGGAGGTCGTCGGGATCGTAATGCCGAAAACCAACCAGGCGAGCCCCGCGTGTTGTGGCGCAGGCGGCGCCCCAGCGGGCGATAGCGTAAGCGGCGCCGTCCATGAAAATTGCCGTGCGCCGCGACGCTAAGAGGGCGAACAAGTCCCAGAACAGGTGCAAGGTGGAAGGGCCCAACACCGCCGCCCCGCACCGTTGCAAGGCGGCGAGGCGTTGGGCGACGACCGGCGCTCCAGGCGATTCCACAAGGGCAGCGGGCGCTCCGGTCGTCAGCCCGGCCCAAGGAGCGAGCTCCCAGCTCGCGTGGCGCATACCGAGGTAATGCGCCCTGGTGAAGTCCAGCACCTTTGGCGTCTCCATCAACGGGCCGCGGTCTGCGCGGCCAGGCGTTTACGCAAGTGCACCGAGGGGGGAGCGGAATCGACCGGTTCAATGGTCAAATCAATACCCGACACCGCGCGATAGCCGTGGATGTAGCCCTGAATTTCCGGTCGCCAATAGCGTGCCCAGTTGGCAGCGTGCACGGAATCATGGATCGTGCTCCAGGCGCCGAACCGGGCCGAAAGCAGAATCTGCTCGCCGAACACACCCAGATCACGGAAGTGGGTAACCGGGGTATCGGACCAGCCCTGCAGTTTCTTCATGGTGTCCACGCGCTCCATCCATGGCTCGGGGTAGGCCACCATGATCCGGCTCGTGAGGAATTCGCGCATCTCCGGGCGGGCCAGAAGCCATTCTTGCATCAGCATTTCCAGCCGCGCATTCCAAGGCAAGTCGCCGTACTGGTTGTGATGTCCCTGTGTGAGCAACAAGTGCACTTCCTTCAGGCTGTTAAGAATCGGGAACCCGTCGGCGATCACCATCGTGTCGTCGTCCTCCTTGAAGAAAACGGCGCACAAATGCAGCAAGTTGTGGAAGGCCTCGATGAACTTGGAACGTGTATCGGCGCCGCGAACCGTGCCCACGGCTTTGCCGTCCAGCGCGAGACCGTAATGATGGTCGTACTCGTAGGCCCGCCGCAAGAGGGTGAGCCGATGCTGCTCGTCCTGGATATAGCCCCAGAGGAGGTTGTTCAACGGCCGCAAAGGATCGAGTTCCAGGTGAGCGAGCGGATCGCGCTCGCCGGCCGCACGACGGTTCTGGAAGCGCAGATTGATGGCGTTCAAGGATTGCACCAGCATGCCCTCCTCATGCCAGTAGGACCAGATCAATTCCAAAAAGCAAGGATGGGCCAACTTGCTTTGCAGAATGCCGAAGCAGTTGTCCACCTGACGGCGCTCGTCGGCATTGAATGTGTCCGGCTTGACGGGCACATCCTTGAGTTTGGCGCGAATCAGAGCCAGGTATGGCAACGTAGGGACGGCGCTCTTCCGCGCCCGATCCAACTCTTCCTTGGTGTCAAATGGAGGCACAACGGACGCGTCTTGGTAAACGACTTTCACGTACCGGGCCCAAAGCTCCTCTACCAAAGCCTGATTGGTGTCGCGGTTGAACCGGCGCGTTTCCTCCAGCTCATTGACGGAGCCGACAAAGCTGCGTGTGCGAAAGCGCGCTGCGTCCAGATCGTTCACGTCAATGTCGATGGCGACGCCGCAGCGATCCATGAGGAAGATCTCGGTCGCGACTTTGAGCAAGTTGTAAGCGTCCACGCCGGGAAAGGGGAGCCTGCTTTCGAAGCTCCGATTCTTCAGGAGCTTCGGCTCGCGCAGGTCGGTAGTGCAACACATCACGCCGTCGATGAACTCCATGTACGGGTTGAAGGCGATGGCGTTCGTGGTATTGCGTATGGCCACCCACAGGGCCAAGTCGGCAGTCATGGGGTTTTCGTGACGCTTCATGCTGATGGCCAGACTGTCGCCGGAAGCCAAAGGATGCGGCAGCACTTCGAACTTGGCCGCCCCCTGATAGAAACTCGTGGGGTTGGGCGGAGTGAAACCCGGAGTCTTGGGCACTGCTTGGACCGCGATACTGTAGCCGGTTCCCGGAGGCACTCCTTTTGTGCTCATGTGGACCACCGGCCCCTCCTGTTGGTCCAGCGGGTCCGTCAGTCTCAGGGCCGATGGTTTTAGGGTCCAAATGAATCGATAATTCTTGATGTCTTCCTTTGGGTCGTCCATTTTGGCTTCGAGGATAACCTCGCCGCCTTCGGCGACTTTTTCCGGGATGGTAATGATGTCGATGGCCATGGAAACCTCCTTTGGGCATTGTGAACGAGTGGAAAATCGTTGGTTCATGCCGGCCGTGCTGTCCCCGCCGGAAGTTGCAACGCGCACTGGGCCGTCGTGTCCAGGCTGTTGCGCATCGCCCAGTGCGTGAGCAACTCGGCCAGCAGTTTGCTCTCTTCTTCCGGGTTTAGATGTCCGTCGATTCTGGCCTGGCCGATCACCGCGAAGACCAGGGACGGCGCCGCGGCGAACATCTGTCCGGGCAGTGCCTTCCATTGCCGGTACAACGGAGTCAGCCGTTCGGGGCTGCGCTGGGGGTGGGTGAGAACTTCACCCAGGGACTTGCCGCGCAAGCTTCGCGGCCGGTGGTTTACAAGCAGGGCCACAAAGGCGGGCATCGTGCTCTCTAGGAGCACCAGAATCTTGCTGCGTTGCGGATCTAACTCCGCCGTGGGATAGAACGCGTGCCACAAGCGGGCCAGGCGATCCCATTGCCCGTGCGGATACAGGCCGTTGCCCATGGCGCAACTGAGCACTACGCGAATCCACGCGAACGGATGCGGATCGTCGAGGCTGATCCGAAATACGAAAGCCCGCGGCAAGCTAACCACGCCGATGAGGCCCGTTGTGGCTGCGGCCCCGACGCGGCACAGGGCCCAAAAGTCCGCGAGGATTTCCGAAATCCATCGTTCCCAAAGCGACCAGGCCAGTTGCTCCTCGCCGCCCTTATTTTGCAGGCCTTGCAGGACGGGCCGCAGCGAATTGATGAGATCGAGCAACGCTGCCCCCTGGTGCCCCACCTCATGCACCAGGCTGGAGGCGATGCCGGCTCCCACCATGCGTTCGCGCGGGACGCGCACGACGGCGACGGGGTTGTCGCCGCCGCCGGGCAGCCGTGTGCGCGCCCGCCGAATGGCGGCGCCATGTCCGCGATCCAGATAGCAGATGACCGGCGGCATGTCGAAATAACCTCCCGGTATCGCCAAGGCATCGGCGGCCGCGACGTCCAGGCCCGAGAGCCAGACGCCGTTTTCATGTTCGCTGCGCTGGTTCAGGACATCGGCAAAGATGTCAAACTGCGTCAGGATGGCGTTGAAGCGCAAACGCAGAAAGGTAAAGCGTCGCTGAGCCTCCGCGGGCGACGCGTCGTTGCCGGCGCGGCTGGTCAACCAGGCCAGGAATTTCATCACCAGGCCCTGGAGTTCCCCGCGGCCCTGCGCCAGGAAGCGTTCGATGGCGGTCAGGGCCGACGGGGAAATTCCCGCCGCTGGAAGCATGGGCATGTGCAGCACGAAGGGCTTGACTCGGCCCAGACGCGTCAGCAAAGCTCGTGCTTCCGTCTCCAGGAATCGGGACACCATGCCAAACGGCATTGCTAGACTCCAAGGAGAATGATGCGCTTGCCACGGCGGATCCAGCGGCCGCTATGTCCCGGCCGCCCGGCGGCAGCCAGGCCCGCGCCTACCGGCGCCATGCCAGTACCCATGGCGGCGACGCCCGGACGGGCAACCCCGGCCGTCGGCACTGCGCCGACTTCCCCGAGCAAGCTCAGCAGCCCGGGGGCGTACTTCTTCGCCGCCGCCGACAGTGCGGCCTTCGCCGCCGTGCGCGGATCGACATTGGGCGGCAAACCAATGGCTGTCTTCGCCGCGGAACTGGCCAAGCGCACGAACTTCCGCGCCCAGTCGAATTCCTGATCCTCGGGCGTCTCGCCTTCGACTTCGAACAGATTGCTGGCCGCGCTTCCCAGGCTCGTGCCCAGGGACGAACCCACGCCCGGAATGAACGATCCGAGCGCTCCTCCCAGCGACGGCAGCGCTTGCTTGGCCACGCCTTTGAGCACGCCGCCCAGGCTGCGGCCGATCGGGCTGCTCACGAAGCCGCCGACGGCCCGGCCGACGCTCTTGAAGATGTTTCCCAGAAACTGATCCAACTCCGCATCCTCGCCGATGGCCAGGAGTTCGGAGGCAAGATTCATTTCCTCGTCCTGAGTGATGGGACTGTCGGCAGCGGCGCCGCGAATGGGCGGTCGCGCCGCGATGATCCTGTCCAGCCACTTGATCAAGCCCGGCGCGTGCTTTCGAGCCGCTGAGGTTAAAGCGGTCTTCGCTGCCGCTCGTGGATCCATGTTGGCCGGCAAGTTGGACGCCGCCTTCGCTGTCGCCCCCGCCAGCCGAACAAAGCGGCGGGCCAGGTTGAATTCCTGATCCTCGGGCGTTTCACCCTCCAGCGGCACTTCGAACAGATTGCTGGCAGCACCTCCCAGTGCCGTTCCCAGCGCCGTGCCGACGCCCGGAATCGGAATGAACGAGCCGAGCGCCCCGCCCACCATGGGCAGGGCCTTCTTGGCGATGCCCTTAAGCGCGCCGCCAATAGTGCGACCAATCGGACTGTTAACGATCTTTTTCGCGAAGCCGCCGATTTTCTTGAATACGTTGCCCAGGAACTGGTCGAGCTCGGCGTCCTCGCTCACCCCCAACAACTCGGAGGCCAGATTAATCTCGTCTGATTCACTGATGGGGCTTTCGGAGTCCCCATATTCGCCGAACATTCCTCCGTCGGCTTCGAAGTCGTACTGGAGCGTCTCCCCCTGGTAGTCGCTCTCGGCTTGTAGAGTGGTGCGCATGGGATCGAGGTCGTGCATGATGGTCTCCTTTGAGTGCACAGGTTTCACGCGGACGGTTGGTCCGCTATGGGTACGGGTTCGGGGTCCGGGAACACATTGACGACAACCAGGTCGCGACCTTGGCGATGCCAGCCGCCGCTGGGAGTCGCGCATTTTGGGCACCTGCAGTTGCTGCAATCAGGCTGAGACGGCGCTCCATCCATGACGATGGGCTCATCGAACGGGGGCTGGACGAGAGTTGGTTGAACGACGATAGGGGGGCCGGGATCCGCAACGGGCGCCGGGATGGGCCGTCGCCGCCGCGGAGGCCGGGGTCTGGGTTTTGGCCATTTGGGACGCGGGCGAAGCAAGCCCGGGGCATATCTTCGTGCCGCCGAAGCCGCGCCCGCGCGGGCCGCGCGCGCGGGGCCTATCCTTCGTTCGAGCGCCAGCGCTTGCCGCGCCGCGTCCGTAGCAAAGCGCACAAAGCGCCGCGCCGCCTGAAACTCCTGGTCCTCCGGGCTGAGGCCTTCCAGCTCGATGCCGAACAGCGTGGCGGCGCGCGTATCCCACGACTGGCCGGCGTCCTGACTGGTCGGCGCCAACCGCCCCAGGGCTCGCCCCGCGAACGGCAACGCCACGCGCGCCGCGCCTTTGATCACGCTGCCGAGCGGCTTTCCCAGCGCCGAAGTCATTTGTCCGCGCCCCGCCTTCTGGAGCAGCCTGCCCAGGAAGCGGTCCAGCTCGGCGTCGCTCACGACTTCGAGCATCAGGGCAGCCTCTTCGACTTCCTCTTCTTCAGACAAGGGAAGGTTCGTCGATGCTTCTGGAGCGCTTTGCATAAGGCACGCGTCGTTGGTCGATTGCAGGGACAGGGAGAAAGCAACAAGCGTGCCAGCTGGTTTTTCACGGTTTTGAAGGGTGGTTGGCGAAATCGACTTCGGCGGCAAGCACTAATCGCGTGGATTCGCCGAAGCACGCTTCGGCCTTGGGATGTGCGGCATTTCCATCCGCAATCATCAATCCGCAATCTACAATGAAAGAATGTCAATTCCGCAAGTCGCCATCGTCGGCCGGCCCAACGTCGGCAAATCGTCGCTGTTCAACTGGCTCGCGGGCCGGCGCATCGCCATCGTCGATCCCACGCCGGGCGTTACGCGCGACCGGCTGTGCGCGCCCGTCGACGCCGGCGGCCGCTACTTCGAGCTGGTCGATACCGGCGGCATGGGCATCGAGGACAAGGACGACCTCACGCGCGACGTGGAACGCCAGATTCAGCTTGCCATCGACAAAGCCCACGTCGTCGTGTTCCTCGTCGACGCGCGCAACGGCCTGGTCCCGCTCGACGAAAAAGTGGCCACGAGATTGCGCGGCCTGGCCAAGCCGATTCACCTCGTGGCCAACAAATGCGACGAGCTGCACCTCGAGCCGCAAGCCGCCGAGTTTCACCGGCTTGGCTTCGGTGACGTGTTGTGCGTCAGCGCGCTGCAGAATCGCGGCAAAGAGGAACTCATCCACGCGATTGTGCACAGCCTCCCTCCCGAGATTCCAAGCGCTGCCGAAGTCAAGGAACCAGATCTCAAGCTGGCCATCGTCGGCCGGCGCAATACCGGCAAGAGCACTTTCATCAATTGCCTGGCGAAGGAGGAACGCACCATCGTCAGCGAAGTGGAAGGCACGACGCGCGACAGCGTGGATGTGCGCTTCGAGCGCGACGGCAAGGGCATTGTCGCCATCGATACGGCCGGCGTGCGCAACCGGGGCAAAGTCCGCTCCGACGTCGAATTCTACAGCCTGGCCCGCGCCGATCGCTCGATCCGCCGGGCCGACGTCGTTTTGCATTTTTTCGACGCCGCCAAGAAGGTGAGCCACGTCGATAAGCAATTGGCCGGCTACATCCTCGAGAATTACAAGCCCGCCATCTTCGTCGTCAACAAATGGGATCTTCTGAAAGGCGCGCTCGTCACCGGCGAATTTGGCGACTACCTGAAGCAAGTTTTCCCGAGTTTGGACTTTGTGCCCATCGCGTTCATCACCGCCAAGGACGGCAAAAACGTGCAGCAAGTCTTGAACCTCGCGCAGAATCTGCACAAGCAGGCCGGGGCCCGGGTCGGCACCGGCGAGCTGAACCGCGTCGTCGAAAAAGCGGTGGCCGCCCAGTCGCCGTCGCTGCGTTTCAATCGCCAGGGCCGCATCTACTACGCCACGCAAGCCGGCACGCATCCGCCGCTGGTCGTCCTGTTCACCAACGGGGCGCATTTGTTCGACCACACCTATCAGCGCTATTTGCTGAAGACGTTTCGCGATCACTTGCCCTTTCACGACGTGCCGATCAAGATGTACTTGCGCACCCGCGGACGCGGCGAACAGGACGGCGCGGAACGCCGGGACAAGCGTACTCGCGCGAAACGTGGTAGTGCGAAAAAGCCGGCGAAGATTCGCGCTCGGGCGAGGAAGGGCGCGACCGGGGAATTGTGGAGCGACGTGTAGAATAGTAGGAAGAAGAGAGCTATGACCCAGCCTTTGGAATGGTCAGACGCCATGGAGCGGGTTTTCAAGAAGCACGTTGTCGAGCCAGTCATGAACGATCCAAGGACGGATTGGTCGCAGGATGTCTCGTTAGGTTATCCATTCCAAGTCATTAGAAAGCAGGTCATTAAAGTTGGGCTAGCGGATTTTTCGAAGGGTTTTGACGACGGACTACATGGACCATTGACACCGGAGGACAAAGTACTTCTCTATTGTTTTGTGAACATGAAGAGCCATTTTTTCACAAGCTTCGCGACCTTCAAGTTGCATAAGAGATCGGTGGGCGCGTTGCTGAAGGAGCGTCCGTTGGTTATCGATGTCGGTTGTGGGCCCGCTACGGCTCTGCTTGCTTTCGCCGACGTTTTTCCCAGTTCCGAATTTGATTACATCGGCATCGATGCTGCGCAGCCAATGTTGGAAAAGGCGGATGAGCTTTGGAACGCGGCTGTCCAGACGGGAATGCTCTCGAAGAAGTCGCGCCGGTTTGAGACGGCATCGTGGGTTGAGTTGCCGAAGCATCCATTCGGCACGAACAATTGGGTGCTGTTGGTATTCTCGTACTTTTTCGCCAGTCAATCCTTGAGACCCAGTGACATTCATTCACTAGCGACTACTGTCGACAAATTGCGAAAAAATCGGCCTGGAAAGGTAATGTTGATTTTCCACGTCAATTCGCCGTTGGCTACTGCCAATCGGAATTACCACGTTTTCAAGAAACTCCTGGGAATCGCAGCTCCCGGCCAACCGCTCACACCCGCAATTGTCACATTTCGAAAAAAGAAGGGCAGCCTAGTTTCGGCCCCTGTCGAGTATGTCCATGAACTACTGAGGTTATGAGGGAATACCAATGGAGTCGCAACCTTTGTTGTTTGACGATACGCCGGTCGATGTGGACATGGACGTCAGCCTCGACATTCCTGGCCTAAACTTCATTCCAAACTTCCTGAACCGGGATGAGGAGCAACGTCTCTTGACGGAAATTGACCAGTTGCAATGGCTGACCGAGTTGAAACGTCGCGTGCAACACTACGGCTACAAGTACGATTACAAGGCGCGCAGAGTCGATGGCTCCATGTACTTGGGCCCACTGCCGCCATTCGCCGAGTTTGTTGCCCGAAGACTCGTTGAACAGGGTCACGTCGAGCAAATGCCGGACCAGTGTATCGTCAACGAATATAGACCAGGGCAAGGCATTGCGGCGCATATCGATTGCGAGCCGTGCTTCCAAAACACAATCGTGACTGTGAGCCTGGGTTCGACTTACGAAATGGATTTCATTCACAAAGACACGGGCGAGCGGCGGCAAATCCCATTGCTCGCACGCAGCGCGCTAATCATGCGCGACGAAGGACGATACCAATGGCTACACGGGATCAAGGCGCGGACGAGCGAAAAATGGGGCAAGCGCGCCCGGCGCGTTTCACTGACGTTTCGCAACGTGATATCGCAGAGAGAGTCAGGTGTAACATGACCAGAATCCAGCTTCGGTGCTCTATTGCTATCGCGCTCGCCATGCCTCTCCTCCATGCGGCAGGACAAGACGACAAAACGCCCTTCAAAACCGAGTACTTCAACGGCAAAGTCGTCCCCCTTGAGCACATCCTGAAAAAACACGGCGCCAAGCTCGACGCCGACGCCGCGCCCGCTTGGCTTGCCCTCCTGACCGACGACGGCAAAGTCTATCCACTCGTCAAGGACGCGGGCGCACGCATGTTCTTCAAAGACGCCAAGCTCCTTAATCGACCCATGCGCTTGACCGGCCGGCTCATCCCTGGTTCCACGCTCCTGCAAGTCGTCAACGTCCACAGCTACCAGAAAGGCCAATTGCACGACGTCTACTACTGGTGCGACATCTGCACCATCCGCGGCTACGAGGCAGGCATTTGCGATTGCTGCGGCGCGCCTATGGAGTTTCGGGAAACGCCCGTCAAATAAACCCGAAATCCGAATCTCGAAATCCGAAACATACTCAAAGTCCCAAAAAAAAGTGAAAGCGAACGAGTTTTCTTTTGAGTTCTCTTCTTTGGATTTCGGATTTGTTTCGAGTTTCGTGATTTGGATTTCGGATTTCCAGGTGCTTGATTCCTTCCTATCGTCCCTCTAGACTTTTCACATCCTTGCGCCGTCGGGAGCATTTCGAATGGGCCAGCGCACCTGTCTTTACGATTGGCACGTCGCACACGACGCCCGTATGGTCGATTTCGGCGGCTGGGACATGCCGGTGCAGTACAGCACCATCATCGAGGAGCACACCGCCGTCCGCACCGGCTGCGGCCTTTTCGACGTGAGCCACATGGGCCGGCTGTCCTTTGGCGGCCCGGACACGCTCGCGCTCATCCAGAGAATCCAGACCAACAACGCCGCCACGATGAAGGACATGCAAGCGCGCTACGGGCTTGTCTGTAACGACCAAGGCGGCATCCGCGACGATGTGCTGGTTTATCGCTGGCCGTACGGTTTCGCCATGGTGGTCAATGCCAGCAATCGCGAGAAAATCGTCGGCTGGATCAAGGAAACCAAAGGCACGCTCAATGTCGAAATGCAGGATCAGACGCTAACCACTTGCATGATTGCCGTCCAAGGGCCAAAATCCGCCGAGTTGGTTCGTGGTCTGACCGAAGCCGACCCGACTAAACTCGCGTACTACTATGCCGCGCCGACACGCTACGCCGGGAACAACTGCGCCGTCAGCCGCACCGGCTACACCGGCGAGGATGGCTTCGAATTCATGGTCGGCGCAAGATTCGGCGTGCAACTTTGGGATGAGTTGCTCAAGCGCGGCGCCAAGCCGTGCGGCCTGGGCGCGCGCGATACGCTGCGCCTGGAAGCCGCGATGCCCCTTTATGGCCACGAACTGAGCGAAGACATCGATCCTTATCAGGCGGGCCTCGGCTGGGCCGTGAAGTTGGACAAAGGCGATTTCCGAGGCAAAGAGGCACTGATGCGCCGGCAAAAAGACGCGACAGCGCGTCGCCGCGTAGGCCTGGAGCTGGAGGGCAAGCGAATTGCCCGCGAAGGCGCTAAGGTACGTTCCTGTGGCCAAGACGTCGGCACTGTCACAAGCGGCACCTTCGCGCCGACGCTGCACAAGACCATTGCCATGGCGTATGTCGAACCGTCGATGGCGCAACCCGGCACGCAATGCCAGGTGGACATTCGCGGCAGCGAAGTGACGGCCAAGGTAGTGCCGCTGCCGTTTTACAAGCGATCGAAGTGAAATCGACTCGTAGCGGAATTCGCAAGGATTCCGCAGGAGCAAACGGATCGGAATTCTTGCGAATTCCGCTACAGGAGTGAGGACCACATGATTCCGAAAAACCTGCGCTACGCGACCACGCATGAATGGGCCAGCCTGGACGGCGACGTCTGCACCGTGGGCATCACGCAGTTTGCGGTCGAGCAATTGACCGACGTGGTCTACGTCGAATTGAAGCCGGTCGGGACGAAGTTGAAACCCGGCGAGCGCTTCGGCGAGATCGAATCCGTCAAGGCGGTCAGCGATTTGTACGCCCCTGTGGAAGGCGAGCTGATTGCCGTCAACGACGCGGTGGTCAAAGACCCCGGCGCGGTGTCGGCCGATCCGTACACGAAAGGCTGGATCGTGAAGATCAAAGTCGCGGCCGGGACCAAGCTGGACGCGCTATTGAGCCCGGAGCAGTACGAGCAACAAATCGCGACGCAAGGGCACTAACTGGGCGGATGTCGGGAAACTCCTGACGCTTGTTGTTCCCGTCTCCTGACTTGTTCCTTTTGGCCCTTTACCAGATACTGATCTCACAACGAGCAACGGGCGGTCGGCGTTGGCCTGACGCCAAAAGCGGACCCCACTAACTACCTCTTCGACCCGTCAGGCCAGCGTCCGCCTCCCGTTGTTTTTTCATTTCGCTTGCACATCGCCGTTCGGAAATCCGAATCTCGAAGATCCAAATCCGAAACAATCTCCAAATCCAAATAAGAAGTCCCCAAACGAGTTTTCCATTTTCTTCCTTGGATTCTGAATTTGTTTCGAATTTGGATCTTCGGATTTCGGATTTGTTTCGTTTTCTGCTTGAGACTAGCATCAAAATCCACGAAGATAGCTGCAAGCGTTTTTCTCCCTCCCACGATAAGACGGATGTTTTCACATGAGCACCCAGAAAAAAGGCGGCCTGTCGCGCCGCGACGTCATGAAAAAGACCGGCCAGGTCGCCGCGGTGTCGGCGCTGGCGGGCGTGGCGCTGCCGCACGTGCACGCCGGCGAAGACAACACCATCCGGCTCGCCCTGGTCGGCTGCGGCGGCCGCGGCACTGGCGCGGCGGCCAACGCACTCGCTTCGCGCAATGGGCCGACCCGCCTCATCGCCATGGCCGACGTCTTCGAGAATCGGCTCAATTCCAGCTTCCAGAATCTGCAGCGCCAGCACCAGCGCCAGATGGACGTGCCGCAAGGCCGCCGTTATGTCGGCTTCGACGGCTACCGCCGGGCCATGGACAACCTTCGTGCCGGCGACGTCGTCATCTTGGCCACGCCGCCCGGCTTCCGCTGGGTGCAGTTTGCTTATGCCCTCGAAAAAGGCCTGCACGTCTTCATGGAAAAGCCGGTCACCGTGGACGGCCCAAGCACGCGCCGCTTTCTCGCGATCACCGAGCAATCCGAACGCCGTAATCAGAAAGTAGGCGTCGGCCTCATGTGCCGGCACTGCGACGCCCGCAAGGAATTGTTCCAACGTCTCCGTGACGGCCAGATCGGCGACCTCGTGCTTTGCCGCGCCTACCGGATGGCCGGCCCGACCGCGACCGCTTTCTCGCCGCCGCGTCCGGAAAACATCCCCGAACTGCATTATCAGATTCAGCGTTTCCACTCGTTCCTGTGGGCCAGCGGCGGCGCCTTCAGCGATTTCCTCATCCACAACATCGACGAAGCGTGCTGGATGAAGGACGCCTGGCCCGTTTCCGCCAAAGGTTCCGGCGGCCGCCACTATCGCGGCAACAACATCGACCAGAACTTCGATAGCTATTCCACGGAATACACTTTTGCCGATGGCTCGAAGTTCTATCTCGAAGGCCGCACCATGCCCGGCTGCCACAACGAGTTCGCCACCTATGTCCACGGCGCTCGCGGCTCGGCCATTGTCTCGACCAACGGCCATGCCCCGTCGCGCTGCCGCATCTTTCGCGGCCAGAATTTCTCGAACCAGGAAGTGGTCTGGCGCTTCCCGCAGCCTGAGCCCGATCCCTATCAACTGGAATGGGATCACCTTCTCAGTGCGATCCGCAACGACCGGCAGCACAATGAAGCCCGCCGCGGCGCGGAAGCCAGCCTCATCACCGCGATGGGCCGCATGGCGTGCCACACGGGGCAGACCGTGACCCGCGACCAGATGCTGGCGCACGAGCACGAATTCGCGCCGGAGGTGGATCGGCTGACACTGGATGGGCCGGCGCCGCTACGGTTGGGGCAGGATGGCAAGTATCCAGTGCCGTCGCCGGGCCTGGTGACGCGGCGCGAGTATTAGGCACTCCACCGCGGCAGACTACTTGGAGGTTTATGTGTCGTGAGAAAGACGGCAGACCTGCGCCGCTTTATTCCAAAGTGGTATGCGAAAGGAATGCGAATCCGCGCCGGCTCTCCCGGGCAGCAGGCAAAGAACGCGCGAGCCGGCGACGCACAGCCAACGGCGCCGCCCCCTCCCACGGCGCAGACTCGGTCGCCGCTTTGCCGCCTTGCTCCTATCATCGTTGCAACTTCTTGCACGTGGCCAATCGCTATTCCAAAAACGAATTCCCCGGCTAGTATTGCAAGCCGGCCTCAAATACCTCTGCCGCTTCGTTGAATTTCTTTGCATTCAAAAGCGGCACGCCCGCGCCGTCAACGCTCTCTTTGCGTTCCTGCATTCTTGTTACTCCTTTGATTGCAATGGTTTGTGAAACAAATTGATGACATGCATTCCTTGGCACTGTCACCAATTCTGCCAAGTGGTTGCCAACCACTTCCGCTTGTTTTTTCGGCAGCGGTTTTCTAACGTTGGGACCGGCGGGTCCGACCCAAGGTTGAAGCCGGCTAAGATGCCGATTCGACCCCAGACTCGCTAACGGACCAGGGAGGAGGATCCGAAGCGCCGCGTGCGTTCTGCGCGCGTCCACGTCCTCTTTCTCTACACACTCGGCCCATTTGTCCCATACGCAAGGATGCGCTTATGGCACGATGGCTCTTGCCCGCCAGCCTGCTTGTCGTACTCCTCGGAACACATCAACTCTTACAGGGCAATCCTCCCAAAGAGGATGCCGGTTTGCACAATGCCCTCGCCTTGCAACAGGCGATGGAGCAAGCCCGGCACTTCATGCTGCAGGGCGATTCGAAAAAAGCCGTGGACGCGCTGGAGGAGCAACTCGCGCGCGTCAACGGCCACGCCGGCTTCCTGCGCATGCTGCGCGAAGCCTATCGCAGTCTCATCAAAGATCTGTGGCTGGCCCAGCAAGGGACGCAGGCGCAGCGCTACCTGGAACGGCTTTGCATCTTGGAGCCGGCTGCAGCTAAAGACCCGACGCTGCGGCCGCCGGACATGACGCCGGCGAAAACCGCGGACAGCAAACCCACGCCGAAGTCGGACGGCGACAGCGTGGCCGCGCAAAAAACCAATACGCCGATCCCGCTGCCCAACTTTGCATTGCACCATCTGAAAGGGAAAAAGGAAGACGCTGCGCAAGATTCCAAACCCGCTGTCGCGCGCGGCAAGATCGAAGATCCCAAGGACGACCCGTTCTCCCTGGCGAATCAGCGCAACGTAGGCGGCGCTGCCAGCGTCGCGGAAGGGAGCATGTATCCGGCCAGCGGTTCGAAGCTGGCAGCTTCGACTACGTCCTCCGGAGGTGAATCCGAGCGCGCGCGCAGATTGCTTGGCAAAGCGGAGCAGGAGTTCAGCCACGGGCGCTTCACGCAAGCCAAGTACTTTTTCGACCAGGCGTATCAGGCCGACCCTGGAGCCATCGTTTCTTCGCGCGAGCGTTGGGCGTACTGCATGCTCAGCCATGTCGTCGAGCAACTCAAGCAGACGGAGTTGGACGGCAAAGCGCTTGCGAGCTTGAAGCAACAAGTGCACGGTGCGCTGGTTCTGGCACCGAAGCTCAAGGATACGGGCCACAAGGTACTCAAGGAAATCGATCAACGGGGCAAGGAACAGCCCAGCGGGGCCGCGACACAGGAGAGGCCGGAAACGACCGTGGCGGTCAAGCACGCTGGGCGCAACTCGCAGGGTTGGCTCGTCGCGGAGACGGCGCACTTCCGCGTCTTTCACACGCAGTCGCAGGAGCTGGCGGAAAAGGTCGCGCGCATCGCCGA
>JAKEFD010000090.1 GCA_022616245.1 Gemmataceae bacterium
ATCAACGAAAAGCCAGGATTCATTGGACATTCACCATCGCCGCAGCCCGACGCAAGATGAAGAAACTTTACCCGTCAATCGAAGGATGACGCATCACTAGGAGGCCTTGTACAGGCCGAGGCGGGCTCTCAAGAACTCGAACCGTTCTGCTTTGTCCTGAAGCAAGCTCTAGGAAAACACATCAAAAGACTCGAAGGAATCAAGGAATCGAAACAAAGAAAGAAATAAAAAAACCGCAAAGAATCCAGAATATGTGGAAGAGAAATGCTGCATTTACTCTCCTTTAGGCAGGGATTGAGTGCCTGAAAGGCGACTCGAGCATGCAACTTCGAAAACTCAGCACTCTGGCCGGCGAGCTGCGGCGGCTGTTTCGGCCCGCCAATGGAGAAGAAGGCTCCGACGCCGAATTGCTGCAACGTTATGTGCGCCATGGGGATGGGACGGCAATCGAAATGCTCGTTGCCAGGCATGCGGGCCTGGTCCTCGGCGTCAGCCGCCGGGTTCTGGGTGACGGCAACGACGCCGACGATGCGTTTCAAGCAACTTTCTTAACCTTGATCCGAAAAGCCAAAAACATTCGCGAAGGCCAGGCGCTGGTGGGCTGGCTGCACACGGTCGCGCTTCGCGCCGCCTGGGAAATCCACAAGGCTCGGCCCGAACCGGCGGATGCGCGGTCGGAGCCGAGAATCATCGCGCCGCGGGCTAAGGACGATCCTGCGGACGTCGCCGAGCGCCACGAATATGCGCGGATCCTGGATGAGGAGATAACACGCCTGCCGGACCGGTTCCGGTTGCCGATTCTCCTTTGTTACATGGAGGGCAAGTCGAACGAGGAAGCGGGCCGGCAACTCGGTTGTCCGCCGGGCACGATCATGTCGCGGCTAAACCGGGCGCGCGGCCGGCTGCGGAAAGCGCTGGTGCGCCGCGGCGTCACGCTGTCGGCGGCGACGCTGGCGGTCGTCTTGTCGCGCGACGCCTTTTGCAACGCATGTTCGCCGGCCCTCTTAGCCGGCGTCGGCCGCTTGGCGCGGCTGTTCGCGGCGGGGGGACTGGCAGCGCTTGCCGACGCCGTGCCCGCCGCGACACTGGCATTGAGCGGAAATCTGGCGCGCGGTCTGGCCGCCGGCAAATTGAAACTGGTTGTTTTCGCGGGCCTGGCGTGCTGCCTGTTCGCGCTCGGCGCGGCGCTGTGGTCTTCCTTGTCCCGTCCCCAAGCGCCGCCGCTGGCGTTCAATCCACCGCCCGCACAGCACGAACCGCCGGCTCTGGCGCTGTCGCCGGAACAGAGGATATTCCAAGGCGCGTGGCTTTCTCTTCAGGAAGGCGACGCGAGCAAAGACTTTTACGGCACCATGATGGATCCCGTTTCGAATAACCAGCTATCCATCTCCTTCCACGACGATCGGGTGCGCTTTGACTCGCCGAAGGTGTCGTACGCCGGCACTTATAAAGTGGGCAAGGACGCGAAACCGGCTGAAATCGAAATGCACCTGTTCCCAGTAGAGACAGGCAAGGCGACAGAGCAGCGCCTGCGCGGGATCTATCAAATGAAGGACGACTTACTGAGGTTGTGCCTGGTCCCAGTGGGCGAGGACTTGCCGTTTCTATTCCAGGTAAGCTGTCGTACGCCGACCTTGCTCTATGTCTTGGAGCGGCGGGAATACTCGAGCCCCGACGAATGAGGTATTCGATGAAGCGCTTCGCACTGGTCTGTTTATTCTGGTTGTCGGTCGCGGCCGCGCTGCCAGCCGATCCACCGGAAATCGTGACCGCGCTTCGTGGGCTGGACCCCGTGGCCCTGTCGCAAGGGAAGGAAGCGGCCGGCAAGGCGGACCTGGCGATTGTCCGGGGACGGTATCGTTATCAATTTGCGGATGCGGACAATAAAGCCACGTTTGAGAAGGAGCCGGCCCGCTACTGTATTCAGATGGGCGGCGGCTGCGGGCGTATGGGCCCCTTGAGCGGCCTGGGCCATCCCGATCGGTTCTTCGTCCACGACGGCAAGATCTACATCTTCGCTTCGGAAGCGTGCCGCAATACCTTCAAGAAAGCGCCGGAGAAGTTTCTCGACGCCCAGGACGAACCGCCCAAGGGCAGCGAGGCCCAGGCGAAACAAGGGCAAGCGCTTGTGCAGAAAGCTCTCGCAGGCTACGGCGGCGCGGCCAAGGTGGACGGCCTGACTTCGTTTCAGGCGAAGATCAAGCTGCACTACAAGGCCAACGAGCGCGAGTCCATCGGTTCGAAATCGTGGAACTTCGCGTTTCCCGACAAATATCGCGAGGAAGAATCTTGGGGCGCCTGGCGCGGAGTCCAGGTGCTTACCAAAACCGGCGCCTTCCGCATCGACGCCAAAGAAGAATGGCGCCTGGACGATGCCGTCACGCCTGTGCTCGCGCGCGAGTTCTTTCGCCAACCGCTCATTCTTTTGAAGTCGCGCACCGAGCCGGGCTTTGTCGCGCTGGACTTTGGAAAGGCCAAGATCGCCGACCAGGAAGTCGAGCAACTCGTGGTTCACTTGCAAGGCGCGACCACGACGCTCGGCCTTGATCCGGAAACCGGCCGAATCCTGACCGTCGCCCATCGCGGGCGCGGCACTTCGGCGACCAGCGAACTGGCCAAGGTTTACTCGGACTTCCGAGCCGTCGACGGCCTCATTCTGCCCCACGCCGTCCGCACCATCGTCGACGGCCAACCCGTCACGCACACGACGACCACTTTCGAATCGATCACCATCAACGAGCCAGTCGATCCCAAGCTGTTCGCGCTGCCCAGTGCGGTCAATTGAGCCACGGATCAACACGGATGAAACACGGACAAGAGTCACACCTAGTCTTTTTCCGTGTTCCATCCGTGTTCATCCGTGGCTGTATTCGTCGGTGGCATCATTTTTTGGAAAGCCGTTGAAGTTCGCCGCGCGGGTGGTATCTTCTTTCTCATCGGCACACACGCATACGTACCAAAAAAAGGAGTTCGCACGATGTCTATTTTCATCGGAGAAGCATTGGTCGGCGACGGCAACGAAGTGGCCCACATCGACCTCATGATCGGCTCGAAGGACGGCCCGGTCGGAAACGCTTTCGCCAACGCCCTCGCGCGGCAATCGGAAGGGCATTCCAATCTGCTCGCGGTGTTGACCCCGAACCTCATTTGCAAGCCCGCAACGGTGCTCATCACCAAGGTGACGATCAAAGGCGCCAAGCAAGCCGTGCAAATGTTCGGGCCGGCACAGGCCGCCGTCGCCAAGGCGGTTGCCGACAGCGTCGCGTCCGGCGTTATTCCCGCGAAGGACGCCGAAAACCTGGTCATCGTGTGCGGCGTCTTCATCCACTGGCAAGCCGCCGACGACACCAAGATCTACCAATACAACTACGAGGCCACCAAGCTCTCCATTGCCCGCGCCATGAAGGGCGAGCCGAAAATCGAAGAAATTACCTCCAAGAAGGATTCGGCCAAGCATCCTTTCTCGCCCAAGTAGAATCCAGGTGTCAGGGATCAGGGGTCAGGTGTCAAGGATCAGGAATCGGGAAGCAGGAGACTAAAGTCGCCTCCTGACTCCTGACCCCTGACTCCTGACTCCTGTGAACAATGGACAAGCGCAAGATTCTCATCCAGCTTGACAGCGATCCGCAGCCGAGCGTGTTCGACCGCGTGGTCGCCGTCGATGCCGGGGCCGACGAGGTGTTTAGCTACGGCGGCGTCAAGCCCGCGGACGTGCAGGGCCTGGTGCACGGGGCGATTTTTACGCGCGGACCGAAGGACTTGAAACGCAGCGCGTTCTTCATCGGCGGCAGCAACGTGGCGGCGGGCGAGGAACTCTTGCGCGAGGCGCAAAAACATCTCTTGCCGCAGTTTGGTCTGCGTGTCTCGATACTGCTTGACGCCAACGGCGCGAATACGACCGCCGCCGCCGCGGTTTGCGCCGCAAAGCGTCATGTCGAATTGAAAGGCTGCCCTGCCCTCGTCCTGGGCGGCACCGGTCCGGTCGGTCAACGTGTCGCTCGTCTATTGGCCCGCGAAGGAGCGGAGATCCGCGTCGGTTCCCGGCAACAAGCGCGCGCCGCCGCGGTCTGTCAAGACATTGCCGCCAAGGTATCAAGCGCCAAGCTTACGCCTATGGCCAACGGCTCTGCGCAAGAATTGAGCGCGGCCCTCGCCGGTCGGACGCTGGTCATTGCCGCTGGCGCCGCGAGTGCCGTGCTCTTGCCGAAGGCCGCGCGGCCGGCGTGCCCGACGCTCAAAGTGGCCATCGACCTCAACGCCGTGCCGCCCTTGGGCATTGAAGGAGTGGAAGTGATGGACAAGGGGGCCACGCGCGACGGCGTTGTCTGCTATGGAGCGATCGGCGTGGGCGACACGAAAATGAAGACGCACAAGGCCGCCATTGCACGTCTGTTCGAAAGCAACGATCAAATCATGGATGCGGAAGAGGTGTATCAAATCGCATTGTCACTAATGTAGTAGGCACACTCCGTGTGCCGTCGTGCTTACGGCACACGGAGTGTGCCTTCTACATTCTCTTGGCCGTGCAAGATCCCAGCAAGAATCGCCAACGACTCCACGAGGCGCGGCCCGGGCCGGTTGAAGAATTGATTGCCGTCGGTGGCATAGACGCGACCGTTTTGCACCGCGCGCAAAGCGCCCCACTCCGGGTGTTTTGGCAACTGCTTCATCTCCTTGCGCGTGCGCTCCAGATCGAAGCCGCACGGCATGGCGACAATGACTTCCGGATCGCGCTCGGACAACTCCGCCCACGACATCCATGGCGCGTGCTTGCCCGCTTCGCCAAAGAGGTTCACGCCGCCCGCCATCTCCACGAGCTCGGGCACCCAGTTGCCCGCGGCCATTAACGGGTCGAGCCACTCCAGACAAGCGACCGTCGGTCTGTGTGGTGCAGCGCGCGCCTTGGCGGCGATCGCTTCCATGCGTTCTTTCAATTCTTGAACCAACTCGTCTCCCTGGCGCGGCACATCCAAGGCGTCGGCGGCGCGGCGAATGTCCTGCCAAACGTCCGCGAGACAATCGGGCTGGAGCGTGACCACGCGCGGCCGGGTTCCGGTCCAATCGCACAGCGCGTTCTCCACGTCCTTGGTGCTGACGGCGCACACGTCGCACTGCGCCTGCGTCAGGATCACGTCCGGCCGCAGCTCACGCAACAGCTCCGCGTTCACTGCGTAAATGGACGCCGCTTGCTCCATGAGCGATTTGACGTTGTTGTCGATGTCCCGGCTTGAGCCAGCGACGTCGAAGCGCGGCGCGGTGCACACCGGCAGCCGGTGCACAGAGGGCGGATAGTCGCATTCGTGCGAGCGGCCCACGAGCGAATCTTCAAAGCCGAGCGCACACGCAATCTCCGTGGCGCTGGCGATCAGAGAGATGATTCGTTTTTTTGGCATAGCAAGCAACCACACATTTCGCCGATTACGCAGAATTGAATCTGCGAAATCTGCGCAATCTGTGGATAGTCCTCAAACCAGACCCCAACGGCGGCGCAAGTACCATTCCGTGCACACGAGTGCGACAAACAAAACGAAGCAGGCCAGTGCGGCGGTGCTCCAGAGCGTGTCGAGTTGATCGCCGACGCTTTCCGAGCCCGGATGGCGACGCCAATCGGGCCAGAGATCACGGCGCGGGCGCGGCTGGTTTTGCCGGGCCGCGTGGATCTCTTCGAGCAATTGGGTGAGCTTGCGCTCGTCGGCCAGTTGGAAACGCCCGCCGGATACGTCGGCGATCTTCGCCAAGAGGTCGTGGTCGGCGGCGGTGCGCTGCGTCTCCCAGTCTTCGCCGTAGCCCAAAAAATGCGCTTCACCCGGCTTGAGTTCCAGTTCGCTGCCTTGCGCGTCCTTGCCCTTGACGCTGGCTTCAATGCGGTATTCGCCCGCCGCCTCGCTCATCTGGTACAAGCCGCGGAATTCGGCGCCGTCGCGCGTCACTTCCACGTCGTAGGTCTTCTTGTCCGGGGCGGTCACCTTGACGGTGAACTGCGGATTGGGCACGTCCACGCCGCTCTTGCCGCGCACGCTGACTGCAAAGGGCAGGCGCTCGCCGGGATGCGCTTTTAGTCGACGTCTATCGAGCACGATCTTGACGTTGCCCTCCATGTCTTCCTGCTTGGCCAAGAAGAGCATCATCTGCATCCAAAAGGTCTGATAGGCCTTGAGCGTTTCCGGCGAGCGCCGCCAGACTTTCCACATGGTGTCGCCGGCCAGTGCCATTACCCGGCCATCGCCGATTTGGTTGTAAACGAGTATCGGCTCGCCCGCCGGACCAGCGGCAAACGTCTTTGCCGTTGGTTTTACCGCGCCCACCTTTGTCATACCGTCTAACGGCGGCAGATCTTTCCAGAGCTTCTCGTTCCCCGCGACGCTATTGGTAAGCTGCAGCACATACTTCTTTCCGTCCGGCATTGGGACCATGCGGACCGGTTCCTCAACTTGTCCCTGTTGGTTGAGTTCGACGGGCAACAACGAGGCGACATCGGCCGCGAACGGGTGATGCCAGTCGCTATTGCCAAAGGTTTCATGGCCGCCCATCATCAAAAGGCCCTTGCCCTGCTTGACCAGCTCGCGCACTTTCTCGAAGACTTCTTTCTTGGGCCCGCCCGCGAATCGGCTGGCGGAAATGTCGCCGATGACGATCACGTCGTAAGCATGCTTGTCGAAGTTGAACCAGTCCTCCGCTTCCGCTTTCGGCTTTTCTTGCTGCAAGCGCTCGGCGAAGTGAACCCGGAAGCGCTGATCCTTGCCCAAGGCCCAGCGGATGGCGGTGGTCGCCTCCAGGTGCGGAAGCCGGCCCTCGACCCAGAGGATGCTGACGCCGTCCTTGGTGACGGAGACATAGGTGGTGACTTCGTTGTTGAGCACGGAGACTTCGCCCGGCAGCGGCTCGATCTTGAGTGTGACCTTGATCTCGCCGGCCTGATCCGGAGCGTCGCAGTCGAGCGTGATTTCATTGCGCTGCGTCTTCTTCAATACCTCGCGCTTTGTCGAGCCGGCCTGGCGCGGCGCTTTGCCGCGCTCTTCGATCCAAAGACTCACGTTGACGATGGAGTTTTCAAAGCCCGGAGCGTTGACAAAACCCTGTACCGTGAGCTTGCCCTTGACGCTCACGGTATCGGGGGAGACGCGGATCTCTTTGAGGTCGATGTCGTTTTGCTTGGGCGTGGTCGTGGTGCGTCCCAGGCCGAAGGTGTAGATGGGGCACGAACCGCGATAGAGCGCCGCCTTCTCCAAAGCGGAAAAGCGTGCGCCGTGGTCCGCCCCGTCGGAAAGAAGGATCAGCCCGCGCAGGTTTTTCTCCCGGCCATGTCGCTGCCAGATCTCGTGCAGCCAGTATCCGATGTCGGTGGTCTTGCCGCTCGGCTGGATGTCGGGCGCGAAAGAGCGCACATCGCCGGCGCCCAAGTAATAGGCGACTTCGACCTTGTCCGCGGCAAGGCGTTCGAGGGCTTCGGTGACTTGCGACGATTTCAAGATGCGCTGCATATTGTCCCAGCGCGATTGGTTGTTGAATTCATCCTTCGTTTGCGCACTGGCGGAGTAATCGCCCAGGATGAGCAGTTTGGAAGGCATAGCCGTCTCGTCTTCCTCGAAAGCGAGCGAGGGCCGAAGAACCAAAAGCGCCGTCAGGAAAAGAGCGGCCAGCCGCAGCGCGAGGATGAGGGCGACGCGCCGGCCGCCGACGTTGCGCACGCCGTGGTAGGTCCAAAGCGTGAGCAGCACCAGGACCGCCGCCACGCCCAGAAGGGCGAGCAAGCCCACCCCCGGCGCGGACCAAGGCGCGGCAGGATCGATGGTCAGGGATGTGGCGCCCGGAAGCATCATGTATCTAGAAGGACTCAGTTCACGTTTTGCGCTCGCACCGAAGCGTCCTCGAACTCCACGCTTTCGCGCCGGTAAAACTTATTTGCCAGCAGGTTCTCCAGCGCCAGCGCCACGAGCAGCGCCATCATGAGCCATGGAAACAATTCCACCGGCTCGTTCCAGTGCCCGCCGAGCGCGTCGCGCAAGCTGGCTTGCCGGTCCATCGGTACGAGCGCGTCGGGACCGAGCACGGCTGCGAGTTCACGCAAGGGCACGCGCGACAGATCGCTCTCCGCCGACGCAACATTAAGGCTGAAAGCAGCGATGCGCTTGTCCACGTCGTCGCCGGATTTGCCGTCGAGGGAATAGTTGCCGGGCGCGGTCAATTGCTTGACGCGCAGGATGTTCGGCTTCTCGCCGGCGGGAATCTGTTCGAGCGTATCCGGTCCGTACAAGGTGAACGACGGATAGCGCGCCGCCAAAGGCAGCGCCAAGTCCGGCTCGTGGCCACAAGGAAAGTTTAGCTGCGGCTCTTCGGTCGCGCCGGCAAGGTAGTTGGTGCACAGGCCGATGACCGTGAGGTAAAACGAGTTCCTCAAGTAATTGTTCCAGAGCGGCGCGCGACTGTCCAAAGGTGTCGTGAACAGCAGCACTTTTCCGGGCCGGCCCTTGTCGGAAGCCAGTTTCCGTTCCAAGAGCGCCGGGCGCTTGTTTTCGTCCGCATACTGCACGAGGACAAGCGCATCCTTGGCTTGCGGCGTCACTTCCCAAAAAGAGAACGCCCCGGTCGGCGAACTGATGAAATCGATGTTGCTGTTCTCGCGCCAGCGCTGAAATGGACTCATCAATGGGTGCTGGAAGATACTGTCTTGCCCGAGGTTCCAAAGCGCTCCAGTGTTCTGGTTGTCGTCTTTGCCGTGCTGTTCTTTCCTTTGCAGCAATCCCGGGAGGATCTTCTGCGCGGCTTGCTGATTGTAGATGTCGGTCCTCATATCATCGCCGCCGGGCACGACGCCGACGCTGCCGCCTTGCAGGAGATAGGCATGGGCAAGTTCCCACAGGCCGTCGCGCGGCGCGCTCACGCCAAGCAGGTAAACGACGTGATAGCGCAACCAATCGGCCCGTTCCGCATCTTGCGGAGTCTTGTTGTCAGTTACGAAACGCTGGGGCAGTGAATCGAGCGCCTTGACGAAACTCTCGGCGTTCTTTGGATCATCGGTAATCACCAGAACGCGGCGCGGCTGGCGCACTGCTATCGTCGCGAAACGCCGGTTGTTGAACGCCATAAGATCGGACGTCGCCAGCTTGATTTCGATCTGATGAAATCCAGGCGTCAGCTTCAAGGCCTCCAGGTCGATTTCAAAGGCGATGTTCTTCTGTTCGTCCGCCTTGAGATCGACCGGTTGCTGAATGGTCTTCTTGTCGAGCTGGCAAAGGAGCGTCGTCGAGAAGTCGCGGCCTGTCGCTTTCACGAGCGCGCGCAGCAGGATGGTTTCCTCTTCGCCGAACAGCTGGCGGGCCTCACCGCTTGGAAGCTTGGGAAACTCGAGGTTGACGACCGCCAGATCAATCGGTTGATCCAACCCGACGTCGACGACGAGGGTCTCGGCTCCGCGCAAATCGCGCCACAAGGAGTGCAAGCTCTTCTGCAGTTTCGCGCGGTAGACGTCCTGCGTCCCTCGCTCGCGCTTCGGGCTAGTGTCTTGCTCGCGCGTCGGGCTCGCGTCCTCTTCGCGCGTCGCGCTAGTGTTTTCATCCTCGGCGGATGTGTCGAGCAGATTGGCCAAGTCACGAGTGCGCTTGAGGATGTTCTGCGTGAGCTGCATCAGCTTCTCGTCCGGAGGGAAGTCGGACTTGCTCAGTCCGGGCACGCGGTCGCGCAATTGATCGAGCGCATTGAGCAGAGCCTGTTCCGGATAGTCGCGGCCCGGAGGCGGCGGCAATTGTGCCCGCAGTTCCTTCAAAAGATCCGCCAGTGCCGGAATTGTGCCGCGTGTTTGCCGCAACCCTTCCAGGGTCGGCGCAATCCGGTCGCTCGAA
Source organism: Gemmataceae bacterium (assembly GCA_022616245.1). GTDB lineage: Bacteria > Planctomycetota > Planctomycetia > Gemmatales > Gemmataceae > JAKEFD01. The sequence goes on from JAKEFD010000090.1 coordinate 9,840, forward strand.
TCCAGCACGGCTTCGACGCGCGACGCATCCCAGGCGGCGCGCGTCCGGTCCGTAAGCACGCAGGCGATCCGCGGCAAAAAGCGGCTGGTGTCGTCCTCCTTCGATCGCGCCAGGTCGCCGAGATAGCGATAGGCTTGCTCCAGCGTCGGCAGGAAAGAGCCCGCCGCGGGCCGCACCTTGAGGCCTTTGATGCGCTCGCGCACCTGGCCCATCGACGTCAGCCAATCGCCGCGCTGGGACGCCGGCGCGTCCGACGTCTCCAGAATCAGCACGCGGCTACCGTCCGGCAGGGTGTTGACGAGCTCCGCGCCGCGTTTTTTCGCCTCGTCCAGGCGCGAAACGCCGTCGCTTGTCTTGTAGTCCATGCTGGGGCTGGTGTCGAAAAGGAGCACGACGGCGACCGGTCGATCGCTGGAGAGCCCCAAGCCTTCGACGAAGAGCCGCGGCCGAGCCAGCGCCAAACACACCAAGGCGATGAGCAGAACGCGCAAGGTCAAAAGCAACAGATGGCGAAGCTGAAGTTTGCGCAGGTTCGTGCGCCGCTTCTGCAAGAGGAATTGAAAGGCGGGAAACAGCAGTGTCTTGGGCTTTTGGCGCAGAATGAGATGGAGCAGAACGGGGATGCCGATCAGCGCCAGGCCGCCCAAGAGCACCGGGAAAACGAAGGTCATCGTTTCATCAAATCCGAATCTCCAAATCCAAAATTCGAAACAAATCCAAAATTCCAAATCTCAAACTCGAATGCCAATCGCGTATTGCAAATGGGTTTCGGATTTGCCGATTCGGATTTGTTTCGGACTTAGGTTTTCGGATTTCGGATTTGATCCAACCACCGTTATTTCTTTGACTCAGCTTGCCACCATTCTTGCCAGCGTTTCCTGGCGGTATCGCGGTCGCCGAAGCTGGCGTCGGCCAGTGGGCCGAAATCCATGCCGCCGCTAATGCGCACAAGGGCGGCGCGGGCAGCCTGGTGGACCGCGGGGTCGCTGTCTCCGATGAGAACGCTCAGCTCGTCGCCATAACGCAGCTCGCGTGTGCCGACCTCCTTGGCCGTCGCTGCTTTCACTTCGGATCGCGTATGGCGCAACAGTTCCTTGAGTTTCTGCGGCGTCTGGCGGGTCATGTGCTTGGCCAACAGGCCTGCGCCAAGGTCGTGTAGTTCTTTATCGCGGCTGCCGGCGGCAATCGCCAGCGTTTCGAAGACTTTGTCACCCTTGCGTTTTTCGATTTCGCTCAGGGCCGCGACCAGGTGCGGTCCCTTGGCCTTTTCCGTCACCTTGACCAATTCCGGCAACGGCATGGAAACATAAGCCTTGGCGGCATAGGCGGGGTTGGCGGCCATCAGCGCGACATGGCGCTGCACGGCGCCCTTGCGAAGTTGAATGCCGAACTGCATGTCCTTCATGAGTCCCTGGTGGCGTTTAGCCGTCACGCCGGCGCCGATGTTCTCCTTGGCGAAGGCCAACAGCTCCAGGTCGTTGCTGGCGTTCAAGATGCTGGAAATGCGTTTGCCGATGAGCACGGCCGGGCAACTATGCTCCATGGCGGCGGCCCGGTTGAATCCGTCCATGAGCACGAAAATCGACTCGGGCGGCAACGCCTTGAAGTCTTCCAACGCCTTCTTGCCCGCCGCGCCTGGCAATTTGCCGATGTCGTAGAGGATGAAGCGATCGATGATCTTCTCGTACTGGGCCGCCTCTTCCTTCGTGATCATCGGCATGCTTGGCGCCAGTGGATGGCGCGGCCTTTCGTCGGACGTGGAATCTCCGACCCAGCACAGAAAGCAACAGAGGTATGGAGTCATGATCCGCCTCGATGCGACGCTCTTCCCTCTACTCTCCGATTCTACCGAGGAATGCGCTTTTCGCAAATCAAGGATTTCCAGGCCGCGTGAAATGGTGTAAAAGAGTGAAAACAGGAAGAGATCCGGAGGCCGCATCGCTATGAGCACCGTCCTGAAATCAAGACCGGTTCATGCTGCTCGCGCGCAAGCGAGAAAACGCGAAGGAATCTGGGACTACCCTACTTCGGATGGACGCCCCATGGCTGAGACCGATTGGCATCGGAACTTGATGATGGCGCTAATACAAACCTTGCAGCTCTTTTACGCCAAACAACCGTTGGTGTACGTTTCCGGCAACTTGCTCGTCTTTTACGAACCCGGCAACAGACGCAAGCACCTCTCCCCCGACGTCTTCGTCGTCCTTGGCGTGGCGAAGCACGATCGGCCCTATTTTCTCCTTTGGGAAGAAAAAAAAGGACCAGCCGTCGTAATCGAGCTAACCTCCAAGACGACGAAGAAGGAAGACTTGCAGCTGAAATTCGCGCTCTACCGCGATGTACTGAAGGTCAAGGAGTACTTCTTGTTCGATCCCTTAGGCGACTATCTCAAACCGCGTCTACAAGGATATCGACTTCGCAAGGGTGAGTATGTGCCGATTCGTTTCAAAGGCGAACGCCTGCCGAGCCGCATTCTGGGTTTGCAACTGGAGCCAAATGGACGGGAGTTGAGGCTTTATGATCCGAAGTCAAACGCCTGGCTACCGACGCCAACAGAGGTCGCGGAACAGTTGACGCAAGAGAACGAACAATTGCGGCGTGCATTGGCGAACACGCGGCGCGATCGCAACGGCGAATAGTCATTTCTGCGAAGTTGGATGCCGAATGGGCCCAGGCGTTCCGTCTTCCGCCAGCGCCGCCGCGTTCGGATTTAGTCCCATCGCCTGCCGAATCCGGTCCACCTCATCCAGAACCGCTTGAATCACATTGGCATTAATACATAAACAACGGTGCTCAACGCCGAATGCCCACAAGTTTACCAGCAAGGTAAGAAATGCAAGCGCGGCATGCACATACCAGGGCCAGGCCTGAAGCTGCGCGCCCGCGCCGGCGGCGCCGGCGGCGATGGCGAACAACATCGAAAACAGCGCCGGCGGAAACGTCTGCCGCTTCAGTTCGCGCGTCGTCTTCGGCAAATCTTGATCGGGCAGATTGTAGGCCAAGCCCACTTCCTTCACCCATCGGCCAGTGCCCAGGAAGTACGTGAAGATCAGACAGTGGACCAGCAAGATGCCCAGTATCGTGCCCAGCCCGAGATAGAAATGAACAATGAAGATGTCCTTTTTCCATTCAAGCTCTCGCAGAAAGAAGGACCAGAAGCCCACGCCGATAGTCAGGACCATCGCGAGAGTGAGCAAGACAGCGAGGGTGACAAACGTTCGGGCCATGGCTGGGTTATTGTAGAGATTGAGCCAACCGCTCGCATTATGCCTTGTTTGTCGCAATCGATTGGAAGCAGCGACTATCTTGGAAGAGGATTGATTTCATTCCGATTTGACCACGCGCTATAATAGAGGGCGGCGGAGGCGTCGGGCCGGCACAAGGGCTGGTCTGCACTCGGAGCACCCTTGGCAACACTCCCTTCCGCCTCGGTAGGCTCGTGCATCCATGTGGCAGGCAGCCTGGCCCAAAGCGACGCTCTGGGCCCAAGAGGAACTGGAGCTGCCCGACTTGCCGTGGCTCTTCCTGGCGCCTGTGCTGTTGGGCTTGGTGGCGGCCGGCGTGTTCGCCGTCCTCTGGGCCAAACGCCTGAAACAACCGGAACAGCCCGCTCATTCGGATTCACTGCAAGAGTATCAACAATTGCTGGAGAAGGGCGCACTGGCCCCCGATGAGTTCGAACGCATCCGGCGGCAAATGGACGCTGCACCGTCCGCGCCGTGCGAGCCGAAGCCTGTAGCGCCGACAACCGAGCCGCCTCCTTCATCCGAGCCGCATCCTTGAGGAAGCGGGTTGGGAAACTGGCGCTTGCTCGGGGCCCACGAAGGCAGTAGAATTCGGTAACCGGAAAGTTAGCCTGTTGCGGTCGCTTCCCTTCCATCGGCGACCCCATCAGCCCGCCTTTCCTCAGTCGGCCCGAGATTCCTGATACCGGAGCAACCAGGAAAACACCCGGCTTTGCGGGCCAAACCAGGAGAGTAATTGCCGATGAAAGAAACCGGCTTGGGCAATGGCGGCAAACGTCCCACGGGCAGCACCGGCCGTAACCGCAATGCCTATTGTTCGTTCTGCCGCAAAAGCTACCGCGACGTCGGACCGCTCGTCGAAGGACCCGGTGACGTCTACATCTGCGGCGAATGCGTCGAGTTGTGCCAGTCCATCATCGACCAGGAGAAACGGCGCCGGGGCGTTACCAAGGCGACCATCACCAACATCCCTTCGCCGCGCTCCCTGAAGGACAAGCTCGATCAATACGTCATCGGCCAAAACCGCGCCAAGAAGGTCCTCTCCGTCGCTGTGCACAACCACTACAAACGTCTCAGTCTCGGCGAAGAAGGACTATCCGAAGTAGAAGTCGATAAGAGCAACATTCTCCTGATCGGCCCCACCGGCAGCGGCAAAACGCTGCTGGCGCGCACCCTGGCCAAGATCCTCGACGTGCCCTTCGCCATCGGCGACGCCACAACGCTGACCGAAGCGGGCTATGTCGGCGAGGACGTCGAGAACCTCCTCCTCAAGCTGCTTCACTCCGCCGATTTCGACATCGAGGCAGCCCAGCGCGGCATCGTCTACATCGATGAGGTGGACAAGATCGCCAAGACCAGCCAAAACGTCAGCATTACGCGCGACGTGTCCGGCGAAGGCGTGCAACAGGCCCTGCTCAAGATGCTCGAAGGCACCGTCAGCAATGTGCCTCCACAGGGCGGCCGCAAACACCCGGAGCAGCAATACATTCAAGTCGATACCACCAACATCCTGTTCATTTGCGGCGGCACCTTTGTCGGTCTCGAAGACATCATCGCCCGCCGCGTCGGCCGCAAAACCATCGGCTTTGGCGCCCACCCTGAAACCCGCGAACAAAATCTCGGCGAGTTGTTGGGCCGGGTCACCAGCGACGACCTGTTGGAATTCGGTATGATCCCGGAGTTCATCGGCCGGCTTCCAGTGCTTGCGCCGCTGGACCCCCTGGACGAAGTCGCCCTGGTCCGCATTCTCACAGAGCCGCGCAATGCTCTGGCCAGACAGTATAAGAAGCTGTTCGAGATGGAAGGCTCAGAGTTGGAGTTCACGTCCGGGGCGTTGCAGCTTATCGCCAAGATGGCCAAGGAACGCGACACCGGGGCTCGAGCTTTGCGCAGTATTGTCGAAGAAGTGATGACCGACATCATGTTCGAATTGCCGGAGCTGGAGGCAAAAGACAAGTTCGTCGTCAACGAAGCAGTCATCCGCGGTGAAAAATCGCTGTTCGAGAATGCGCCCACCACAGACAAGAAAAGCGCCTAGCCGTTCACGTTTCGCGCTCGCGCGTCGCTCCTGAAAAGATAACCACGAAGAACACCAAAGGACACGAAGAGGAAACTCGTCGTGTCTGTGCCTCGCTCTTCTCGCGGCACTGTTAATCACGGGCCTGGCCTGCTGGGGCGTCGTTGTGTTCATTGTCTGGCTGACAGCGTAGAATCCCATTTGACCAAAGGAACTGCTCCCATGTCCGTTTCCACACTGCAAGAACCGCGCTTGCACCTTGACCCATACGCTGCGGGGATTCCTCTCACGCCGGAGGAATTCGACCGCGCCCAGTTCGAAAAAGGCTGGCGCTATGAACTCATCAATGGAGTGCTCGTCGTGACCCCGCCGCCCCTAGAAATGGAACGCGACCCTAACGAGGAATTAGGTTACATGCTACGGGCCTATCAAGAGCATCATCCCGACGGGAAGTCCCTCGACAAGACCTTGCCCGAGCAGACGGTGGAGACCAAGCGCAATCGCCGCCGCGCGGACCGGGTTCTCTGGATCGGCCTCGGACGGCTGCCAAGGCCGGAAGACACGCCCTCCGTCGTCGTCGAGTTCGTCTCGAAGGGCAAGCGCGGCCACCAAAGAGACTACGAGGAAAAACGCGACGAATACATGGAAATGAACATCGGTGAGTACTGGCTCATCGACCGTTTCGAGCACATCATGACCGTCTTCTCGAAGCAGGGCAAGCGAATCAAGAAACAGGTCGTCGGTAGGAAGGAAGTCTACACGACACCTTTGTTGCCCGGCTTCGAACTGCGCTTGGCCCGGCTACTCTCCCTGGCCGACGAGTGGCAACAACTACTGGATGAATAGTCGACTACGCAGCCATGAAGCGCATTGTTTGTATTTTCTGTCTACTGGTTGGTCTGTCGCTTTCAGACAGCGGCGCCATTCTAGCCCAAGAGCAGCGACGCATACCCGTCCTCATCGACACCGACATCGGCGACGATATCGACGACGCTTTCGCCCTAGCCCTGGCCCTCGCGAGTCCGGAGCTGGACGTGCGCGGCATCACCACGGTCCACGGCGACGCCTACACGCGGGCACACATCGTGTGCCGCTGGCTGCATGCCTTGGGCCGCAAAGATATTTCAGTCGCCACCGGCGCCCCGCCCCGCGCCAAGCCGAGCATCCAAGGGCAATTGCAATACGGACTGCGGCCGGCGTTTCGTCTTCGACCTGAGAAACAATCCGCAGTCGATTTCCTTTATCAGCTATTGAAGGCGAAACCCGGCGAGCTGACGCTTGTCGCGATCGGGCCGTTGACCAATATCGCCGGCCTGTTGGGCAAGCATCCCGACGCCAAGGGGCTGATCAAGCGCGTCGTCATCATGGGCGGATCGGTGCGGCGCGGCTACGGCGGCAATAACGAGTCGGAGCCGGAATGGAACGTCAAGACCGACATCGACGCCGCCAAAGCGGTATTTGCGTCTGGCGTGCCGCTCACCGTTGCGCCGCTGGATGCAACGGCCCAGCTCAAGCTCGAACCCGTGCTGCGCGCCGGCATCCTGCGCTCGAACCGGCCGCTCAATCAGGAGCTACATGCGCTCTATCAGCTTTGGGAGGAAACCGACCCAATTCTGTTTGACCCCCTGGCAGTGACGCTGGCCTTCACGGAGCGATTTTGCCGGATGGAGGAGCTGTGCCTCGCGGTGGACGACAAGGGTTTCACGCGCCTGGTCGACGGCAAGCCCAATGCCCGTGTCGCGCTTGCAACCAAGCGCGAGGAGTTTCTGAAGTGGTGCGCGGCCCGGCTTTCGACGCCCGGCGAAAAGTACCAGCCGCACACCATTCCGCTGACGAACCTGGTCAAGCCGGTCGCGAAGAGAAAGTTCCCGGACCGCGTTCACGTCATCGAGGATTACGAAACGGACATTGAGCGGCGCTGGTGGCTGGCGGGCAAGGAGGAGACGAAAAACGTACCGCCCGGAGACGGCCGCGCTTGCAGGGGCGTGTGGACCAACGACTTCGACGACCGCCAGGGCAACCCCAAAGCGCAATACACCGCGGTCATCTTCAATCCCGTGCCCGGCCCGCCCATGGGGCCCAAGACACGTTTGTCGTTTCGCTATTGGCTCAAGGGGACCGGTAACCTGCGCGTGCAGATTTATTCGTTGTCTAACGGCTACCATCGCCATCTGACACTGACCGGATTGCCGCAAGGGGCCTGGCATGAGGCGACCGTGGACATGACCATGGCCCAGCGGCCCGACGGCACGGGCGGCACGCTGGCCGATAACGAACGCATCGACGACATTCAGTTTTACACGGACGCCGACGCCGAGCTGCTGATCGACGACATCGTGCTTTACGAAGCCGAGAAAGCGGGCGAAACGCGTGTGTTTCCGTCACGACCCTTGTTCACCGGCTGGTTCGACACCGGCAAGCAGGGACAGGAATGGCCGGGCGCTTTCGCCATCGTGAACAAACCGAAGCCCTGGACGTGGAAGGCGGCCCAGAGCGTGGCGCGGCCGGGGACGGACGAGAACTGGATACGCCTGGGACTGCGCGGCGAGCGCTTCGGCGGTCTGGGGCCACAGCTTCGCTTCCGCTATTTCTTGGACGGCAAGGAAAAACTGACCATCGTTTTGCAGGGGAAGCGCGGGCCATATCGCAAGGACGTCGAGCTCGAGACAAAGAAGTGGGCGGAAGCGGTAGTGGATTTCAGCGAGGCTTTTCGCGTCGGCGACAGCGTAACGGAAATCGTATTCTCGTTGCCGCGCCCGGGAGAGTTAATGATCGACGATGTCTTGTTGTTTGAGAAGTGACGCGCGGATTGTAGTAGGCACACTCCGTGTGCCGTCTAGTTCGCCGTGACCACGCTGATGCGGCGTCCACCCCTGTCAAATTGCACGACGCCTTCCGCCAGAGCGAAGAGCGTATCGTCCTTGCCTCGACCGACGTTGCGTCCGGGGTGATACTTCGTGCCGCGCTGGCGGACGATGATGCCGCCCGCCTTGACAGCCTGGCCGCCGAAAAGCTTGATGCCCAGGCGCTGACTGTTGGAGTCGCGCCCGTTTTTGCTTGATCCTTGACCCTTTTTATGCGCCATGGCGGGTTGCTCCTTGAAGCTCTTGGGAGCACGTATTTATATGGAATTCGGCTCCAAACGCAAGCGTGTTGGCTAACGGTTCTCGTAGCGGAATTCGCCAGAATTCCGGTCGCGTGCGCGTCACCTGTTACGAGCACTGTTAATTCTTGTCGGCGTTGGTTTTGCGCGTTGCCGCCCGGTAGATCCATTCCGCGGGGGACTGGAACGATATGTCGCGCGAGTCCTGCGAGAACCGGTCGCCGTGCCGGCGGAAGTTTAGCTGCAGCGTTTTGTAGCGTGTGACGGGCGGCTGGCCCGCCGCGATGGGATCGACGAGGACGAAGCCGTTGGACAGGCCGCGCACAAACACGCTGAAACGAGTGCAATCGGCCAGGTCCTTGCCGCCGTTGTCGCGCTTTTTCGGGTCGGCGGGTGATGCGTCCCAGACGGCCACGCCGGTGACGGCGCGCGGAAACGATTGGTCCGCCCCTTTGGAGAGTGGGATCGGCTGCTTGCCGATGCTGACGGAGTTCTTGATATCCTGATAGCCGGTCGGGTCTTCGATGCGGCGGATGGCGTCCACGACGGAGGGGAGCACTTCATCGTGCTGGACGCTGGGAAAATCGTGCGTGACCAGCTCGAAGTTGGGGACGAAGCGGCGCGGCTCGCCGGTGCGATTGATGACCTGGTACCACATGTACCAGAAGATGCGCGTGCCGTAGCCGGGCACGTTCACTTTGATGATGCGCGGGTCCTTGAAACGGAAGTCGAACGCCCACACGTCCGCCTTATCGAGGCTGGAAACCTGGGCTTTGACTTCGCGTTCGTTGAACGAGACCTGGCAGAGCGCCGGCAACGCCGCCAGCACCCACATCAATGCGACCAACTGCCAACGCCGTGTCGCGCGCATGACCCCGCCCCTTGCGAATCGAGAAATCGTTTGCGAAACAGCTTCGCCGTGGGAACATATTTGACGATAAAGCATGCCCGATGCAGGGTCAAGGCGAAGCGCAATAGGAGTGGACAGGGAAAAGGAGCCTGGGTGCACTGCGCAAGCGGCGCAAGAAAGGTGATCTTGCTTCCGCCCGGTCGAACCCAACCCCACGCGGAGCGTGGGGTCTACGTTGAGTTCGGGGAATGGGACGTTAACGCAATGGTGGAGATTCAATTCGCGTTCTGGAGCACCTTGTGCACATCCACAGGACCAGGAAGCCTGAGCCGCACATTGCCATCCAGGCCGATGAGAAATCCCGTCAGGCTAAAGGGCGCCGGGGCGTAGCTGTCGTAAAGATCGCGGGCGGCGTCGCGTGAAAGAGTTTCGCCTCCCCAGATCCGTCCGGAGGCGTCGCCCACGAGCTCGATGACCACGAGGTTGCGCTTCTGAGCTTCCGCTTGCACCTGCGGCCAATCCTTCAAGAGCTTTTGGTAATTGCCGTCTTGTGTATTGGGCGTATGGATCAGCAAGACGGGATTCTTGCCCTTGTAGCGGTCGAGATTGTAACCGATGCCGCCGGGCGCTTTGACCCAGCCGCCGGCATCGGGCTTGTCCCCAGCCGGTTTCCCGGAACCGCCGCAACCGCAAGTCCATACTGCGAGTAATGTGCATAGAATGTAGCGAAGTTGCATGGCATCCTCCTTCAGACGATGTTACGCGCGGCCTGCAATTGTGCCAGATAATCCTCAATGTCTGTGCCATTGTAGACATAGAAGTAATTGTCAGCGATAATGAGGCTGCGCGCATTACGAGCCGGGAATCTGTCCTTGCAAGTGAGACGCAACCACGCGATAGATGCTCGAAAGGCAAGCTTGGAAATGACTGTCGAACTCTTTCCTGAAATGGCACAGAACGTGTTTCGGCCTGTGCTTCAACGTCTGGAGCAGGACGGCACGACCAGGGAGCTTGCACCAGACGAGATACGCGAGCTGTTGTCCGCATGTGGCATCGGCGCGGCGGTTCTGCAGAACACCCTAGAGGCATTGCGCGGAATCCTCCGGCGCGGCGTCGAGAAAGAGAAACTTCGCGTTCTGCAACGACAGCTGCTGGATGTTGTTGATACAGCGCTTGGCCGCACGTACCCGGAAGTGCGCAGGATCGCCGGCAACGCTCGATGTGCAAATGAACTCGGCTCGGAGTTGGCAGTGCTGGACGAATATGTCCAACAGGCGCGTGCGCTTGCCGAAGAACTCAAGAATCTTCAGTCTTGGATCGAGCGGCCGCGGCCTAAGGTCGAAGTTTCCGAGTGGGGGGCGCCAAAGCCGCGTGCGGATTACGGTGAATACGAGGACTCCAATGACATCGAAACGCGATTGCGGGCGGGCGGTGACTTCTGAGGTATTGCCGTGGCGTACAGTTTGAGGCTCCACGCAGAGCGCGTAATAAAGTACCTCCGGAATTATGCAGGGCTCTCCCGGCACACACGCATCAAGTTGTTTGCCAATCTCCATTCCGATCTTCGCATCAATGGCGACTACTATCGAAACGACCCGGAACGCCGGTTAGCCCCTGGATCGAGTTGCTTCTGGTATTCGATCCTCATCCAGGACGACGAGGGCGACGGCCGCATTCGCCAATTCTCCTTTATCGTGGACGATCAACATGCCGTGTACGGCGTGCTGCTTGTCGAATTCGTTCAGATAGACGTTGGCCCTTGATCGTTTCCTTGCAGGCGCAGCTTTGAAGCTCGGCACTTCCCATCCGCACTGCGCCCGGTTACTATGCTTGCCAGATATGTCCCTGCAAAAGGAGGAACATCCATGCGTCGCTTCATTGCCGTCGTTTTGTTGTTTGCATTGTACTTCTGCGCGGCCCCCGCGCTCCTTGCCGATCCCGACCTTCACGACACCAAACTCTTGAGTTCGCCCGCCGTCAGCGCCAAGCACGTGGCGTTTGTCTATGCCGATGACCTGTGGGTCGCTGATCTGGGCGGCAACAATGTCCGTCGGCTGACCACCGACATCGGCGCGGAATCAAACCCCGTCTTTTCGCCCGACGGCAATACCATCGCCTTTACCGCGCAGTATGACGGCAATTCGGATGTTTACACGATTCCTGTCGTGGGCGGCGCGCCGACGCGCCTCACCTGGCATCCGGGACCGGACATCGTTCGCGGCTGGACGCCGGACGGCAAGGCGGTGCTGTTCTCCTCGCCCCGGCACGTCTTCACCAATCGCTACACGCAGCTCTTCACCGTGCCGACCACAGGCGGCATGCCCACGCAGCTCCCCATCCCCAACGGCGTCGAAGCCTGCTATTCACCCGACGGCCAATACATCGCCCACACGCCGCTCGGCGACCGCACGCAGCAATGGAAGCACTATCGCGGCGGCACCAATTCGCGCATCTGGATTTATCGCTGCAAGGACCACGCGGTCGAGCAAATCCCGCAGCCGGTCGAGCGCTGCAACGACCTCGACCCGCACTGGATCGGCGACACCGTCTTTTTCCGCTCCGACCGCAACGGCGAATACAACCTGTTTTCCTACGACACCAAGGGCAAGACCGTCGCACAGCTCACGCAGCACAATGATTTTCCGGTGCAGGACATCGGCTCAGGCGGCGGCCGCCTGATTTATGAGCAAGCCGGCCACTTGCATCTTGTGGATCCCTCGCTCGCGCTTCGGGCTAGTGTCAACGGCTCGACCGCTTCCAACCGGCTGAAGATCGGCGTCGCCAGCGACCTGGTGGACGCCCGGCCGCGCTATGTCAAAGGCGGCAAGTTCATTCGCAACGGGTCCATCTCGCCCTCCGGCGCCCGTGCGGTCTTCGAATTCCGCGGCGAGATCGTCACCGTGCCCGCGGCCAAGGGCGATGCCCGCAACCTCACCAACACCGTCGGCGTCCACGAGCGCTCGCCCGCCTGGTCGCCCGACGCCAAGAGCATCGCGTACTTCTCCGATGAGGGCGGCGAGTATCAGTTGCACATTCGATCCACCGACAGCAAAAGCCCCGTCAAGTCTTTTCAAATCCAAGGCGGCGCCGGCTTCTACGACAACCCCGTCTGGTCGCCCGACAGCAAGAAAATCGCTTTCCTCGACAATTCGCAGTCACTGTTGCTCATCGATCTCGACAACGGAGCGGTGAAAAAAGTCGCGTCCGAGCCGCAGTATGGCCCCACGGGCCTGCGCACACTGCGGCCGGCCTGGTCGCCCGACTCGCGCTGGCTGGCCTACACGCTGGGCAATAGGGCCGCCTATCATACGGTCTACGCCTACGATGTCGCCGCCGGCAAAGCGACCGCCGTCACCGACGGGCTGTCCGATGCGCTCGATCCCGTTTTCGACGCCGGCGGCAAGTATCTCTATTTCCTCGCCTCGACCGACGCGGGGCCGTCCAATCAGTGGTTCGCGCAGTCCAACGCCGACATGAAGGTGCAGCGCTCCATTTATCTTGCGGTTTTGAAAAAAGGCACGCCGTCGCCCCTGGCTCGCGAAAGCGACGAGGAAAAGCCGAAGGCCGAGGAGAAAAAGGAGCTTGCCAAGGGCAAAGGCAAAGAGAAAGACAAGGACAAGGAAAAAACCAAGACCGAAACCGTGGTCATCGACTTCGAAGGATTGAGTCAGCGTATCCTGGCGCTGCCTGTGCCGCCTGGAAACTACTCCAGCTTGCAAGCGGGTCTGGCGAATCAAATCTACTACTTGGAGAGGGGCGCCGGCTCAGGGTTGGAAGCCGTGCAGCGCGGCGGCTTGCAACGCTTCGATTTGACCAAACGCAAGAGCGAGCCCGTCTTGCCCGGCGCGGCTGCCTATGACCTCTCCGCCGACGGCAAGAAGGCGCTCGTCGCTTCCGCCGGCGCGCCGTCCGGCCCGCCCGATCCGTTCTCCGGGCCCTCACTCACCTGGTCGATCATCGAATTGGGCACGCCTGCCGCCGCCGGCCCGCCCAAGGGCAAACTCAATACCGACGCCATCGAAGTTCGCATCGACCCCCGCGCCGAATGGCAGCAAATCTTCGACGAAGCCTGGCGCATCAACCGCGATTACTTCTACGATCCCGGCATGCACGGCTGCGACTGGCCCGCGATGAAGAAGAAGTACGCCGCCTTCTTGCCGCACCTGGCCACGCGCAGCGACCTGGACCGTGTCATCCGCGGCATGCTGAGCGAACTCGCCGTCGGCCACAGTTACCTTAACCCCGGTGAACGCTTGCATGAGCGCAAACCGGTGCCCGGCGGCTTGCTCGGCGCCGATTACGAGATCGCCGACGGCAGATATCGCTTCAAAAAGGTTTACGGCGGACTCAACTGGAGTCCCGAAGCACGCGCGCCGCTCACCGTGCCCGGCGTCGAAGTCAAAGCCGGCGAATACCTGCTCGCGGTGCGCGGCATCGACCTCAAGCCGCCAACCGAGCTCTATTCGCTCTTCGAAAACACCGCCAACAAGAGCATCGAGATCACCGTCGGCCCGAGCGCGGACGGCAAAGGCAGCCGCACCGTTACCGTGGAACCGCTCGCCAACGAGGGCGGTCTGCGCAATCGCGACTGGGTCGAAGGCAATCTCCAAAAGGTGCACAAGGCGACTGGCGGCCGCGTCGCCTATGTCTATGTGCCCAACACCGCCAACCCCGGCCACGCTTACTTCAAACGCTATTTCTTCCCGCAGTCGGACAAGGACGCCATCATCATCGACGAGCGCTTCAACGGCGGCGGGCAGGTGGCCGACTATTACATCGATCACTTGCGCCGGCCATTCACCGCCATGTGGGCCACGCGCTACGGCGAAGACATCCGCACGCCCGGCGCGGCCATCCTCGGTCCCAAGGTCATGCTCATCGACGAAACCGCGGGCTCCGGCGGCGACCTCTTGCCCTGGATGTTCCGGCAAAACAAGCTCGGCCCGCTCGTCGGCAAACGCACCTGGGGCGGACTGGTCGGCATCCTCGGCTTCCCCCCGCTCATGGACGGCGGCGGCATCACCGCTCCCAACCTCGCCTTCTGGACCAAGGAGGAAGGCTTCGGAGTCGAAAACGTCGGCGTGCCGCCCGATGTCGAAGTCGAACAGCTTCCCGCGGATGTGATCGCCGGCCGCGACCCGCAGCTCGAACGCGCCATTGCGATCGTCCTTGCCGAGTTGGAGAAAAGCCCGCCGGTGCGGCATCAGCGGCCGCCGTTCCCGATCCGGGTGAAACGGTGAGCTGACTATCGGTAGCTCAAGTGGCACTGACGTATCGTCAGTGCCACATTTTTCAGACATGTGGCACTGACGAGAGCCGCAACGTAAACTTTTGTTAGGAAACAGGTTAAGAAAACGCATTTCCTCGTTAATGCCAACTCGTGCACAGGGATACCCCCCCTTTCGTTTTTTGGAATACTGATATTGTGTTCATTAGTAGATTTGTCTATAATAAAGGATAGAGGGAGACTCTGTCCGCGGTTCTCGTCGGACACTCCTGTAAGTAGCCGAAGTAGCCGCATTCGCAAGAATGCGGGCTGCCGCCGACCGGAATTCTTGCGAATACCGCTACGGAATCTGCGAGGGCTTCAAATCCGGAGGTCGCCATGCCCTTCCTACCCGCCAGTCAGATCCAGGCCGAAAAGGTCCATTGGCTTTGGCAAAGTCGTTTCGCCTTCGATTATCTTTACATCCTGGACGGCGATCCCGGGCTGGGCAAGACTTACGTCCTGCTCGACTTGTGCGCCCGGCTGAGCAAGGGGCGGGAGTTTCCCGACGGCGTCGCCGGTCTGGAGCCGTGCACAGCGCTTTACCTGAGCGGCGAAGATCATCCGCACGATGTTCTTAGGCCGCGCCTGGAAGCCTTGGGCGCCGACTTGGAGCGCATCCATCTTTGGCAACACCGGACCGGCGAACCGTGGCCGTACTTCCCTTCCCGTATCGAACTCTTGCGCGAACGCGTGTCGGCGATCGGGGCCCGCCTCATCGTGATCGATCCGTTGTTCGGCTTCCTCGATCCCGGCGTGTCGCCGGCCAGCGATCAGCACGTGCGGCAAGCGCTTGGGCCGCTCGCGCAGTTGGCCGAGGAATCCCATTGCTGCGTGATCCTGGCGCGGCACCCGAACAAGCGCGTCGGCGGCCGCGCCCTGTATCGCGGCAGTTACAGCATCGCTTTTAACGCTTTTTGCCGCGCGACCTGGATCATGGGCCGCAACCCCGATGCGGCGGAAGAGGTCGTCCTGGCACAAGTAAAGAACAATCACGACGAATTGCAACCGAGCCTGACGTTTGCCATCAAGCCGGACGCGGCAGGGCACGCGCGCGTGGAGTGGCTCGGCCAAAGCCGCTGCCTCTCGGACGATTTGACAGGCGTCATCCGCTACACACAGCGCCTCCGGGCGTGCGCGTTCTTGCAGAACTTTTTGAAAGACGGCCCGCGCGTGTCGGGCCAAGTCCGCGCGGCTGCCCAAGACCAAGGTTTTTCCCGGCGCACGCTCGACCGCGCCGTCAAGAAGCTCAAGATCACCAGCCAACGCGTGCACGCCTTTACGCTCAACCAAAAGGATTACTGGCTCTTGCCCGGTCAAAAGCTTGCCGAAAACCTCATGAGCGAGGGCGAAGCGAAGGTCGCGCGCTGGATGGACCAGGTTGAAGCGCGGGCACTTGCGATGCAGAGGGGCGAGTACGAGGCCGCGTAGGAGAAGGAACGCCACCCCGTTCACGGGCCTTCCGCGGAGCGTTTAGGCCCGCCGTTGACGGCGGGTTGACGGCGCAGCCTCGTTCACGAGGCTTCTCGCTGTTCGGCTTGAGCCAATCGGGACGACGCTGGCTCAAGCCGGACAGCGAGAAGCCCGGTGAACCGGGCTAGGGGATTCACGCTCACTCGTAACCCGCCGTCAACGGCGGGCCTACACGCTGCGCGAAAGCCCGGTGAACCGGGCTGGGGTTGGCGGTGCTGGTACCGGGTTCGATTTTGTTGCACACGATCCGCCAAGGCATGCCACGCGCCGATTTAGCCGCGTAGCCAGGAGGCGACTTGACCTTGGACTCGAACTCTGTTTAGACGGGAGTTTGGGACGAGGCGGAACAATAAACTGCACGCTTCTTGACAAATGGGCGCCAGGCTGATTTGATTGGACAGCGCTATAGCGTAGCCGTGCAGAGTCCACAGCGGAAGCCCGTCATGAAAAAGTGGGCCATGCGCCTCGGGCTGGGATTGGTGTGCACGGGTGTCGCTACGTTCGCCCTTCTTTGGTGCGTGCCCGGCCCCACGGCTCACCTCGGAAAACATTGCCAAGTTGGACGCCGACACGACCGAGCGCGACGCGATTGAACTCTTCGGCAGGCCGTATTTCAAAGGACCTTTCGAAAACGGAGGCCGGGACCTTGTTTGGATCGAAGACCGGGTGCTGTTCGGCGTGCGGCTCGATGAGAGCGGCAAGGTCGTCGGCATCCGGTGGGAAAAGAACGCGGAACCAGAAGGGTTCTGGCACAAACTTCGTCGTCGGCTGCGCCTTTAGGAACCGCTTTGCCGCGCTTGCGCCCTCCAATTTGGTGCCGCCAAGCTCGCGGCAGCGAGCCGCGCCGTGTTCGGCTCAGACGCCGAACTTGATCCTTAGGCGGCGGAGGCTTTTCGAACCACCTGACAAGGAGATCGAGCCATGGCATCGTCCGTAGCCAAGAAAAGAGCGGTGACTCCGAAGCGCCGCGCGGCTGGCAGAAAGGCGACGAGAACGCCCAAGCCGCGCGCGCGGATGCTGATCGATGAAGTGACCGCCATCCTGCTCATCAGCCCGAACGCGAAAAAACTGTGCGAATTCTACCGTGCAACCCTCGGCCTGCCGCTTGAAGAGGAAGTGCACGACGGCATTCCTCTGCACTACGGTTACTCTCTCGGCGATGTTCACTTCGCCATCCACTCCGCAAGCGGCGGTTGGCCGGGAGTTCCGCCTCAGGACGCCCGGAGCCCGATCATTACCTTCAGCACTTCAGATTTGAAGTCCGTGGTCGAACGCTTATTCGCCCGCGGCGTCGAAGTGATCGGGCCGGCCGACCATGGCTTTGGACAGGTTGCCTCCTTCCGAGATCCCGATGGGAATCTTGTTTCGGTCCTCGAGTACGGGCGGGAATACTGGTAAGGACGAAAGGTGGTGTTGGATGGCGGCTGACTTCGCGGCCCACGTCGCCGAACTCGGCTTGGGCGAGCATCGCGGGTACCTGTCGGAGTTCGCGCGGCCATCCATTGAGATCATCACCGCAGACGCTCCGGTTATCAAGGGATGCAGCAAGTTGGGCGGTTCTCCGGACCTGCCGACTGACTTCAAGTGGCCCCAACACAAGCTCGGCCCTTATCGGTTCATCGGCCAGGTCAACCTCGCAGACATCCCGAAAGGGCCTCACGGATTGCCGGACGGTGGCTTGCTGTCCTTCTACTACGCCCACGATGAGAACGGCGAGTCGTTCTGGGGGGACCCCGATTACGTGCGCGTTTACCGGTTCGACATCAATGCGCTCAAGCCGATCGAGCCGCCGGCGGCTGTTCGTCTCGGCTCGACTTCGACGATCAAGTTTCAACCGGGCGCAGACGTGCCGCCGTGGCCATGGGACGATTCCGCCGTCAAGAAATGGCCAATCAGCGAGTCGCAACGAGACGCTTACTGGAAGCTGCGGTGTCGGTTGCATCCCAGCGGTCGATACCTCCTCGGCTACCCTTTCAACACCACGTTGGCGTACGACCCGACGCCCGGCCCGGAATGGCGGTCGCTGCTGACGCTGAGTTCAGACGATGAATTGGAATGGTGCTGGCACGACGGCGACTGGTTGGTGGCTTTCATCGAGGCGGCGCGGTTGCGTGCCGCTGACTTCTCGCAGATCAAGTCGGACGCTGGCTGAGTCGCCGCGGAAACAGCGTTGCACTCGAGTGGGCGCGCAAAGTTTTAGCCGAAACTATTGCGACGCAAGTTGGTTGAATAGAAAGTTGACGCATCGCCCCAGGGGGAGATGATCATGAATCTGTCGCGTCGTGAATTGATGAAGTTGTCGGCCGCCGGCGTATTAGGTACGTCATTCTCCGGCTGGCTCAACGTATTGGCCACCCGCGCCGCCGAGTCCGCTCAGCGCACGAGCAAGCGCTGCATTTTGCTGTGGATGGGCGGCGGACCCAGCCATAAAGACACCTTTGATCTTCGTCCCGGCACAACCAACGGCGGGCCCTTCCAGGCGATCCAGACCGCTGTCACCGGCATCCAAATCAGCGAATACTTTCCGCAGTTCGCCCAGCAAATGAATCACGCGGCCATCCTGCGCAGCATGAGCACGACGGAAGGCGAACACGCCCGCGCCAAATACCACCTGCACACAGGCTACCGCGAAGGCACGGGCGGCGTCGCCTATCCGTCGATCGGCGCCATCGTCGCCAAGGAACTCGGCAATCCCGAATTCCCACTGCCCAACTACGTCTCCATCGGCAACCCCAACCGCCCGTCTTTCCTTGGCCCCGGCTTCCTCGGCCCGCGCTATCAGCCGCTCGCCGTCCCCGATCCGCTCCGCGGCGTCCAGAACCTCCGGCCCGCGCTCGCCGAAAACCGGTTCAATAGCCGGTTCAACCTGCTCGATGAGTTGGAGCAGGGTTTCGCGCACACGCATCCGGACGCCCATCCTGCCGTGGCGCATCGTACGACATATCAGCGGGCGGTGGCTCTCATGCGCGACCGCGGCGTCCGCGCCTTCGACCTTAGCACCGAGCCGCACAGCATCCACAGCCGCTATGGCGGCTCGCGTTTTGGCGACGGCTGCTTGCTGGCACGCAGGCTCATCGAGGCGGGCGTGCAGTTCGTCGAAGTCCATCTCGACGGCTGGGACACCCACGATAACAACTTCGACCGCGTCCGCCGGCTCTCCTCCCAGGTCGATCCGGCGCTCGGTCAACTCGTCCGGGACCTGCGCGAGCGCGGGCTGCTCGACAGCACGCTGGTAATCTGGATGGGCGATTTCGGCCGCACGCCGCACATCAACCGGCGCGGGCCCGTGCCCGGCCGCGACCACTGGCCGCGGGCCTGGTCGAGCGTCCTCGTCGGCGGCGGCATCCGCGGCGGCCAGGTCGTCGGTCGCACTGACGCCGAAGCAGCCACGGTTGTCGAACGCCCGGTGACTATCCTCGACTTCATGGCGACCGTGTGCCGCATTCTCGGCATCGATCCGGACAAGCAGAACTACGCCCCCAACGGCCGGCCGATCCGCATCGTCGAGCGCGGGGCGAACGCGGTTGCAGAACTGCTCTAACATTTCCGCCCCTTCCCCGTTGCCGTTCGTTCGGTTACGCTTACGGATGCGTCCATCCGAGGAGAAGCAACCATGCCGATAACTCTCGAGGCGTTGGGGATCGCACGCCTCAGTGTCCGCGAACGCCTGGAGTTGATCGATCAGATCTGGGACAGTTTGCCCGACTCGATCGAGCCGGAGGAGGTGCCTGACTGGCACCTGGTGGAACTGGCCCGGCGGCGCGCCGAGGCCCAGGCCCGGCCCGGCGAAGGCCGGCCATGGCGAGAAGTGTTGGAGTCGCTGAGGGCCAGGCCGTGATTCTCCGATCCCCCGCCGAAGCGGTTCAGCATGGGGGAATGGTGTGAGTGACCATCACAGCCATTTTGATCCTGTTCAGACGCTAACCGACCATGCCGGTCACCTGAACGCCATCTGTTCTCCGGGATGGTGGCCGAAGGTCTTCTACGAGTTCATGTCAGGAGCACTGATCTGGTCCGATGAGACGAATAGTAAAACGCCGGTGGAGTTGATCTGGGCGCTGCAGCTTATCCGCGCCTACCGGACCAGCCTGATGCTGAACGAGCCAATTGATGAACTCAAGCCGATTTGGGAGCTTGGTCTCTCGCTGTTTCCGAAATGGGTTGGCTTTCGCCCTGAACGAAGGCAGGCAACCCCGAAGCTTCTCCAGATTCATCGACGTGGAGCTGTCAGTCTCAGGAAGTGCTTGAGAGACATAGAGCGAGAGATGGAGAAGGAAGATACTGAACCAGAGCCGCAGCCGTAAGGAAGCGGATGGCTACCCCGACTGCTCCCGCTTCCTCACGGGCGCGGCTCGGAAATCAGCGGCGGAAACGAGAAAACGAAGGCGGAGTCTCAATCAAATCGCGAACGCCTCGACTTGGCATACCATTTGCCGATTTGCTTCGCACTTTTCCTGCATGTGTCATCAGGAGAATGCCCACACCCCCGGTCCCTCCTTCCGAGGGAGAGGGAGACGGGTGACTGTTTGCCCTTGCCCCTCTTTTGAGGCGTGGGAGAAACGGTGTCAGTGTTCCCATTCACCTTAACAAAGAAGGAGAACGATCCGTGCAAGCTCAAACTCCCGACCAAGAAATTCTCGAGCAAGAAACTCTCGTGCAAGAAGAGGGCGCCGGGCCGATCGATGAGCCATTGCCCACGCCAGAGGACGCCGCGAATCCGCCGTGCGCACCGGCTGACCCGACTGTGATTCCCGAAGATGGCCAGGTCGTCTGCGCCGAGGAAGGCGACAACGCAGGAAGCTGATTCTTCAAAGCAGTAGAGCGTGCAAGGGCGGATGAGAATCCGCCCTTTGCTTTGCGCGGTGGCCGCTTGGCGCGCCGGGAAGCACCGGCGGTAGCGGCGACCGCAACGGTTTTGGGCATTCACGTGCCTGCTATCAGGCAACGGTTTTCTCTTTTTCTCGTTCTCAAATAGAGTTTGGGAACCAGTTGACACCTCGCGCAGAATAGGCGCAATGGGTAGGCTTTACCAGCTGTGAGGAAAGCAAGGAATATAGCGAAAAGTTCAAGGTTGCCGGCAAAATGGCCGATTTCTCCATTGAGGCTAGGCGCAGGTCTCATCGTTGGGGCTTTTCAAAGCATGCCGGAGGCAACCATGATACGAGGGCTGAAAAAGCTGGGTGCGATTGCGGGCGGGCTACTGGCCCTGGGACAGTGGACAGCGGACACTCAGGCGCAAGGCTTCTTGCCGCAAGGTATGCCGGGCGGCTGGCAGACGTCCGCCCCGTACCCCGAGCCCATAGGCGTGCCGATGCACCAGCCCGGCATGGCGCCGATGTACCAGCCCGGCATGGCGCAACAAGTCATGCCGGTGAGCGCAGCCGCCTACGGCCAACCGTCCCACCAAGTCGGCGAGGCCAACGCCTTTGAAGGCGTCGTCAACGAAGCCGCGCCGCGACCCTATCGCTTCAAGTTGCGCGGTGAATATATGTGGTGGCGCATCGGCAATCCCAACATTAATTCCATCCTGGTCACCTCCACCAATACGCCCGTGTTCGACACCAACGCCGGCCAGCTCGATCAGCCAGACACGATCGTGTTGTTCGGCCCTCAGGAGTATTCCTACGGCGAAATGAAGGGCGGCCGGGTAACGGGTGGCCTGTCACTATGGGGCGCCTTGCCGCCCTTGGAAGTCACCGGCATGTGGATCGACAAAACCACGGTGCGGCTATTTGCGGCCTCCTCGGACGGCTCGGCGATCTCGCCCGTCCTGTCGCGGCCGTTTCTCGACGTCAGCCAAGCCGGCCCGGTCGGCACGGGACAGGAGCAGGTGTTAAGCTCGGGATTTCCCGGACTGCTCGCCGGCGACATCGGCGCGCGCGCCAGCGGCAGCCTGTGGGGCATTGAAGCGAACTTCATTTGCAACGTGTTCGGCGGCGATACCGTGTCGATCGACCTGATCCTGGGCTATCGCCACGCCAATCTCAGCGAAGATTTCGAAATGTTCAGCCGCACCCAGCCCGTGGTTGCCGGCGTCAATCTCCCGTTCAATGCGGTCAATCAAATTGGTTTTGGGCTAGGCTTCCAGACGCTCGTGTTCGATCGCTTTCACACGATCAACCAGTTCGACGGGGCCAACATCGGCGTGCGCGGCTTCATGGGCGGCCGCTGGCTGCAGGGTGAGGTCGAACTCAAATGCGCGATCGGCAACACCAACGCTCGGGTCGACATCGGTGGCGAGTCGGTGCTCTTGCATCCGGGCTTCCCCGTGCGACCGCCGGTCATCGAGCCGGGCGGCTTCCTGGCCGTCAAGTCCAACAGCGGCTCCTTCCATCGCAACGAATTTTCGGTCATCCCGGAGGTCAACGGCAAGCTGGCGCTGCAGATCACGCGCAATCTCAAGATCTTCAGCACCTACAACGTGTTCTACTGGAGCGACGTGGCGCGGCCCGGCGACCAGCTGAGCAATGTCATCGACGCCCGGCAGATCCCGACGCACGTGGCCTACGATCCGCGCGTCAAGAACGGCGCCGGTCCGCAGATCCTTACACCGCCGCAGCCGTCGATCAGCCTGCGCGATTTCTGGGGCTACGGCTTCGGTTTCGGCGTGGAGATTGGTTTCTAATTCAACCGGCACAATCGACGGGAGCGGGGTTGCGTAAGCGCCCCGTGCAACACACACGGGGCGCTTACGCGACCCCGCTCCGAATAGAAAAAGAGCCGTGGCAAGCCACGGCTCCTTTGGTTAGTTAACTTCTCGAAGATACGCGCCAGTTACTGGGCAGAACCCGGCACGACCTTCTTGTTTTCCCCACCGCCGACGGGCGCGCCGGCTGCCTTTGGACCATCCTTTGGCACATCGATTGTGGATGTGGGGATCTTGGCGGTCTTGTCACCGCCGCCACACCCAACCATGCAAATCATGCCAAGAAACAATCCGGCTATCAAAAGCGTAGAACGCATTTCCACCTCCTTCAGGTACTGAGAAGCCAATTACTCGAGTGAATTCGTGACGGTTTGGCCATCCATGAAGCCTGCCATTCTCTGGAAGGTCCACCAATCAGCGCTCGGCGTGGTGCCCGTGGCGCCGGTAGCAGAACTGCGGGCCGCACTGCCGCCATGCCGTAGGCCGCGCACGGAGCCGTCGCCGAAGCAGAACTGCACGATTCCGGTGTGAGCACTGCTAAAGCCGGCCCAGCCTACCGCGGTGGCCGAGCCTTGCGGGCCATTGCAGAGTCCTCGGAAAGTTTGCACAGCCCCGACACCTGCCCACGACCAGTAGAAATCGCGGGCGCCGGGGAAATTGCCGCCCAACCCTTCACCAAACATCAACGTATTGCTGCTGCCGTCCGGGGTCTTGGCAATCGAAGTCTTGGATCGGTTGGTGAAAAGCCCCGTGTACGGTTGGTAGTTCGCGTTGAGGGATGCCGGGGCGGCAATGGAGCCGTCGTTGCCGCCAGGCCCGGCGACTCCGGCATAGTTCGTCTTGCCCAGAGCTTTGTAGTTTACGAAGAACAAAATGACCGAGCCTTCCGCGCCTGCAGGGGGGCCCGAGTCGAACGTGTGGACAAACGCTCCCGCGCCTCGGGTCACATCACCGATGTCGGCTGGGTCGGAGGGACAAAGGAAACCCGGTATGACACTGTGAGCCATAGTCCAATCCGGGTTTACCGCCCACCAGGTGGGAGGACCCCCGGTCGGAGACTTCAAATAACTCGGATCGGTCATCGTGCGCATTTTCTTGTAGATGTTGTCTTGCTCCACGTAGGGCAGCAAGTACGTCAACACGCCAACCCACTTGGGATCCCCCGAAGTCTGGTAACCGGGCAGATTGTAATGGATGTTCGGGCTCGGACCGTGAGCGCCCGGAGGCAGCCTGTTGAAGGCACTTTGATAGTTGTGGGCTGCAATGCCCAATTGATGAAGATTGTTCGAGCACTGCATGCGCGCCGCCGCTTCCCGAACTTTTTGCACGGCGGGGAGCAACAGGCCAATCAGGATCGCGATAATCGCGATGACGACCAGGAGTTCAATCAGCGTGAACCCTGTCCGACGCACTTTGGCCAACATAAGTACTTCTCCTAAATCATGAGAATGGATGAGAAGAGAGTGAGTTAAATCTAATCGCCTTCCAACTTTTTTTCCAGAACTTTTTGAATTTTTTTTCAAAATTCTTGGAATGAGGCGGCCGGGAAGGGACTCTTTGGAGAGGACTTTTCGACTAAGAAGCAAAGCCTACATTAATACGGGACTGATTTGAAGCCCTTCCAACAGGCACACCCGCGCAAAATAGCGCAGCCGGTTTATAATGACCGGTATGGGCGAAGTCTTGGCAAAGGTCACCATTTTCTGTTTCGCCGCCAGCTACGGCCTGGCCTTGGCCCTGGAGCTGTGGCACCTGGTTGCGCCGCGGCCAATCTTGCGTTTTGCCAGCATTACCCTCGGCGCAGCCGGCGTCCTGGCCCATTCCATCTTTGTCTGGGTGCAGCCCATCCCGCTCGGCACGCCGTTTGGCTCGCTCCTGTTTCTGGGCTGGATCCTCGCGGTCTTCTATCTTTATGGAGCGGTGCACCATCACAAGCTGGCATGGGGCCTTTTCGCCTTGCCGGTGGTTTTCGGGCTGGTGGTTCTCGCCGCACTCTCACCCGAAGCCGGACGCGACGGCGAGGGCTCGTGGTGGCAGGATTTTCAAGGCGTGCGCGTGTGGGGCTATTTGCACGGCGCGCTCGTGCTCTTGGCCGCCGTCGGCGTGTGCGTCGGCTTCGTGGCGAGCGTCATGTATCTCGTCCAGGTGCGCCGTCTCCGAGCGAAACTGCCGCCCACGCCCGGCATGAAGCTCTATAGCCTGGAGCGGATCGAGGCGATGAACCGCCGCGCGATCTTGCTGTCGTTTCCGCTTTTGACCGCGGGACTGCTCGTCGGCATCGCCTTGCAGCTGCAAAGCGGCACCCTCTTCCAAGGTTGGGATACGGCCCGTATCCTTAGTTCCCTGGGTCTTTGGGTCGTATTCGCCATCCTCTTGTACTTGCGCTATGGCGCCCACGCGCGCGGCCGGCAAGTCGCCCTCCTCACCGTCGTCGCTTTCGCCCTGTTGCTCTTCGCCCTCTTGTCGCCGCAGCATCCCTTCGCCCAGGGAGGCGGGCCATGAACCTTCTGGTCGCCGGCTGCAACTTTCGCACCGCCCCGATCGAGCTGCGCGAACGCCTCGCCCTGGAAGGGGCCCGGTTGACCGCCGCGCTCGCGGAGCTCAACGCCCGCTTCGGCTGCGAAGCGGTCATCCTGAGCACCTGCAATCGCGTCGAGCTCTATGTCGCCAGGCCCGCCGCCCCGGCCGCTCTGGACGCCGGCTTGCTCTCTGAGTTCCTGGCCCAATGGCACGGACTTAAGTTCGAAGACATTCAAGGTTCGCTCTATCATCACCGCGACAGGGATGCGGTGCTGCATTTGTTTCGCGTCGCCGGCAGCCTGGACAGCCTCATCGTCGGCGAAGGGCAGATCGCGGGCCAGGTCAAGCGCGCCTATGAAGGCGCGGCCGAACAAGCCATCGCGGGGCCCGTTCTGCATGCGCTCTTTCAGCAGGCGCTCGCGGTCGCCAAACGCGTCCGCACGGAGACCGGCATCGCCCACGGTCATGTCTCGGTGTCCAGCGTCGCCGTCGATTTTGTCCGTCAGGTGTTCGACCATTTTGACGACAAGACGGTGCTGGTGATTGGCGCGGGCAAGATGGGCGAGCTGACTTTGAAGCATCTGCATGCGCTACGGCCCAAGAAAATCGTGGTAACCAATCGCAGCGCGGACAAGGCCGCCGAGCTGGCGCGGTCCTGCGGCGGTCAGGCGCTTGGCTGGGAACGGCTCGACGACGCTCTCGTGGAGGCGGACATTGTGCTGTCCACGACCGGCGCCCCCGAGCCGATCATGTCGCGGCGGCGCTTCAACGACGTTTTGGCGCGCCGCACCCACGGCACCATCGTGATTCTCGACATTGCCGTGCCGCGCGACTTCGATCCGCGCATCCACGACGGCGACCGGGCCTGCCTCTTCAACATCGACGACCTGACGCGCATCCGCGAGCAGACCCTGGCGGACCGGAAAAAACATGTCGCGCCGGCCGAAGCGATCGTGGCGGAGGAAGCGGCGCGCTTCCTGGCCGATTGGGAGCGCCGCCGTCACGGCCCGGTGATCGCCCAGCTGACGCGCGAATTCGAGGCGCGCCGCCAGGCCATCGTCAAACAGCTCCTGGGCAAGCTGAACGGCAAATTGACCGAGGCGGACCAGGCCTATATTGAAGGAGCGTTTCGCCTGTTGCAGAATCAGTTCTTGCACGGGCCTATTTCCGCACTGACCCAGGAGCGCCCCGAGCCCGGCGGACACACGCTGCTTGAAGCGCTGCGCAAGCTCTTTCGATTGGAGGAGTGATGATTCACCTGGCGCCGTCGATTCTGTCCGCCGATTTCGCGCGTCTGGGCGAACAGGTCGCCCAGACGGAAGCGGCCGGCGTCCACCGCATCCACGTCGATGTCATGGACGGGCATTTCGTGCCCAACCTCAGCATGGGGCCCGTGGTCGTCCAATGCCTGCGGCCGCGGACGAAGCTGCCGCTCGAAGTGCATCTCATGGTCAGCGAGCCGGCCAAGTTCCTGACGCCGTTTGTCAAAGCCGGCGCGGACACGCTCATCGTGCATCATGAAGTGTTGCCGGACGCGCGGCCGCTGTTGCGCGCCATCCGCGCCGAAGGCAAAAAAGCAGGCCTGGCGATCAACCCGGACACGCCGGTAAGTGTTCTGGAGCCGTATGTGCCCGATCTGGACCTGGCGCTGTGCATGACGGTTTACCCGGGATTCTCCGGGCAGAAGTTCTTGCCCCAAAGCCCCGAGCGCATCCGCGCGCTGCGGCAATTGCTCGACCGGCTCGCGCCGCACTGCGAGCTGGAAGTGGACGGCGGCATCGACAAGACGACCGCGCCGCTCGCGTTGGCCGCCGGCGCCAACGTCCTGGTGGCGGCCAGTGCCATCTTCGCTCACCCCGAAGGGCCCGCGGCAGGAGTGAAGGAGTTGCAGAAAATTGTTCAGTAACGGTTTACGTTTATGTTTCGCGCTCGCTTCAACCCGCGAATTACCTACGCATTTTGCGAGCGCGAAACGTAAACGGAAAAACTCAGTCGCCTTGTCATCGTGCCGTTTCACACTTAAAATCATCCTTCCAACCGATCCTTACAGGAATGTTCCATGTCCATCGATAAAAGTCTTCGCCGCAAGAACCAACTGCAGCGCGCCCGCAATGTGCTGACGCGCGGCGAGCGCATCTCGACCATGCAAAAGGAAGAGCGCTGGCCGGACGGGCGCGACCCGTACGGGCTGCCCAAGGTGAAGGTAATCAAGATAGTGGTGAAGAAGGCGAAGAAGGCGAAGGAAGAGGAAAAGCCGGCGGAAGGCGTCGAAGCCGCCGCCGGAGCGGCCCCTGCCGCCGCGGCCGGGGACAAGAAGGCCGCCGACAAGAAGGCACCGGAGAAGAAGGCCCCCGAAAAGAAGGGCGATAAGAAGTAATTCACATTGCAAGTTCAGTGGCACGCCCACACCTGGCATGCAAAGTACGCGTCACCGATGCGACGGTCCGAATCTCCACCTTCCGCGAACCGGCGAAACCCCTGTGCCTGCTTCACGAACGACCGGACATTTGGCACCGATCGCAGCGGTAGGTAGGCCCTCTGGAACGAGCCGAACCTGACTGTTTTCGCGTTACCGGCGCGGGCTTCCATCCAGTACGGATTCTCGCTCGGATCAACCTGCTGCAGGCTGAGTGACTTTGGCGCCGCAACTTCGTTGCCGGGGGTCGCAAAGTACGCGTCGATGAATTGAGACGTAAGCCCGAAGTTAATGTGCGTGCTGCTCTCGAGGCCAGGGATCATCTGCACTTCGCGCAGGGCCGATTCGAAGTACGTATCCGCCTCAAATCCCTTGGCGCCGATGCATTCGGACAAGAGCTCCATGACCTTGACGCCTTCGGTGCTCACCCTGGCCTTTTGGACGGCGTTCCAGAGGAGGTAACGGCGATCGTCCTGGCTGGCGGCCTGGAGGTAGTCGAGCGCCCTGTAGGCGTAGAGCTTCATCCCCGTCAGCCGGGCGAATGCGAGGACCGTCGCGGCCCGGATGTGAGGCATGTCGAAGACGGGTTTTCCGTAGAGGATCCTGCGGCGCATGTGTGCAACGGCCTCCGCGAACGCGCGTTCACAGATGCCAACGGCGCCGAATCCCAAAAAGAACTTGCCGATGTTTACCGTGCCGAGCACCGCGTCCCAGGCGTGGCGGCCTTGGGAAATGATGTCGCTCGCTGGAAAGGGATGGCCCTTGACTTCAAACTCGCCGACGAAAGCCGAGCGGATGCCAAGGGTGCGGATCTTACGCAGGTTTCGAAACGCCGACGTCTCGCGCGGCCGGAGCGCGAAGAAGGCGAACGGCAATCTCTTGGCCACGCCGCCCGCCACGGGCGCCCCCTGGGAGGCGGGCGCTGGGGCGGGGTTGGGTTCGGCAGCACCTTCCTTGGCCATGATCGAGATGATGCAGGCCTTGTTCGCATTGCCGATATAGTATTTCGTTCCATCACCGACCCAGCCCGCCGGGCCTTGCTTGACAGTGAACTCGTTGGCGAACAGGTCGGACCCATGGGCCCGTTCCGATACTCCAAATGCGAACAGGCCGCCCTCCTCCAGTTTCGCGACGGCTTCCTTTTTCAACGCCTCGTTGGAACTCATCAAGATGGGAAACAGGCCCAGAAACGACACGTGCAGGCTGTAGGCGTGCGCCGGGCTGAAATACGCGAAGGTTTCCAGAAAACGCGTTAACTTCAATAAGTTGAACTGATTTCCAAGGCTGGAATACCGTTTGGGAGACAGAACGCTTGCGTATAGCTGGTGCTTCGTTTGGTAGTCAATCCAATCGTCGTACCAGATTTCACGCTGGTCCTCCTGCTTGAGCGCTTCCAGCCCCTTGTTTCGAAAAAAATCGATAAGCAGCTGAGTGGAAGAATCCTCCAAGTAGTCCGCCGTTCCGGCCGCCGGCGAAGGGGCGTCGAAAGCCAGAGGGTAAAGGGCGTCGCTTGGCATGAGAATCACTCGAAGTAAGCGGCCAGTGTGCAGTTGCGTCGGCGGTGCAAAAAAAAACGACGTGGTGGAACCTGAGGTGTGTTCCACCACGTCGGCTTACTCGTCAACGGGCCTCCCAGCGCTCCTGGTTGCCCTTTACCTAGTCTACCGACTGGACAACTGCTGATCCAAGGCACTGTACATTCTAGCTGATCGGAACAGGGATCGCAAGGTGTTGGATAGTCATCCGTTGGATAGTCATCCCGCTCAGGTTGCAAATCCTTGCCCGACAAGGCACAATGGAAACGGCGCAATCCGCGGGAATGCCCGTTTCGTCTAGTTTCTGAAGTAGGAGCAACCGGTCTGTGAGCACCACGAAAGTGCGGCCGAAGGAAACAGAAGCCGGCCCGGACGGCGATGGTTTCGTCTGTGCTTTTAACGCGGTGCGCGCCGAGCTCGTCAGCACGCTCTACTTCGTGCTCGGCAACCAGGACGACGCCATGGATGCGACCCAGGATGCGTTCCTCAAATGCTGGCGGAACCGGCAAACGCTGGGCGATGTCCGTAATATGCGCGCCTGGATTTTTCGAGTGGGCCTGAATGCCGCCAAGGACTTGCAGCGCAACGCCTGGCGGCGCCGCGCCAAGACCATCGGCGACGCGCCGCCCCCCGAGCCGGCGGCGGGACCGGCCCCGCCCGAGCTGCTCGAAGAAAAGGAAACGCTCGACCGGTTGCGCGTGGCGCTCAAGGAGTTGCGCGCCGAGGAAAAGGCGGTCTTTCTCCTGCGTCAAAATGGAGACCTGACGTATGAGGAAATTGCGGAATTGCGCCGCAGCCCGGTGGGGACCGTGAAAACGCAAATGCGGTCCGCACTGCAAAAACTGCGGCGCGTCCTGAAAGAGTCGATGTAACATGGGCGCTTGCCACGACTACCAAGACCGGCTGCTGGACTTCCTCTACGGCCTGCTCGATCCGCCCGAGGCGGACGAGCTGCGCGGCCACCTGGCGGTTTGTCCGTCGTGCCAGGCCGCGCTCGGCGAGGCGGAAGGCCAGCAAGGATTATTCGCGAAGGCCGCGCACGTCATGCGCGAGGTGCCGCTCTATAGCGCGCCCGGAGTCGAGGTTGAGCCCGCCCTCCGCACCGAAGGCGAGAAGCCGTCGTATGAGATCCCAGCGCCCGCGACTTTGCCTT
Organism: Gemmataceae bacterium; assembly: GCA_022616245.1. Classification (GTDB taxonomy): domain Bacteria; phylum Planctomycetota; class Planctomycetia; order Gemmatales; family Gemmataceae; genus JAKEFD01. The sequence continues at coordinate 40,064 of JAKEFD010000090.1, forward strand.
TGCCGAATCTCAAGCCGCGCCGCTCTGTCCTCAAACGCTACTGGGTGGGCTGGGCCGCCGCGGCCGCGATCCTGGTCACCGCCCTCGTCGGCAACGAGCGTTATCAGGCAGGCCTCATAGAGCAACGCGCGACCGTCAGGATACGACAGAAGGAAGTCGAAGCGTTTGACGGCAAATACGCCCTGCTCAAGAGTCAGGTCGAAAAGGAACGCGCCGTCCGCGCCGAGCGCAACCAGGCGCAGTGGCCGCAGGTGCAAGTCGTCGGCCCGCAGAAATTGCACGAGGACGCAGGGGCCAACTTTCAACTGTTTACCAGGGACCCGGAAGGTGAATTGCAAAACGCGCACGTAAACATTCAGCTCTTCGACGGCAATTCCAACAAGAAACTAATGGATCAGAACCTTTTCTGCACCGGCGTCGCCAACGTCCACGTGCCCGGCATGACATGCGACAACGCCCGCCTCGTCGTCGAAGCCAAAACACCCGGCGCCAAAGCACGCGTGGAAGAGATCTTGCACAGGTCTACAACGACGCACGCCACCCATCTCGCCTTGAACAAGGCCGTCTATCTCACCGGCGAAATGCTTTTCTTCCGCTCCCTGACGTTGGAGCGCTTCAGCCTCAAGCCGCCGGAGAATCCGATTCCGCTCAACTTCGAGCTCGTCGACGGCGCGGGCCGGGTCGTGCGGACCGTGCACGCGCCGACCGGGCCGGGCGGCATCAGCGGCGGCCAGCTGGCTCTGACCAACGACCTTGCGGGCGGGCAATACACGCTCCAGGTCCGGGCTGCCGAAGGCGTTTCGGTCTCTCTCACGCCGCAAGCGAAGACGGTCGATATCCTCAACGACGACATGCCGCAGATCGAATTGGACCGATTGCAGTATAGAGCAGGCGACAAAGTCGAAGGCTTTTTCCGCGGCGGCCGCAGGGCCATGGGCGTCGAGCTTTCCAACCAGGCCGTCACCATCAACCTGACCGCGGACGGCAAACCCGTGCAGCCCGCGCCCGGCATGCCCAGCGATGCCGTTCAGCTGCGGCTGGACGACGAGGGCAACGCGCCGTTCAACCTCCGGCTTCCGCAACGCATCAACAAGGAAGTGGAAATCGTCATTCAAGTGCACGACGGACTCAAGAACCCGCGGCTGGTGCAAACCATCCCCGTCGTCCCTGCCGAAAAAATCATCGACTTCTTCCCGGAGGGCGGCGAACTAATCGCCGGCGTGCCCAACAAGGTTTATTACCGCGTCCGCACTCCGCAGGGCGATCCCGTCGATCCGGACGGCCATGTGATTCTGCTCTCGAGCAAAGACGTGCTCTTCGATTCCCAGCGGAACGAAGGTCAGGGTTCGTTCACATTCACACCCGTCGATGGCGAGACCTACGCGGTGCGCGTCACCGATGCCGGTGCAGTGCAGGAGATCGAAAATCCGTTCCAGAATCTTGGCCTGAAGTCCCAGGGTGTCGTCTTGCACCTGCCCCATGCGGTGACCGGAGCGGCCGAGCCATTCACCGCCGTGCTGCGCTGCCAGGGCCCGCCGCGCAAGGTGCTGCTCGTGGCCACGTGCCGCGGACAGATCGTGGATCAGCATTTGCTCGACGTCGCCGGCCACGCGCGTGAAGTGTCGTTGTCCCTCTTGCCGCACGTCACCGGCGTGGTTCGCCTGACAGCCTACGACCCGAGCCCGGGCCACCTGGTGCCCATCGCGGAACGGCTGGCTTTCCGCCTTCCCAAGGAGCGGCTCGATCTGGCCTGCCGGCTGGAAAACGGCCAAGGGCCGTTTGTCGCCGGGCAAAAGCTGCGCATGCGTGTCGAAACCAATTCGCCCGCCTGGATGCTGGCCGCCGTTGTCGATGAGCGCTGCCGCCCGGAACGGACGGAGCGCGGTCTGCTGCATCATTTCCTCTTGGGTGAAGAATTCGGCGAAATGCCAGAGCTGTCGCACCTCAGCCTCGACGATGCCCCGCGCAACCGTGAAGCCCTGGACCTGTTCCTGGGAACGAACGGCTGGCGACGCTTCGTGCGTGAGGACGCGCCGGTCGCCTTGGCCAAGAACCAAGCGCGCGGACAGGCGGATGCCAAAGCGCCCGCTGCGACCAAGAGCCTCCGAGAAAAAGCCGAGCAGCAAACGTCCGGCTTTGGGAACAGAGCAGGCGACAGTCGCGGCAAGGGCGATCCGCGCACCGTCACAATTCCCGTGATTTTCAACAAGCAAAGCGCGCCCTTGGCGACGCTGCGCGATCAATACCTGACCAATCTCGATAAGGAAATCCGCGAGCTCATCGAAAAGGCCCGCCAGGATCGTTCGGACCTCATGGACGAGCGCGGCCTGAGCTACGCCGAACTGGGCATGGCCCAGGCAGCGCTCGTGGAATACGAATTCCTGCCGCGCGGCTACTTGCGCCTGGGCCTGGGGATACTGATCGTGTCGTTGCTGGCGGCGGGCGCCGTGTTCCTTGCGATCGGCCTGGTGCGCATGCTCCGTAAGAGCGAGAAACCCCCAACGGGCGCTTTCGCAGGCGCGTTCTCGTGTCTATTTGCCTGCGTCGTGATCTACTTCGTGGCGGGCCGCACCGTCATTCGCGCCGACAACATCGAGGACACGCCCCGGCCTGCCGAACCGATGCGCGTCGCCGCGGTCCCGGCCTGGCCCGAGTTTGTCGCCCCGGTTGCGGACAACAAAGCGGCCCAGCCCAACGCACCGGCGGCTGACGAATCCGCCACCATCGGCTACCTCGTCGCCATGGATGACTTGAACCGCGACGCCGACGTCCAGAAGAAAGACCAAAGGCAAGAGACGGCCCAGGCAGGCAAGAAAGGCGACGCAGGCGACAAGAACATGGAGCCGCCCACCGCACGCATCAGCCAGAATCCCATGGCGCAGAATTTCGCCTACGGACAATTCGGCGGCAATTTTAGTCAAAACTCGGTTTACGCAGGCGGTCAATTCCAGGGCGGCGGTCAACTCCAAGGCGGCCAGTTCGGTCAGCTCGGCACGGGACAGGCGCCGGGCGGAATCCAGGGCCTCACGCAAGGTCAGGATCGCAGCGCGAACTTCTACAACAGCAACGTGGAGTTGCACAGCCGCTTCCAGGCGCTCAGTCAGAAGCCAAAGGCGAAAGTCCCGCCTGTGCAAACCACGGTCATCCAGCCGGTGGAAACGCCTTCCCTGGAAAACCCCGACCTCAAGAAGGTCGCCGGCGAAGTGCAAGGAACCTGGTCCTATCAATTTCCGCCCAACTACACGCACCAGTCGCGACGGCAAAAGAACGACTACCAGGACACGCTCCTTTGGGTCCCCGCGCTCTTCACCGAGAACGGCCAGGCCCAGGTCAGCTTCGACCTGTCGCAAAACCTCACCAATTATCGCATCCTCCTTTACGCCAACACTCCCAGCGGCCGGCTTGGATTCTTCCAGGGCAACTTCGAGGTCAGGCCCGCGGAAGCGAAGTGATTCATGAAGCCACGGATGGAACACTGATTGAACACGGAAAAAGGCACACGCGCACTTCATCCGTGTTAAATCCGTGCTCATCCGTGGCTTCTTTCTCACTTAAGGCTTTGCAAAAACGCGAACCCAAGAGAATGCAAAGATGCCAGTCGAGGACGATGCCCGCCGTCGCCGCCAGCGCGATGGGGACGAGCAGCGCGATGGGGACGAGCGGCGCGCGCCAAAAGTTACTTGTGGCCGGAGAATTTTGCGTGGAGGACGCCATCGGTGGCAGCTGCGGTGGGTCAAGGAAAAACGCGCTGGCCTGGTAAACCGAGTCTCCGATGGAAGCAAAGGAAAACGTGCAAAGGACTTCACGAAACAGATGGTCTCGGATAGGGTGTTAGACGCGACTCTGGTGTAGAATGTCGTGATAGAGCCGGATCTTTCTCGTTGATCCCGATGGCCACGTGTTTGAGCTCGGAGAAACGCAAGATGTTTTGAAGGCGAGGGAGGATTGAGATGGCTGTGACGCTTTCCAAAGACGTACTTGAGGACGAAGTTGCCATTTCTCTGGCGCAAATCCTCGCAGCCGCCAACAAGCAGGCCAAACTGCTCGGAGTGAATCCGCAGGAGCGCAACATTTCCATCCACGAGTGCGCAACGAATGGAGCTTCTGTGTGGCGTATTAACTACGGCGCCAAGAACCCCATCGGACGCCGTGGCGGCGACTTAATGATCGACGTCGACGCGGAGAGTGGAAGTGTTAAACAGGTTCTGAGAGGTCAGTGATCCTCGCAGCCCCACTTTGCATTGGGAGTTTTCGCACGGAACGTTTGTCGCCGTGTTTGGCCACGATGGAAAGTTTTGGCAATTCTCGTATTATCCTGACGATCGGAATCTAGATTCGAAAACTTATTTCGCAAGATAGTAGGATCAAAGACGCATGGACCTCTTCAGCTACCGCAACCGCATCCTCCACTGCGAAGACGTAGCCCTGCCCGCTCTCGCCGAAGCGTACGGCACGCCGCTCTTCGTCTATAGCCAGAACACGCTTTTGCACCACTTGCGGCAAATCCAGACCGCGTTCGCGCCGGTGCAGCCGCTGGTCTGCTATAGCCTGAAGACAAACCCGAACGTCAACCTGTGCCGGCTCATGTACGAGCACGGCGCGGGCTTCGACGTCACAAGCGCCGGCGAGCTCTATCGCGCCTTGAAGGCCGGCGGGACGGGACACCGGATCGTCTTTGCCGGCGTGGGCAAGACGGACGCCGAGCTGCGCTATGGTCTGGAGAACGACATCGTGTTCTTCAACGTAGAAAGTGAAGGCGAGCTTTTTGCCTTGGGTGATGTGGCCAAGTCCGCTGGCAAGACCGCGCGCGTGGCCCTGCGCGTCAATCCCGACCTGCCCCCCAAAACACACGCCAAAACCGACACGAGCGTCAAAGGCGTCAAGTTCGGCCTCGACATCGACACGGTGCTCGAATTCGCACAGCGGGCGGTCGATCATGAACATGTGCGCGTGGTCGGCCTGCACATGCACCTTGGGTCACCGATTTTGTCGGTAGAGCCGTATCGCCAGGGGCTTGAAAAAGGCCTGAATTTGATCGAAAAGCTGCGCCAACAGGGGCATCACATTGAATACTTGAACATGGGCGGGGGCTTCGGCATCAATTACAAGAAGCAAGAAGCCCTGCCCGCTACGGCCTTCGCCGAGGTCATCGTCCCCGGCGTGCAAAAGGCCAGGTGCAAGCTGGTGCTCGAGCCGGGCCGCTTCATCGTCGGCAACGCGGGCGTGCTCGTCAGCCGGGTCATTTATACCAAGGATTCCGGCGGCAAGCATTTTGTCATACAGGACGCCGCCATGAACGACCTGATTCGGCCGACGCTGTATGACTCATTCCACCGCATTTGGCCGGTCGCGCCCGCGCCGGGACTGCCCGCGCCGCCGGAGGACTATGAAGCCGACATGCCCGGCACGCGGCTCTCGGACGTGGTCGGCCCGGTGTGCGAGTCGGGCGACTATTTGGCAAAGCACCGGGCCCTGCCGCCGGTGGAGCGCGGCGACCTTTTGGCCACGTTCAGCGCCGGCGCCTATGGGATGGCGATGAGTTCCAACTACAACAGCCGCTTGCGCGCCGCCGAGGTATTAGTGGACGGCGCCAAGCACCGGCTGATTCGCCGCCGCGAGACGTTTGAGGATTTGGTGCGGCCGGAGATGGAGATTTAGGAGGAATCATGGGATTGACACACGTTACCGTGACCCTTCGTGATTTTCAAAAACAAGGTGCGCCTTATGAGGCCGATTTCCTGGTGGACACAGGCGCAATCGACTGCATGGCATCGCGCACAAAACTAGAGGCCGCCGGCATCCAGCCAGAGGGCAAACAAGTTTACGAACTGGCGAATGGCCAAACGGTGGAATACGACTTTGGATTTGCTCGACTCTCGTTTCTTGGAAATGAAACAGTATCCCAAGTGATCTTCGGCCCCCCGAACATTGAGCCGATTCTTGGCGTCGTGGCACTGGAAAGCGTTGGCGTAATCGTTGATCCCGTGACAAAAACACTGAAACGACTTCATGCGAAACCCTTGAAATAGAGGCGACTCCCGTGCGTGAAACTCCCCGAATCTTGCTGGGCCTCGCATCCGTGTTGTTCATCCCAATGGCCGGCCGCGCGCAGGAGCCGGAGAAACCGGACCCCGACAAGAAGGCGATGCAAGCCCTTCTGCAAAAGGCGGACGAAGAATACCGGGTCTTCTTCAAGCGGCCGGAGAAGGCGCACGAGTTCTGGGCAGCCATCAAGTTCGAGGTCGAAGTCGGCAAGTTCGACCTGGCGGCGCTGCATCTCAAACAGCTTCTGGCGAAAGAGCCGGCGGAGGACACCGACAAGCAGCTTTTGCGCATCGAGGAGGCGGCGGGCATGTCGTCGTTCCTCAAGCTGCAGACCATTCGCAAGTGGTCCGATCATCCGCCCTTCCAGGAGGAGGCGGAGAAAAACGTCAAGTCGCTCATCGATCGGTTGATCGCGGCCCTGGACAAGCACCTGGGCGATCCCGAGCGCATCAACAAGTTCATCAAGCAATTGGACGCCGCCACGCCGGAGGAGCGCACCTTCGCGTTCGTTCAGCTCAAGCGTTCGCGCGAACGGGCCGTGCCTTTTCTCGTCGAGGCGCTGCGCTTGAGCGTCGGCTCGACGCTGCACGGCCGCATTGTCGAGGCGATGACGCTCCTCGATCCGGACACCGTGCCAGCCTATCTGGAAGTGCTCAAGGCCCGCGACGCCAAGGATGCCCAGGAGCTCGAGCTGCGCTTGACGCTCTTGGACATCCTCAAGCGCCGTGCCGATGAGCGCGCTGTGCCATACCTATGGCACCTGTCCGCGAGCAAGATGTATCCGTTGCAACTGCGCCAGCGCGCCCACGAGCTCTTGGCTTTTCTCCATGGGGGTGCGGACAAGCTGCCCCAGGCCAAAGCGGCGCTCACGGAGCTGGCCGAGCGCTACTACCAGCACAAGGTGAAAATGCCGCCGGGCAAGACCGTGCGCATCTGGCCGTGGGACGGCACCATGCTGGCGACAAAACCCATTGCGCTCACCGCTCGGCAAGCGGAGGAGTTCTTCGGCTTGCGCTACGCGCGAGAAGCACTCGACTTGGATCCCACTTACGGGCCGGCGCAGCTCGCGTTCTTAACCCTGATGCTGGAGCGCACGTACGATCCGATCATGGACCAGGCGCTTCTCAAGACGCCGCCGCCCAACCTGCAGCAGCTCATGGCCGCCATCGACGTCGATCTCATCGCGCGCGTCCTGGAACGCGGCCTCGAAGAGGACAACGTCCCGGTCATTCTGGCTGCCGTGCAAGCACTGGGCGAACGCGCCGATCCCGTGGCCGCGAAGGTGACGGCGGGCGGCCGGCCCAGCGGTCTCTTGCGGGCGCTCAACTATTCCGATCGCCGCGTGCAGTTCGCCGCCGTCAAGGCGCTGTTGCGCTTGCCGCAGGCGACCGCCTCGGCGCGCGTCGTCGAAATCCTGCGGCGATTTCTGGCCAGCGCGGATGGGTCGAAAATCCTGATCGTGGACGCAGCCAAGGACAAGACCGCCGAGATTCGCAAAGCCGTCGGTGCGGCCGGCTACACGCCTGTGTTCGTCCCCTCGAATCGCGAGATCTTTCAGCAACTGGCGAAGTCGGCGGACTTTGACGCGATCGTTTACTTTCTCACGAAGGGCGACAAGGAATGGCCCTATTTATTGACGCAACTGCGTGCCGACATGGACAGCGGCCAATTGCCGATTCTACTTTTGGCGGCGAAGGACAAGGAGGAAGCGGCGGCCAAAGTCGCCCAGCGCTACCGCAATGTAAAAGTCTATCCGGAAGTGCTGGCAACCATGCCGGAAGAGATTAAAGCGACGGTGGAAGGGCAGATTCGCGAGGCCTCCGCGGCCAAGATCAGCGCCGAGGAGCGTGCCCATCTTGCGCGGGCGGCGCTCGACATACTATGGCGCATGGCGCGCGGAGAATACGCGGGACATGATCTTCGGCCCGCGCAGGACGCAGTTGTCGCCGCGCTCGAAAAACCGGACATGACCTTGGAAGCGCTGGAGATTCTCAGCCGGCTGCCGGGACAAGAACCGCAAGTTCGCCTGGCCGCGGCGGCCATCGATCCCAAGCGCGGCAAGGAGCGTCTGCCCGCGGCGGTGGAGCTCAATCGGCACGTACAGAAATACGGACTGATGATCGATAGGGCGCAAATCGCGGACCTGAAGCTTGCCTTGAAGAGCGCAGCCGACGACCCCGCCTTGAGGACGCAACTCGCGCTGGTGCTCGGCAATCTGCGCACTAGCTCCACGGCTACCGGGCTGCGTTTGTTTGAATTCCGCCCCGACCCGCCCGAAGCCCCGCCGCCGCCCAAGAAGAACGACGGCAAACCCAAGGACTAGGACTTGACAAATGTCCGAGCGCCAGCCAAGGACCAACCATGCCCTTCGCTGGCACTCAGGCTCGGACCTAAGAAAGACGAAGCACTAGTTTTCTTGGACCACCTCGCCGCCATTGCGCGTTACCAAGGCCCCCAGCACTCCCGGCGTAACGGATTCGCGCAGAAATTGCACCGAGCCGTCACCGCGCAGGGCGTTCACTCCGCCCGTGTGGAAGCCGTAGATATTGTTGACATTGTTGCAGTTTACGACGCAGCAACCGCCGCCCATGATGGTGCCGGTGCCGTCAGTGCCGCGCACCCGAATATAGGTGTTGTAATCGGCCCAGGCGGAATTGAGCGTCCAGCCGACCTGGCCCGGCGCGCTTGGCGAGACGGGCTTGCCCTTCGCCCAAATCTGGTGCCGGCCGGCGTCCTCAGCAACAATGATGCAATTCGAGGAACCGTCTATTAGTTGCACCAGTGTGGTCCTGGCTTGCGTCATTCCGTTAGGGGTCATGGCCCCTTTTTGCCCCATGGCGCCGGTGTTGTCGGGCGGGTTCGGCGCCGTGGGCATGCAGACGCTTCGGAAATTGCCATGCAAGCCGCGCACGATGGCGTAATCGGTCGGCCCCAACAGCATCGGCCCCTTGTTGGGCAGGCCGAGCGAAACGAAGTACGGGCCGTAATCGACGACGCGGTCGGGCGTGGACGGGCAGAGATAAATGGGAACCCTGGTCAGGCCGCCGGGCGCGACGCCCCAGTTCGGCGGCCAATTGATGGGATCGATCACGGAGAATTCCAGCTTGGTAGTGTTGAAGACATTGCCTTGTTCCACGTAGGGCAAAATCAGGCTCAGAGCGGCATGGCCTTGACGCTGGTCGCCCAAAGGATTCGCGGGGCGTGGATTGAAAGTGAAATCAAATGCCCACGGCGGCAGGTACTTGTTGGCGTCGTGGTAGCCGTGCACGGCCAAGCCGATCTGTTTCAGGTTGTTTTGACATTGGGCCCGGGCGGCGGCTTCGCGAACTTTTTGAACCGCGGGCAAGAGCAGGCCGATCAGAATGGCGATGATGGCGATCACGACCAATAGCTCAATGAGCGTGAACGCCCTCCGACGTTGGTAAAGGTTCCCTCGCATGTTCTCCTCCCAAGAAAACAACGAAATGAATGCCGGCTAGATTCACAGCCTCGATTACTTCAGTTCAAATGCCTCCAGTTCATTACGCCCGGATTTGATCTGGGCCTTGTAGGTGGAGCTGCCCGGGTCCGCGTATTTGCCGCCGAGGCGGTCGCGCGAATCCGCAGGCTCGGTTGAGAATTCTCCTTTTTTCTTGGTCGTCACTTCTTCCGGCCAGATGAAAGTCACGGTGTATTCGCCCGGCGCGGCGCCCGCTTTTTCCCCGGTCATCAAAGTGAACGATCCATCCGACTTGGTCAAACCAGTGGGACGCACCGTCTTTACTGGATCGCCGCCTTTGGGATGAAACGTGACGATGACGCCGGCAGCGGGCTGCTTTTTCGAAAGGACCTTGCCCTGAACGACATTGAGGCCGGCCTCACTGGAGCAGGCAGCGCCAGTAAGGATGACGCTTACAAACACACAGCGCAAGAGAAAGTGAGCCAATTGCATGGGAGACTCAACTTTGGACCGGGAGGGGCACAAGGAGCCTCAAGCGCGTGGATTCTAAACCTCGGTCCGTGCGTTGTCGAGAAGAAAAGTGTGAATTGTTCGCGAGAATCGTATTTAGATTTGCGTCCGGGCTTGGGCGCGCAAGGCCATCAGAATCGCGCCGCGCCAGCCTTGATCCTGGCTCATGCTCCAGACTATTTCGCAATTGCCTTTGCTGCTGTCGAAAGTGGTCTGTGCGTTCACTTCCTGGTACACGCGCTGCACGATGCCGATGAACCAGTCCTGGGCCTCTTGCGACAGTTCCGTCAGGCCGCCGCCAATGATGAGTAGGTCCGGGTGCAGGACCGGCGCCAGGCTGGCGAACAACGCGCCGATCATGATGGCCCAGTCTTCAAGCAGCCAACGGCAGAACGGATCGCGTTCACGGTCGGCGAAGTTGCGGACCTCCTAGGCGGCCGACTGCGGACTTTCCAGAAAGCGAGCGCTCAATTGCGCGAGCACGTTGCCGTTCAATTCTTCGCCGCGCCCATTCAAGTCCTGCTCGATAAAGGAGATGCCGCCGCGGCCCAGGGCCCATTCGAGCCGGCGCATGAGCCCTTTGAGCGACGCCCGTGCCTCGACGCACTGCCGGCCGCCGCAACCGCACGGCGGGTTCGGGTCGGCGGCGAAACGCGCCGCGTACTGAGCGGGCACGGCCGGCTTGACGTGGCCGAGTTCTCCCGACTGGCCGCGACCGAAAAACACCGCGCCATTGACGAGTATACAGCCGCCCAAGCCCGTGCCCGTGGTGATGAAAAAGTTGGTGCGCGGGCTAGTCGATTGCCCATAACGCGCGAAATCATCATCCTGCCCGGCGGCGTTGGCGTCGTTGCAGGCGAACACGGGGATCGACACCTGCGCAACCTTGCGCACTTCTGCGGCCAGCAATTCGCCAAAGGGGGCTTGCCACAGCTTTTTGGTTTCGGGCGTGCCCAGATTGGTTGCCTCGATAATTACGCCGTCCGACGTGCACGGGCAGGGCACTGTTACGGCGATAGTGGCGACATCCGGCCACTGACCGCGCAAGCTGATCAGGATGTCTTTGATGCCGTCGAGCGTTTGCCGAATGGTTCGCTGCGGCCCTTCGGCGCTCAGGCTGGGCCGCTTGACAAGGTCGGGCAGCAAGATCTTGTCCGCCTCCAAGTTCGTGGCGCCGAACTTGATGTCATTGCCGCCGATGTCGATGCCCAAGCGAAATTTGGCCGGCATGGTGCACCTCGTAAGTTCAGTCGATCCTCAAGCGTGCGATTTTTCGGCCAAAGCGAATGATCAAGCCATCCGTCACTGCGATGTTGGCTTTGGGATCGGCGCATTTGGTGCGGTCGGGGCCAAAATTGACGCCGCCGCCTTCGACCGCGCGGCGCGCCTCGTTGTTTGACTTCGCCCAGCCCAACAGTACGAGCAGCTTGCAAACACAAACCTGTCCGTCGCTCAAGTCCGCGGCCGACAGCTTGAAGTCCTCGATGTCGCTGGGGTCCTGGCGCAGGGAGTTTTTCTTGGTCCATTCGGCCTTGGCGGCGTCCCCGGCTTGTTGCCCATAGTAAGACGCCGTGATGTCGCGGCCCAACTCCAATTTCGAATCGCGCGGGTTGCCCTGCGTGGGGTCGCACAAAACGGCGACCTGGTCGGCCGGGCGATCTGTGAGCAGCTCGAACCAGTCGCGCAGAAGCTCGTCCGGAATGCTCATGACCTTATCCATCATTTCCTGCGGCGGCATGGCGACGCCGATGTAGTTGCCCAGACTTTTGCCCATTTTTTGCTGACCGTCCAGGCCGCGCAGGATCGGCATTGTCAGGCAGATTTGCGGCTCCTGTCCTTGATCGACTTGCAATTCGCGGCCGACCAGGAGGCTGTAAAGCTGCTCAGTCCCACCCAGCTCGATGTCAGCCCTTATCTCGACGGAGTCCCAACCCTGCATGAGCGGATAGAGGCACTCGTGCAAGTAAATGGGCGTGCCCTTTTCGCGGCGCTTGGTGAAGTCGTCGCGCTCGAGCATGCGCTGCACGGTGATCTTGCGCATAAGGTCGAGTGCGTCGAGAAAGGAGAAACGCTTGAACCAGTCGCCGTTGCGCGTCACTTCGGTTTTGTCGATGTCGATGATCTTGCTGATTTGCTTGAGATAATCGAGGGCGTTCGCTTCCACTTGCTCTTGGGTGAGCTTGGCGCGTGTCTGGTCGCGGCCGGATGGGTCGCCCACGAGGGCGGTGTAATTGCCGATGATGAGCACCGCTTGATGGCCCAATTCCTGGAACAGGCGCAGCTTGCGAAGGGGAACCGTGTGGCCCAAGTGCACGTCGATGCCGGTGGGGTCGATGCCGTACTTGACGCGCAGCGGCTTGCCGGTCTGAATGCTGCGCTCGAGCTTCTTGACCAGCTCTTCCTCCGGGACGATTTGGTGCACGCCGCGGCGAATGAGGGCCAGTTGTTCTTGAACCGACTTCAAATCATCACCTCGGCAAATCCGAAACAAACACGAATCCCAAAAACCAAAACAAATACGAATCTCGAAGCCAAAACTCGATTGGGGAAGTTTTTTTCGGATTTTGCATTTGTGAATTCGGATTTGTTTCGGATTTCGACATTCGGATTTCGGATTTTAGACCTGGTAGTCGCCCACTGCCTCAAAGGCGTTTTTTATGTGCTGGATCGTTGGTTGGCGACAGCCTTCGGGCCAGCTGATGGAAAGGACGTCGAAGCGGGCCGAATGGTTCAAGAGGCGTTTCTTTTGCAAATAGTAAAGCGCCAGCCGGCTGAGGCGTTTTTGTTTGGCCAGATCGACGGATTCCGCGGGACGATTGTCATCATGAGTTTCGGTGGATCGCACCTCGGCGAAAACGATGCAGTTGCCGTCGAGAGCGATAAGGTCGAGCTCGCCGAGGTCGCAGGTGAAATTGCGGGCCAGGATGCGAAAGCCTTGGCGTTTGAGGAATCTGGCCGCGGCCCGTTCCGAGCGCGAGCCGAACCAGCGACGCCACCAGGGTTTGCC
>JAKEFD010000480.1 GCA_022616245.1 Gemmataceae bacterium
AGAAATACTGGTCGCGTCCCCGCAAACACCGCCGCGCCGCCGGCAGCGCTCGTCTCGCCCAAGCGGCCTGAGTGGAGGCGCAGAAACGGGAATGCACCCGGGACTTTAGAGAAAACGGACTCTTGCTAAAAGCCGCCCAGGCATGCCCGCACAGAACCCAATCTTCCGGCAGGTAGAGTCTTTTCTTTTTTCTCGCAAGTTTCGTCGCAATGCGCGTTCTCCTTACGGTTTTTCACGTCCCAGGCGCGTGGGGGCGAGAAAATCCGCAAAGGCGGTAGCGAGACCGGCGTCATCGGTTATGATCTCTGTATTAGGCACATTCCGTGTGCCGTTTCTTGTGACGGCACACGGAGTGTGCCTACTACTAACAGGAAACAGGCGCCAAGACACCTTTCGGTCTGGCCGGTTAAGCTCCCACCTTTCGCTTCCGGACAAGGACCGCGCCGCATTCACCGAGGGATTCCGCCATGACCGCCGAAGCGCGCACGCTCCCCCGTCACGACTGGGCTCTCGCCAATCCATGGCCCTACGCGATCGTTGGCCTCGTGCTTTCCTTCCTGGGCTGGGGCTGGGCGCTGGCGGCCGGCGATGCGCTGACGGGACTGCGGGCCACCCTGGTTTTCATCGCTTTGGTCACGACCGGCGTCGGGTTGGTCTTGCGCCTCAACAGTACCCGATCTGCTTTCTTGGACCGCGCCTCACCTGGACTACGCAATCCCGTTTTGTGGGGCCTGGCCATCGCGTTCGCGCTCCTGGCGTTCGCGGTCACGTTTCTATTGTTGGCTCGACCATTTCACGACGGCATTCCCTGGAAATTTGCCACCATCCTGATTTTTTGGATCTTCACCGTTCCCGCCTACACAATGGCTGCCAAGCTGTGCTTCAGAAGCGCCAAAGAAGGCAGCGCGCTCAGCGAGCGCGAGGAAACCGCGCTGTTGCTGGTGCTGGCGGCGCTGACTACGTTTTGCAGCCACTGGGCGCTCTACAACCCTGACCAGCCTTTGAATTGGGACACGATACGGACGTTTCTGTGGGCCCTCATGCTCGTGCCCTTGCTGGCGGCGCCGCTGGTGCTCATCTCGCAGACGGCGCGCCGCTTCGTCATCAGCCTGCTCATCGTGTTTCACCTGGGCGGCATGTGCACGGCGGCTTTGGCGGCGCCGCCGTCCCCGATGCTTATTTCCCATCTCTGGACGCGCGTGTATCGCCCGTATGTCGAGTTTATGTATTTGAACAACGCCTACCATTTCTACGCCCCCGAGCCGGGACCCGCGAGCTATGTGTGGTTCCGGATCTTTTACGTGGACGAAACAGTCAATCTCAAATACGCACAGTGGTACAAGATTCCGCACATGGATGAGCGCGGCCGTCACGGCCATGCTGTCTCCTTGGAGTACCAGCGTCATCTGTCGATTAGCGAAAACGTGGCCACTCCAGACCCGACGCCTTCAACCCACCTGACCAACGGCGAATTCGCTCCCTGGTTCGGACGCCGCTTGGAGCTTGCCGTCGTTACCCCTGCTGTGGTCGGCAAGGCGGCGCCGGCCGAATCGTTGCGCATTCCGTTTCAACACTACCTGTCGCCCGTGCAGCAATATGCCGCCCCTAGTGCACTATCCAAGGCGCACTTGGAATGCTATGCTCGCTTTGCCTGCCGGTTGCCGCACGACGAGCATCCGCATCTCAAGGTCAAGAGCGTCAAAATCTACCGCGTCCGCCACGTGATCGCGCCTTGGATCTGGATGGCCCAAGGGACGGACCCGCGCGACCCGGAGTTGTACCACCCCTTCTACATGGGTGAATACAGCCCCGAAGGCAAGCTGTTGGACGCCGACAGCCCCTACCTTTACTGGCTGCTCCCCAACAACAGGGAAAACACTGCCGACAAGAATTCCGATATTCGCTGCTGGGCGCTTCGGCACGCGGAAGACAGTGAATGGATCTACCGCTACAGCGAACGCGAACGCCGCTATGTGCTGTCGAAAGAGGAATAGCTGATGAAACAGCCAACGCCCGAAACCGTCCTGCCAGCGCCTGTGGCGCGCATGGCCAATGCCTGGAGCGGCTTCTGGTTCACACCGCGCGATCCGTCGGTGCTGGGCATCATGCGCCTGTTGTGCGGGGCCATCACCTTGTACACGGTTTTTGTTTATAGCTTCAGGCTCCAGGATTTCGTGGGCGAGCACGCCTGGCTCGACCTGGAATACCGGCTGGACAACATTCGCGAGCGCCCCTATTTTTGCCCGCCCTTGAGCGGAACCGATGCGCACGCTCCTGTCGCGGAACCCACGCCCGGCAATGCATTCGAAGAAAAATACTTCAACGACTATGTCAAGGCGTTTCAGCAAAAACCCTATTTGCCGTTTCCGCGCACGCAGCAAGAAGCGGAATACACGATGTCGTTTCGCGAGAAATTCAAGGGCGACTTGCGCTTGTTCGGCCTGCGGCTGCCGCGCACGGCCGCGGAGAGAGATTATTTGGAGGCGTACACTGCCAAATACGGCCAGCCGCCGCCGGAGTACTTGAAGTCCTCTCATCCCGACAAGATGGCAGCGGAACAGGCCAAAATCGACGCCTACATCGCCAAACACGGCGTCGATCCACGGCGGTCGACAGTCTACACGCGCGGCACGCCGATCTGGTCACTCTGGTTCCACGTCACCGATCCGACCTGGATGGCGATCATTCACGGCGGCGTCGTGCTGGTCACCTTCCTGTTCATGATCGGCTTCGCCACGCGCGTCACGTCGGTTCTCACCTGGATGTGCGCGATCTGGTACATCCACCGCACCTGGATCATGTTGTTCGGCGTGGACACGATGATGGTGATCTTGCTTCTCTACTTGGCGATTGGCCCGAGCGGCGCGGCCTACTCGGTGGACCGGCTGATCGCCCGCTGGTGGAGCAAGAACAAAGCCCGCGTCGTCAATCGCTGGCGCGCCTTCTGGGGCAAGCCCGCTTTGGCCGACGCCGCAGTCGCGCCGGCCTCCTACAGCCCCACTCCGATGCCCTCCGTCTCGGCCAACGTCGCCATCCGGCTTTTGCAAATTCACTTGTGCATCATCTACTTCGTATCCGGTGTGTCGAAGCTGCAAGGCGCGGCGTGGTGGAACGGCACGGCGGTCTGGTACACGATCGCCAACTTCGAATTCGCACCCATGCAATTCGAGATCTACAATTTCACCCTTCGCTCCTTGGCCCGCCGTCCCTTTCTCATCGAGCTATTCCTCGTGACGGCCGGCTACTTCACCCTCGCCTTCGAGATCGGCTACGCATTCCTCGTCTGGCGTCCGTCCTTGCGCTGGGTCATGCTGTCGGGCGCAATCATGCTGCACGGACTGATCGGCATCTTCATGGGACTCAAGACCTTCTCGTTTATGATGCTGGTCCTCAACATGGCGTTTCTGAAGCCCGAAGAAGTCCGCGGCGCACTCTCTTGGCTGAAGTGGCTGTTTGTCGGCCCGCAAAAAACGGAAACAAAGGAACGCAAGCCGGACAAACCCCAGCCCGCGACAGTTTGATTTGGTTTTGTTTGACCTCGCCTTGCCTGTCTAGTACCGTGGACATTTTGTCCTCCAGGTTTCGCCGTTCTTTGCTTCATGAACATACCCCTTTCACCGGTCTTGGCCACCGAGCCCACCCGCGTGCGCTACCGCGTGTTGGCGTGGTTTTGCACCTTGTCGATGATCACCTACATCGACCGGGTGTGCATCATGCAGGTGCAGGGGGACATGCAGCGCGATCTGGGCATCTCGCGCACCGATTTCAGTTGGGTTTTTTCCGCATTTGCTTTGGCCTACGCGGCCTTCGAAGTGCCGACTGGCTGGCTGGGCGATCGATTCGGCCCGCGCAAAGTGCTGACGCGAATCGTCTTGTGCTGGTTGCTGTTCACGTCGTTGACCGGTTTCGCAATGGGGTTGATTAGTCTGCTTGTGGTCCGGTTCCTTTTTGGCGCCGGCGAAGCGGGCGCTTACCCCAACATGGCGCGGGCGGCGAAGAACTGGTTTCCGTTTCGCGAGCGCGGCCGGGCACAAGGCCTCATCTGGACCTTCGGCCGCTGGGGCGGCGCGCTGGCGCCCGCACTCATCATCGCGCTGGCCTATCCGTTCCAGCATTACACCTGGTTCGGCTTCGACATCCCCGGTTGGCGCGGCGCCTTTGTGCTTCTTGGCGTCCTGGGAATCCTCTGGGTGATCGGCTTTTCAATTTGGTATCGCGACACGCCGCGCGAGCATCCGGCGGCGAACGAAGTGGAACGGCAATTCATTGAGGAAGGCGTCAGCGGCTCGACCAAGCCCCCGCCGATTTCTTGGAAGGCGATTCTTTCCAGCCGGACGCTCTGGTGCCTGAGTTTCATGTACTTCTGCAGCAACGCCGGCTGGTCTTTCTTCATTACCTATGTAACGCCGTTTCTGAGCCAAGATCTCGGGCTGGAAGGTGGGGTGCTGCTGTTGGCCGCCGGCATGCCGCTCTTTCTGGGCGGCGTCGGCTGCTTTGTCGGCGGACTCTTCACGGACCGCATGGTGCACGTGCTCGGCCGGCGCTGGGGCCGCACGCTCCAAGGCATCGTCGCCTACGCGCTGGGCGGCGTCTGTTTTCTCATGTCGTATCTTTTGGCCAATGACAACATCGTGCTGGCCTTTGCCTGCATTTGCGTTGCCTCGATGGTAAAGGATTGCGCGATGGGCGCAAGCTGGGCAACGACCATCGACATCGGTCATCGCTACTCCGGCACGGTCGCCGGCCTGATGAACACCGTCGGCAACCTTGCTACGTTTTTCGCGGCGCCATTGGTGGCCTGGATTGTCTATTTCGCGGGCGGTCAAGACGACGCCGATGCGAAATATGCCGTTTCGCTGATCTTCTACGGTTGCATGTTTATGGTCGCGGCTTTGTGTTGGTTCTTCATCGACCCACGCCGAGTGATCGTGTATGCGCCCGAGGATGAGGCGCGTTTGAAGGCCCAGGGCATTTTGAAGTAGATTCTTCGTTTGGCGTTCGCAGCGCGACATGCAGCATCGAGGGATGCTGCGAGCGCGAAACGTAAACCTACTTTCGGCGCATGAGCAGCAGGGTCACGTCGTCTTGCAGTTCCTTGGAGCCGGTGTATAGCTCGATGGCGTTTTTGGACTGCGCGGCGCAGTCGGCCAGAGTCCGCCTGGCGCCGAAGTTTTGCACCAGCTCTTTGAGGCGTTCGAGACCGAAGTGCGATTTGTCCACGGGGCTGCGGGCCTCCAGGATGCCGTCGGTGAAGAAAAACAACTGGTCGCCGATTTCCAAAGGCAACCGGACTTCGCGGAATTCGAGTGGCCCGGCGTCGTAGCCCAGAAGCCGCGCGGGCGTGAGGCCAATTTGAGTGATGATGCCGTCCGCCCTGCGCAACAGCGGCGCGGGGTGGCCGGCCGACGTCAAGAGCGCCTCCCCGGTTTTGGGATCGTACACGCCGTGGATGACGGTGACAAAAAGGCACGTGGGATTGTCGTCGGCCAGGGCGGCGTTCAACCGTGTGAGCACTTGCGCCGGGCCGCCGTGTTCCTTGGCCAAATGTCGGCACAGGGTCCGGACCGCAACCATGAAGAGGGCGGCGGGCATGCCTTTGCCGGACACGTCGCCGATGAAGAACGCCAGCTTGCCGCCGGCGACGGGGAAGAAATCGTACCAGTCGCCGGCCACTTGCCGCGCGGGGAAAACCTTGCCATAGACGTCCACGTCGGCGGCTATCGCAGGGACCGTTTCTTTGGGCAGGAACCCTTGCTGGATTTCGCGGGCCAGGGCCAACTCGCGCAGATAGCGCTCCTCGCGCAGCCTTTGCGCGTGCAGCTCGACGTTTTCCAGCACCACCGCCACTTGCAAGCTGATCGTCGTCAGTAGCTGCAAATCCTCGCTGCGGAAGCCGACGCCCTTGCGGAATCGGTCAATTTGAATGACGCCGAGCTTACGCCCTTCGGGAGTGATCAACGGCACGCACAGCACCGAGTGAATGCCCAGGCCGTGCAGCGTTTCGCTGGGCCGAAAGCGTTCGTCGCTCTGCACGTCCTCGCTCAAGAGGCCCGCTCCCTCTTCGAGCGCCTTGGTTACGACCGTGCGGCTGAAGGGAATGGCGGTGTCGTCCTCTGTGCCACGGCCTTTCTGCGCCCGCACCATGAGGCGGTCCCCTTCGAAGAGAATCACCAGGCCGCGGTCCGACTTGGGAAACAGCTTTAGAAGTTGTTCCAGCAGCTTGTCCAGCACGAGGTCGAGGTCAAGCGTACGGCCGAGGTTTTGGGCGATTTCCAGCACGGTTTGCAGCTTGTAGGCCGGGTCATGCCCGTGCAAGCTTTGCTGAAAGCCGATGGCGCTAAGCCGTTCGCGCACGATCAAGTTCGGCTCAGACGAAGGCAGGGAATCGCCGTCCTGATCGAGGTGCAGCGCGAACACGTAGGGGCCGACTTGGAGCGTGTCCTTGTCGCTGATGGGGACGGGCGCGCGCGGGTTCAGCTTGATGCCGTTGAGAAACGTGCCGTTGCTGCTTTCCAAATCTTCCAAGAGAAAGGCCTTGTCCTGGCAGACAATCTGCGCATGCTGCCGGCTGACGGCCTTTCCGGTCAGGCAAATGGTCGAATCGTATTGCCGGCCCAGGATCGTGCAATCTTTTTCCAGACGAAACTTGCGACCGACCTCCGGACCTTGAAGGGTGATCAGGATCGCCATGGAGAATGTTTTACCTTATCTAACGGGCAAACGCTAGATACCAGGATGACGAAGGAATGGTTGTACCAAAGAATGCGCTTTGGTACGTTAAGATACTGTTACGGGATGCTAACGAAAGGCAGATTCATGCCGCAACAAATGCTGCTCAAACCAGGTTACGGTTCGTTTGTGACTTACGCGAACAAGCTCGATCGGGCTGGGCACAATGACGCATCATTGGATTTGATCTATGATTCCGTGGATGAATTGCTTCGAGCGAGTCAATTCGAGGAATGCAACGAGATCTTAAAGGGGATCGAAGTCGAGTCGTGCTCGATTGATGTGCTTTTGGCAATCTTGACGGCCACGGCGCCAGCCCGCAGCCAGCTAAAGTCGCGAGACCAGTTCTTCCAACTGGTCAAATCGTTTGTCGAACGACGCGGCTTGCAGGAACCGGGACTACTTGACGGATTGGAGGGCTGATTGGCGTTATGGATCGCGTACACTCCCCGCTCCAAAACCCGCTGGCGGAAATGGGACGCGTCGTAGTCGCCATTAAGCCGATCAGCGATCAACAATGTCATTTGGGCATTCTCCATCGGCGCGAAAAACGTTCAGACATCCGCTTCCTCAATCTCCAATGGCACTTCCAGTTGGCTGACGAAATCGCTCCGCCAAACTATCATTGGATCGACATGAATCTTCCCGCCGCTCGCGCCAAGCAAATTGCAGCGAGATGTCGACAGGTATGGCGCTCAAGTGGTAAGTTCATTCCGTACGGATTCAGCTTGCCAACAGACAACTTCGACGAAAAAACCGGCGAGTTCTTGTTCGGCCCCACGAACCTTGGCCTAACCTGCGCGACATTTGTTTTGGCGGTTTTTGAATTCGCTTCCATTCGGCTGCTGGATTACACTACCTGGCGGCCCAGGGAAGACGACTCACTATGGCAACAAAGGATTGTCGAGATGTTGGAAGAGCAAGATGCCGACGCTGAACATGTGGAAGCCGTTCGGCAAACAGTTGGTTGTTTGCGTTTCCGACCAGAGGAAGTTGCTGCTGGAGCGGCATTGTTTCCGCCAACAGCCTCATTTGATTCGACCTGTGAGCTGGCTACCCAGATTCTTGAAAGACTTTACGCGACCAGTTGACTCATTTTTTGAGGATACGCCATGCTTCGCTGCAACCGACTGCTCGTTTCTCTCCTTGTGCTCCCCATTCTCGCCATCGCCAGCCAAGCCGGCGACGACGGCTTCCGACCGCTCTTTAACGGCAAAGACCTGTCCGGCTGGGTCAACGTCAATTGCCATCCGGACACCTTCTTCGTCAAAGACAACATGATTGTGACCACGGGCAAGCCGACCGGCTTTCTCCGCACCGATCGGCAATACGAGAACTTCATCCTCGAGTTCGATTGGATGCATCTCAACAAGGACAAGATGGGCAACTCCGGCCTCTTTGTCTGGGGCGACCCCATTCCCGCCACCGGCACCGGCTACACGCGCGGCATCGAGGTGCAAGTTCTCGTCAACTTCGAAGCCGACTGGGCCACGAGCCACGGCGACATCTTCAGTATCTGGGGCGCAAAGTGCAAGCCGGACCGGCCGCACCCAAAAGGCGCCGAGCGCTGTCTGCCGAGTGAAAAGCGCTGCAAGGGCGGCGGCGAGTGGAATCACTACCGCGTCACTGGCATCAACGGCGCGATAAAGCTCGAAGTCAACGGCAAGGAAGTCTCCGGCGTCAGCGAGTGCAATCCGCGCAAGGGCTATCTCGCCCTCGAATCCGAAGGGGCGGAGTGCTGGTTCAAAAACATCCGCATCAAGGAATTGCCCAGCACGCGGCCCAGCCCGAAGGTTACAGCGGACGAAGCATTGGGCTTTGTCAGTCTGTACAACGGCATCGACCTTTCGGGCTGGAAGCAGGACAAAGGCCACGAGGGCCACTGGCGACCGACCGACTGGCGCTTGGTGTACGACGGCAAGAGCGAAGCCAAGGACAAGAACCTGTGGAGCGAAAAGGAATTCGGCGACTTCCAGCTCGTCGTCGATTGGCGGCTCATGGGCGAACCGAAAAAGAAAATGATCCCCGTCATCCTGCCCAATGGCGACCACGAAAAAGGCGCCGACGGCAAAGACAAGCAGATCGAGATCGACGACTTCGGCGACAGTGGGATTTATCTGCGCGGCTCGGGCAAAGCCCAGATCAACATCTGGTCCTGGCCGATCGGCTCGGGCGAAGTCTACAGCTACCGCATGGACAAAAAGCAGCCGCCCGAAGTCCGCGCCGGCGTCACTCCCAAAGTGAAAGCGGACAACAAGCCGAAAGTATGGAACCGCTTCCTCATCACGATGAAAGGCGACCGCCTCACCGTCGTGCTCAACGGCAAGACGGTGATCGAGAATGCTCACCTGCCCGGCGTACCTGCGCGCGGACCGATTGCCCTGCAACACCACGGCGATCCGCTCGAATTCGCCAATATCTTCGTGCGTGAATTAAAAGACTAGGGCGTCAGGACCGAAGAATTGCTTCGATCGGCGTGCCTTCCACCAGCGCGTAAGGCCGGTTTTGCAGGTCGTGAACGGTGGTGTGTGGATCGACGCCGAGGAGGTGGTACAGCGTCGCAGTAAGATCCTGAGGACTGACGGGGCCGGCGGTTGGGTAGGCGCCGATACGGTCGGAAGCGCCGTGGACCAGGCCGCCGCGGATGCCGCCGCCCGCCAGAACGGCGCTGAAGCAGTGGTGCCAGTGGTCGCGGCCGCCGGCGCTGTTGAAACGCGGCGTGCGGCCAAACTCGCCCATCATTATCACCAGCGTTTCGTCAAGCAATCCGCGCTCGCTAAGATCTTCGATTAGCGCGGCGAAGGCGGCGTCGGTCGGCGGCAGCAATTCCGTCCGGGCCCAATTCAAATGGTCGCGGTGACTGTCGTAGCCTTGGCCGCCTGGGCCGTTGTCGTGCCGCACCCAGTTGACGTGGACCAGGCGCACGCCTGCTTCCACCAGCCGTCGGGCCAACAGGGCCGATTGCCCGAAGATATGCCGGCCGTAGCGCTCGCGCGTGCGCTCGGACTCCGCGGCGACGTCGAAGGCGCGCTGGGCCAGTTGGCTCGACAACAAATCGAAGGCGCGCGTGAAATAGGGATCGAGAGTCTGCGCGACGGCGGTTTGCTCCAGGTGGCGTGCTTGCTGGCTGACTTGATTCAAAAGACGCCGCCGCATGTCCAAGCGCTGGCCGCTGACGCCATTGGCCGGGCCCAATGAGCCAGGCGAGTAGCTGGCGCTGTTGGGGTCGCTGTTGACGCGATACGGATCATAGGCCGCGCCCAAGAATCCGGCGTGCTGGCCGGGCCGCTCGGGACCGACCGGCGAAATCGCTTCTGGGACCATGACGAAGGCGGGCACATTTGCCGGCGGAGCGAGAAACCGCGCCAGCGCCGAACCGGGGTGCGGCCGATCCTCACGGCTCATGGTCGCCACCTGCGGCGCGAGCCGGGCGATCGGGCTGCCAACCATCATCCAGTAGGATGCGGCCGGGTGGTTTCCCGTCGTGTGTCTCACCGCGCGCAGTATGGCGCAGCGGTCCATCACCCGCGCCATGCGCGGCAAATGTTCGCTGATGCGGATGCCGGGCACGTTCGCGTCGATGGGCGTGAAGGTGCCGCGGATTTCCTCGGGGGCCTCGGGCTTGAGGTCCCACATGTCAAGGTGCGACGGGCCGCCGTTGAGGAAGAGAATAATGACGGAGCGAGCCCGCGCATGACGCTTCGGAGTCTCGGCCGCGGCCGCACGATGTTCCAGCTGCAAGAGGCCGGGCAGCGTCAATCCGCCCAGACCCAAAGCGCCGACGCGCAGGATCTCGCGGCGTGAAAAGCCATCGCAATGCCTGGTTCCCTGTTGGGAAAGTAAGTAGAGCACGGCAGCGTCCAGTGTCGGTTTTCAAGCAGGTTACATCAACGGAATAGCTATTTCCAGCAAAAACGGTTGGTCAGTGTTTTTTTTTGAGAGCCGGGCCCGTGAGAAAGCGAGTAGTCGCCGTTTTGAGATCTCTGGAGATTCCCACGCTCCACGCTTTAGTGCAGGTGGCAAGAACGGCTCGTTCTTGCCACTTTTTGCACTTGGTTGGCAAGAACGGGCCAGGCCTCACATATCAACGACTTACGTCAAAAAAATGCATCGTTCTTGCCAACTCGTGCATAGGCATACTCCTCCTTATTGTTAGTTTGCACTATTCCCCGCAAATCCGGCGAACGGATGACCTTTCCGAGAGGCATGGTTCAAATGGAGGTAACTAAGGAGAGCGGGACGTGGCGGCGAAGGTAGCGAACTGCACAGAGACGAGGCTTCTGGCCGTAACTCCTTGGGCGACAACGACTCGCATTTCTGTGCAATTTGTGTGCAAATCGGTGACACCCCCCCTCTCACTAAGCTCGCCTGACTGTCACCTCAAGCCGCCCGGTTGTGAACCTGCCTCCCGAGAGGCCCGTCGCGTATAGTAAGGCGATCACTAGCAGCAGGTTGCGGCAACCAAGCATCAAAGACAAGTTCTCGAGCAAGCCGCCCGCCACCGCACCCGCGATGTTCCAGCCGAGCGCTCGATCGGCCTCGCTGGTTGCAAAGTAACTTGCGAACAAAACGCTTGAAAAGAAAATCGGACTGACCAGCACGGCAAACGTCCCCAATAGAAAAGCGCCGCGCGGCCAATCGTCGGGGATAGTCAGAAACCAGCCGGCAGACAAGGACAAGAACAGCCCCGCAATCCACGGCCAGCGCTTAGTCGGTCGAAGCACCAGGTAGAACACATTGGCGCCGATCATGAGAAGCAGAATTCCAAGCAACACCATCGCATTGACGAGCCACGTGCTGCCCAGAACCAGCGCTGCCTGCACGATGGCGCGCGTCTCCACCAGCATGAAGCCCGCGCCTAGGAAAAACATCAGCACGTCCGAGCCGCGCTCGCTCCGTAGGATAGGATTCCGATCCTGTCCGCCAGGCCAGAACGCAAACAGCAATACAAAGGCTAGAACAAGCAACAGCGCCATGCCGCGCACCGTCAAATCCGGCAGCATCGGCTCGCGCAAATACAAAAATGGCCAATCATCCGTCGCCGACGTGATGTCCGAGCCGCGCCCGTGAGGAAGCGGGGCCAGTCGAGTGATGCCTATTTCCACCCCGTCGCGCGCGCCCTCAGCGGCGTCCGCAATTCGTTCCGCCCCAAGCACGAACTTCGGATTCTGCTCTAACCAGGCGCGCACCTTCGCATCCTCCCCCGCAATCAGCACCGCGAGCCCGGAGAAACGCTG